>JAJYED010000032.1 GCA_021790305.1 Microcaldota archaeon
TTAAAGCCCACATTCATATCTTTTAAATCTTTATAAATTGCCTTTACCATATCAAGTGTTTCTCCAGGTCTCCTCGAGGCATTTAGTTTTGATGATCAAGATAATAAAGAAACCTCAAGCTGCCCGTCGCTCTTGCTCAAAGTGCCTTCATAAAGCATCTTTGCAATCTCGTGTGCTTAAACATAAATAATACTTTGCATTCGTCTATACCGAAGAAAAGCCTTTTATATCATCATAATTCCACTCAAATACGATTTTATGGCACTCAAAACCCTACCAACGTATACGTTTTCCATAGAATTTGCTGAACCTGCCAATACTGTCGTCATTTTTGGGCATACCTATTCGGATTATGATATGTCAATGAAACTTCTAAAGGAAAAAGAGCTGCGCCCTATAACGTACAAGGAAGCCCTGATAAACATAAGCCGCGACTCTAATCTATTGGGGGAGCTAAAAGGCACATGGTTCTACATAGCTAATGATCAGGAAGCTCACAAGCTTGTAAACCATTACTTTTTCAATAAACGCGGTAAGCTTACCCATGGCGAACGTGATCCGGAGAGGAACATATACGCGTGGTTCGGAGAGAAGCCCCTCTCAATAATCGTCAATAACGATGAAGATACTAAGGAAAGCGGCAGGCGCTTCACATTAGATGCAGGTCTGCCTGGAATATATGCCTCTCCTGTGGTTCTGGGCATACGCCATAGGGACACCATAGCATTGCCTATATATGAGAATACTGAATCAACAGTTATGAACTCGGACCGCCAGGCAATTAAAAAAACATTCAGAAGCTGAACGCACTGCACATGTTCTATTATGTACTCAGTAACAACAGCAGGTAAATTATATGGAACGCATCATCCACAAAAACGAAGGAACAAACATAGAGTTTAAGGAGTTTGCCGGAACAGGCATCTTCATAGCAAATGTACATGCCAATCTTAAGACAGCAACCGCCCACCTGCAGGAAAAAGGGCTACGTCTCATCGACTATCAGGAAGCTTTCCTAAAAATTGACAAACATCCGAAACTCAAAGAGGAGCTTAAAGATTCATGGTTTTACGTGAGTGGAATATGCCCTGCAAAATCGGATTATTACAACTTTAACGACAACTTCGCAGATACTGGCGATCTTATTCTTGGAAAGGCGGAAAATATAGAGAAAAATGTATACGTAAGAAAGATAGCAAACCCGTATCCTCTTTCAGTAGATGTGCACAATGACAGCATGGCAAGGAATTTTGGAAGGAGATATCTGCTTAATGCACAGCATCCTCCTGACAGAATAGCTCCTGTGATTTTAGGAGTAGTGGCAGACGAAAGCGCCCGGCCTTCTAAGGCAAGGATATCCGGGACCAAAAAAGGAATATCTATCACAGGCATAACCGCTAGCGATGTGCACGAAATGTGCCAAAAGGCAGAAACCCAGCTCTCAAAAGCAGAGGAATATCTGGGAAAGGACAATCTGGCGAATGTTCGTGCTTTTATAGAAGTGTTCAGAAAGAAAGAGCAGTCATAATTCCCTGGTTATAAATTATTTAATATTTAAAAACCTTGCAAACGTATTCAAATCATGGCATTCATAGACAATCTTGCGTTCTCGCTTTTTGCTATAAGCATGGCAGGGTTCATACTCCTCTATGCTATAAGTTCCATGTACTTCGTATACAAAAGGAAGCGCAAAGATTTCTCAGAGTACCTTGACAGTGCAAGCATCCCATTAGCCATACTGGGCGCATTCATGTTCATTACAGGCCTATGGGGGCAGTTCACATGGCCTCTTCCGGGAAGCTACAACATACTCTTCTACGATCCGCTGGTAGCATTCAGCATATTGCTTATCTCATTCTCAATGGCGATAAGACTAAAGGCAAAGCTTGAATATGCAGGTTTCCTCAGCCTCATGATAGGGCTAATAGTCATAGCTTACGGGATAGAAGGATACGGGATAGGGTTAACGCAGGAACCGATAGCCCTTTTCGCAATGTACTTCTTCTACGGAGCAGCAGGCATACTAGGTTACCCTGTATCGTTAATAATTGACAGACTTCCTGGCCTGCAGAAAAATGTGTGGATGGGCTGGGAGATACTGCTCATATTATTCTGGCTCGCCCTTTTTGCAGCCAGTGTATTGGCAGGAGTAGTAGGCGCCGCTGCAATACCTGCACACCTTCTCACTCCTCCTTGATTCTTACAGCTTCTATAAATGCCTTCATGCCATTCTTAGACAAATAGTCAAGGCTCCTTTTAGCAGGGCTCTTAGCCTCTTCTAGGTTCCTGCGCAGAGGACCCAGGTACGTTACATCCTCTCCAATCATCTCCAATCCTTTACCTGCGTAATCCAGCATTACGGATTCAAGTACGAATACATCTCTGTAACCTGTCTTGCCTAACGAAACTCCCTTTTCCATAGCCTCTCTTCTCAATGAACTCAAATACGCTCTGTCACACCTTCGTATATCTTCCCACGCTTCCTTTGCGTTCGCAGCCAGGCCTAAGGTCAGTGCCCCTACTGCAAGTATCTCCTTTATGCTGCTCTGCATGCTTGCCGAAGTCAATTCCACAGTTCCACGCATTCCTCTTGGCCTAGCATCAGTCCAACAGGTGCGTTCGTGGTAAAAGAAATCTATTGGCGCAGGAGAAATGATGGGAGAGGTCTTAATCCTCTCGCCGCTGTCTATAAATACAACCTCCGTACTTCCATTGTTTATGAACTCTTTGAACTTTCCTATTCCATTGAATGAAACTACTCTGCCTTCCCTCATCGTATACAACGGAGTAACATTGAGCATAATATCAACGTACTCTTCAATGCTTCCTATAGGCTGCATTATTCCTCTTCTGGCTTCGTTCGCCTTCCTCTTTTCCTTACCATGGAAGTCTACCATATCAATAACAATGCCCCTGTAGTCTGCAAAGCCCACCCCCCTGCCCTTTATTATAGAGGAATTGGCAGTAAGCGCGATTATAGCCGGCGAATAAAAATTAAGGACATTGTTCACTATTGGCATCTCTTCAGCATTTGTCCTGACGTGCACCTTTTCCGAAGCAATTAATCCTAAGTAGCAGAACCTGTCGTTTAATTTACTTGCGAGGACTCGGTTCTTGCAATTTCCTACCATAAGGCTATTATCAGCCTTCGATAGCGGCTGACTGCCATATGCCAACGTAGCTACCCTCGCCTTTTCAGAAGCCCTTGCTATATGGTTCCATACATCTACCAGCATCCTTTCAGTCTCATGCAGATTTGCAGCCAAAGGCAATTTCACCTCGAGTATGCTGCTCCTGAAGTTGGAACCGGCCTTCGTCTCTTTACCATCAAAACTCTTAGATGCAAAAAAGCCCTTCTGAGACACATTCCATGAACTATCAGTTCCTATCTCCCTTACCAAGTTTGTCATATCTATTACTCTTGCAGCTTCGCCAAAATGGTGTGAATTAGTCCTTACTATAGGGAGATCCAGGGAGATCTTCAATTTATCATTGCCCTGTCTGTCAAAACAACGTTCATAAACCTCTTTCAACTGCTTCTCCAAATCAACACCAAGCACATACTCTAACAGATTATATTTTTACAAAACAAAAGCGTTACCGCTTTTATCTCAGACAGATATTGCAAAAATCCTGCGTATAATAAACAGGAAATTGCCAGACTGGCAAAAACTTTTCATAACAAACAAAGAAGACTAAATCAGGATCAGATATTTAAGACTTCTGTGCAGCCTTGCCTTTTGACGTCTTAACAGATTTCTGCTTGTTCCTGTTCCTTTCCAGCGTGATTATCATAAGGAGCAGGAAGGCCGCGCCGACAATTATCATCCCTGCCGCTATCATATAATAATCAGTGTAAGAACCATTATGCATGCCTATCCCTATAAGGAAATTTGCCGGTCTAGAATAGGCCAGCATTCCAAATCCGATGAAGAAATTCATAACTGCGAAAAGCGGTGGAATTGCAGGAAGCGCAACCGAATACCTTTTCAGGAGCCACATTGTAAAGATAAGACCTGCAACAGCCCCTAAGGCTGCAACAACAGGCAGGTAGTATGCATTTATCGCAGCTGTGTTCCCTGTAGGGACCGAGAAGTAGGCTGTAGATATGAATAATCCCACGGACATTACGAGCGGAAGCGTAAGATCTCCTGCACCAAGCTGTATCTGCGATAGTACAGGCATCTCTCCTGATTCTATCACCTCCTTTATTATAGGGTCCTTTACCTGATTCTTCTTAACCTCGTTCTTAAGCTCCGCAAGCACTTTCCTGTCAGCCTGAGCCCTGGGCACTACCTCCACATTGGAAGAGCCTATAAGAAGCGAGAGATTCTCGTTCGAAGCCGCTTTTGCAAGGACAAGCATATGTTTTGTGACAAACACGGCTATGTAATCGTACATCGCCATTATGAACATGAAGACATAAGCAAGGACAAACCCGTAGTTGCCTATCACTATTCCAAGCCCTACGCTTGCCGTGAGCGCTGCAAAGTTCCTCAGATGCCTTATCTTGTTTTTAGCTATGACCACTATCGCGCCAAACAATATCGCAACTGCAGCCGTATACATGACGTTCACGTCGTAGAAAACAGTAGTGAGTATGAAGAAGAACATGACTATCGTTCCAAAGCCTATGGCAAACGATTCGACAAGCTTGAAAAGGAATGCCCCTTTGTTCTTGTAAAGCCTCAATATTGCCAATATGAGTATTGCAAATACGGCTATGGAGACAACGTCATAAGCTGCCAACAAAAAGGGGTTGCTCAGATAAGAACTTGTATTGCTTGAAATGACTGTTGTCTGTACGGGATTAAGAGAAAAGACTGCAATGAAGAGACCGAAGAACTGCACTATCATGAAGAGAGTTATGATCTCTACCAGCTGTCTACACCCTATTCTTCTCTCCAGTCAAACACCACTACTCTTCACGCTTTACAAGCTTATATACTCCCTGCTTAGGAGAGTA
>JAJYED010000012.1 GCA_021790305.1 Microcaldota archaeon
AAGGCGTAACAAGGTATCCGTAGGGGAACCTGCGGATAGATCACCTCAATATATATACCATATTAGTGTGCGTAAAAAGCTGTTCGCGATTCTTCAACATGCTCAAGCTACATTTCACATTTCTTTTTCTTTGTATTTATGATTAGCATAGCGCTAGCAATGCATACGGATTCAAATAAATAGCTGAAAGCAGACTTTTTTGGTGTGCCAATTATTATAATTATTGATATTTTATATAAGGTATTATGCATATGTTAGGAAAAGTAAATGGTATAGTCTGCTATGCCTTATTTGTATTGGCATTTGTCACATTAGCACCAAGTATAACGATGGCCTCTGGATTTGTCATACCTGCAAGCATAGTCCATTATGCAAATATTAGCATAAGCAATTCGCAGTCAAGCGCAACTGTAAACGGACTGCAGATTATGATATCTTTCAATGCACTTGCATACCAGCAGTATGAAGCAAATTCCCTGAATAATACCGAGTTCTTCTATACAAATAACGGAACGGTTGTTCCTTCGTGGATGGAGGGGAACCGGTTGAACTGGTACCAGCCTGCCAACACCATTTACACAAGCCAGAATGTAATCTTCTGGATAAAGTACGGCCCTTCTATCGCAGCGCATTCGACGGCAACAAATACGATTGCAATAGGATTTGGCACTAAGACAACAAATCTCCTTAACAACGTAGACACTGGAGAAGCGCCACAACTCTCGTGCGCAAATCCTTCAAATACGATACTCTGCAATTACGGAGAGTATGATGATGGAAGCAGTGTATTCAACCATTACTGGAACTTCTCGCATGCTTCCACATGGTCTGCAGGAGGAGCAGGATATGGGCCTAAAGGCATAGAATATGCTGATAATGGCATGAGAGTTCAAGGGTGGATATTTGACAATGTGGCAGGTATAACTGCACCAGGAAACATAATAACAGTACTTGTTAACGCAACTGCTTACTCTTCAACGAATAATGCCTGGGCAGAAGCACTGAGTCTTTCAAACACAAGCAGCGGAAATGGTCTCGGGTCTTTTCCTGGGATCGGAACCATCTCTGGCACATACACATACAGCCCTTATGTGTATCTTTATAATTACGCAGATGTGCCTCACATGCAGACAGGTTTGAATATTGCTGATCTCAAAGCGCCGCACACGATAAGCATAGGTTTCAACAACTCAGGAGAGATAAATTACACTGCAATAAATTATGGAAGCAGTATGGGAAGCGAGACGTCTAATATGCTTTTATCTTTCCAATCTGGTTATTATGATGGTCCTCTCCGTGTTCAAGACATCGCATGCAACAACCTTACACTGACCTCTACAAAAGCAGAACTTGCAGCAAGTAGCATAAAGTGTACAGGAACAATTGACAATGAAGGGCAGATACTTGGATTAACACCTACAACCAGCTGCAATGGAAACAGCGCTGCAGGTTATAATGGAGGTACCTGTGGAGCAATACCGAGCTCTTTTGCAGGTAGCGGCGGAGCAGGAGGAGGCAATGTATTGCTATCGCTTGTAGGAGGGAATGGAGGAAACACGTTGATAGCAGGAGGTTTAGGATCGACAGGGACGGGGCAGAACGGTGCCACACCTGCTGCACCTTCAGTAGTAGATGCTGCGAATGTTGTGAAGTGGGGCAGCGCCCCTTTGACATACCTGCAAAGCGGAGGTGGCGGAGGGGGAGCAAATGGAGGTAGTGGAGGAGACGGTAGTTCAGATGGCACATTCATAGAAGCAAATAAGGTAATAGCAGGTAATGTAATTGAAACTCCTTTTTACAGTTCCGGTTCTGGAGCAGGCGGAGCAGGAGGAGGCGCCCTGCTGATAGCATATGGCAGCGGCGGATATACTGCGGGGAATTATGATCTGTTGGGTGCTTCAGGAGGTTCAGCAGGATCTGCATGGTCTGCTGGAGGGAACGGAGGTGCTGGACAATTAATAACGTATGATTATGGAAGCAATGCAATGCCAATAAGTGTGAGTTTCCCTAAACAGACCGAAACTTATCCCATATTATCATCAATGGAAGGAAATGCCTCATTCTACTACATGTATTCCAGATATATGCCACCTCTTAGCGCTATGCCATCTGTAAGTTTCAGTAGCGCATACTTGACGCCTTCATGTACAGTATTCATAACGAACCCGTCCAATGCGATAGTAGATGTGGGGCAGTATGAGAGTTTCGTAGTTACGGAAGACAACTGCACAGGACCGTATACTTACAATATATTGATATCCAACAGTATAACACCGTCGGTAATAACACACAACAACCTATTAACTGGGCAGACAGCTTCTTCAGTAACATATGCCTTCCCTACGACAAACGCGGATGTCTCCAACTCCCCTGAAGTTGCGAATGTAATACTGACTTCGGGAAGTCATACGGTATTTTCGTCTTACTCATCTTCCTTCTCAGTAAATCCTACACTCTCTGCAGCAAGCATCTCCTCGTCACCTGCATTCCCAGTAACAGAGGATACTGGGAACGTAATCAAGTTTACTGCAGGTATAACAGGAGGCTCCTCCCCGTATACTTATAATTTTCTAATCTCGAATATAACTACAAGCCAAGTAGTCGGAAATTATCTGGTGTCAAATTCGGATACAAGTAATACAGTTTCATGGCAGATACCTTATCAGGTAGGAAATAATGCTCTTGAAGTAAATGTTATAGTAAGTGATAGAAGCAGTGGCGGAGCAGAGACTATAAACAGCATATACATAAAACCATTGTACACGAAAAGCACGATATCGATAACAAACGTCTTTCCTAATTCGTGCATAGCACAGGGAGGATGTATAGTGGAAGTTAATGGAACTGGATTCTTTAGCGGAACAACTGTCAATTTTGGAAGCACTGCAGCAACAGCAGTCAATATCATAAATTATTCAAGTATGCAGGTAACTGTGCCGCCTGGAACTGCAGAGAATAATGTAACTGTCAGTGTGCACTCGTCTTTTGGCGCCAATTCAGTATGGAACGGCACATTTGATTATGGATATACTTTCATTGCTGATAACTTCACAAATAATCTCAACTTTACAAGATGGAATGAAACACCTAACTGCTGTTTTACAGGGGGATATCTGTATACTGTGGCAGGTGGGCAGACAACATTTGACAATACAATAACTCCAAATCCTATTTTTGGAACGCATGAAGCAATGATATGGTATCCTTTTAGGCATGGGATAGTAGACATAAATGGCACTAAGATGACTCTGGTAAGCGGCGATCCTTTTGACCCTAACTGGGGAAACAGTGGGATTTATCTTGGAGGCTATTACGGGATGGTGACAAACAATGCAAGCACATTGTACTGGCTTTCTGGCAGTAAGTTTATCGCTAATGGCAGCTGGGTAAACCAGAATATCACCATATATGAGCAAGGAAGAAAGATAGTATCTGTAGCAAATTCAATTCAGATGGTATTGAATAAGTCTGCAGGCGGAAATACAGGATACTTCATTACAGATAAATGGTGGATAGGGCTTTCTCATAGAGTTGCATCCTGCACAAGCTCGACAGATTGCACGCTTAGCCAGAATCTAGGCATACAGAACAATGTAAAGTACATATCTGGAACAGATGACATTAACAATTTCTTCGGGCAGTCGTTCCAGAGCAACAGACCAACTACAATGTTCGTGAGAGGTTATGTGTATTTCCAAGCACCGACACACGGAGGCCCGTATGGACAGAGGAAAGTTTACTATATAAAGGATGCGTGTGGAGGATCGACAGGACTGCCTTGCGTAGGGGAAGCATACATAATCAGTTCCTATGATTTTACTCCTTTCCGTGGGAATGTAAGCATAGATGGCACATCGGTAAACTGGGTCTCCGGGCATCAGTTTCCTACCGATGGCAGCTGGAATGGAAAGGGAATACTCATCAATGGGAGCAAGAATTACACCATAGCGTCGGTAACAAATGCAACGCATCTTACCCTGACTTCCAGCGCAGGGAATTATATTAGTATAAATTATACTTCCCTAGTAGACGGGATACAGCTTGCAGACGGCGCGCAGTCTGAGATTGTAAATGGCTCATTTACCGATTCTGAGATTTACATGGATCCCCCATACCTGAACTTCAACCAATGGTATGAGATACAGGTAGAAGCAATGCTTAACACACCAGGAATCGCAAATGGCTATTTCAAGGTATGGATAAACGGGCAGTATAGGCCTGATCTTTCGCGTTCAGGAGTAGAATGGAGAAATACAAGTAATGACCAGGGATGGCAGTATGTTGAAGTGGGAAGGCAGCTTGATGCTGGAAACGCAGGAAATTCAAGAATAGCTTGGGAGAACGAGTACAGGTTCTGGGACGCAGTGGCTTTGGCAAATGCATATCTGCCTTCTCCTGTGCAGTTGCAGCCTCTTAACATAACCTTCACAACGGCAACTACTACTTCAACATCAACTACAACAGTAACTTCTAGCAGCACAACAACTGCCGTATCTACAGCACCAACAACAGCTGGAGCATCCTCGCCTTCAGGTGGCGGAGGCGGTGGAGGGGGAGGCGGTGGCGGTGGATCATCATTGCCAACAGTGTTACAGTATAATACCTCTACTGCTCAGGGTTGGGAGATTCTGAACATCACGCAGGACAACTCAGAGAATCTGAAGATAAATGGGAAACTGTTTGGAATAACACTTAATTCGATATCTCCAAAATCCGCAGATGTGACTGTGAATGGTGAAAGTTATTCCTTGGACATGGGAACTCCTGTGTCTATAGGAAACGGATATTCACTTAACTTGAGCTATGTCTCATACCTTCCAATAATAGACACTGTAACATTGCAGATATACTATAACAGCAATCAGACGTCGGTCTCAAACACTATACAGCCACAGAATTACAATGTGACAGTAGACCTGAACAGCAGCAGCTTCTTTGCAGGGACTTCAAGATATATTACGGCGTATGCAGTAAATTCTTCGTATACAGTTGCGATATATGCTAACGGCGTGTTGCAGGCAGAAGGAGATGGCCTTGCATCGTTCAACATAAACACACTGAAGAAGGGCAATTACACACTCCAGGCATGCATAATAAGTGTCTCTCCCAGAGTATGTGGAGCCACACAAAAACTCGCAATACTTGCACCGACTTCAACTGTTTTGACTACCGTGCCTGTGACTACAAATACAGGGCAAACTTCGGAGACCTCTTCAGGAACAAGCGCGATCGAGTACATAGCATTAATAGTTGCTACAGCGACAGCTGTTGGGGCAATAATATTCCTCATGCTGCGTTATCATGGCAAGATTGGAAGGTCAGGTAATGGTGGGGAGATTGGCAAGACAGATGCAGAAGCTGCATCGGTAGACAGTCCAGTATCTGAAGATGTGGACAAAAATATAGAGAGACACGAAGAGCATCATGAAGAGAGTCATGAACCACAACCAGTTGATTCCGTAACGCATCCTCCTGATACTGGACAGCAAGGATAGGATAAGGAAGATAGTACCAATCAAGAGCCACCGAGAACATAATTTTAGCAGATCTTTAGAAGAAGGGTAAAGAATATCTCTTCTTCAGAATGCTTAAATAAAACAATGGCTACATAGAATCATGAAGATAAAGCTCGGGCCGAGTGCCTATTACATGGCAGGACTGATGTCAAAGACAAAGGAGGAGAACAACGCGATAGGGATAAAGACAGGCATGCACGAGCTTGAGGAGCGCTTTGTGGAGATAGCACTCAAGGATTTCAAGATAGACTCCAGGAAGATACTGGTTGAAGAGGGGGAGAATTATGTGCACGTATGTTTCTACCACTCACAGATTGCAAAACAGCTCAAATCCATAATAAAGAGCTCTCCGAAGATATTCACCAAAAGGGATAGCAAGTCTGCAAGCTATCTTGCAGGCATATTTGACGCTGCAGGGCATATAGGAAGGAATGTCTTCAAGATAAACGGTCTTAGTACCGAGGACGTATTCATACTACAGAATCTCGGAATACATACCAGGGGAGGAACCATACTTAACATAGACAGCTTCATGGAACTTGTAAAAGGCAGGAGCGTACTCTTAAGCCGATATTCGGTGTAAAGCTCTTGCCTTCAGCTTCGTTTTCCGTCTAATTAATAGACGTCATTTAAATATGATTATAGCCGTTATGTATCTGTCCTAAAGGTCGAGCTATGAGCATAATAATGGTAGATTTCAAGAAGCATGAGCGAATTGAAGCGCTTAAAGATACTCTTAGGGAAGAGAAGGCTGAGAAAGAGAGAAGAGTGGAGAGTAAGGCAGCGTGGGTAGGACTGATTGCAGGAGTGGTAATCACCACAGCTATTGCATTAGGAGTAAATGATTACCATAGATATGACACAGACAAATACGACGTGCAATATAATCATACATCTCCTGTTTATTCGCATGTATACAAAAAACAAGGTTCTTCTGATAACCAGAGACCTCTTCTGGATGTAATCAATATAACTAATTCTGAGATTGTAGCCAGCGGCAACTGGGCAGGATATGAACTGATAGTGACCAAGCCGGGGGCGTTTAAAGGAGTGAGTACCACATTTAAGGTGCCTGAGATAACCGGTTATAAGAACAAGGATATAGACGTGTGGACAGGACTAGGAGGAAGTCCTTCTGAAGGTTTGATACAGGCAGGTGTCGCAGTATATGGCAGTTCGGTTAAGCCTTGGATAGAGGAGCTACCAAAGGCAAGAACGTACTTGTCAGGAATGCAGATGGAACACGGAGATATACTCAGCATAAGCGTGAGTAATCTGAGTTCAAATGGGCTCAGTAATTCCTGGAATATAAGATTTGTTGATATAAATACAGGTAAGAGCATTTCCGAGAAAGTGGTATATAAGGCAGCGGTGCACTCGGCAGAGTGCGTAGTTGAAAAGCCTTGGAGTAATGCATACGGGAAAGGATATACTCTGAGAGGAATGCCCGATTTCGGAACTGTGAAGTTCGGCTCATGCATGCCTGCTCTGACAGAAAACGGCATGGATTACGCTGATGATACACTGAGTGGCACTGAGAGATCCGTAAAGGCATTGTTCATGGAGCTTGTAAGAAGCGATTCCAGGCTCGCGACAACGATAACAGGCATGGGTAGCGGCGGACAGTTCGGTGTCAAATATGTGAATTATGGCAGCTTTGTGCCTACCGGTTACAAAAGGAAATTTTAGAATCCAGTACAGGCTTGCTAGATCTCTTTTGTGACCTCCTCCCACTCGTAAACGGTGTGGGATTTCCCGTTCACGGTGTTAATATGGAAGAGTAAGCCATATTTGATGGGCCCGATGAGATTTGAACTCATGACCTTTCGATTATCAGTCGAACGCTCCGACCAGGCTAAGCTACGGGCCCTTAATCCTTTATAGTATTGACATTCTCCTTTTTATCCTTTTTCAATTCCTCTGCAACTGTTTTTAGGGCTTCCTTTAGTAGCGGTTCATTTTTAGGGAATCGCAGAACTGCAGAAGGGTGCAGCGTTATCAGATACTTTATGCCATCCTTTGTAACTATATGCCCCCTGTTCTCCGAAACAGAATTCTCTTCCAGTATTGCCCGTGCAGCTATTCTCCCAAGGAGCACTACATATTTAGGCTTTATTATTGATATCTGTCGCTCGATGAATGGTTTGCATAAAGCTATCTCATCTTTTGTAGGCTCCCTGTTTTTGAATGGGAAGAACTGGACAACACTCGTTATGTATACATTCTTCCTTTCTATTCTTGTTTCCTTAAGAAGCCTGTCAAGTAGTTGACCGCTCCTGCCTACGAACGGCCTTCTTTGTATGTCCTCGTTTGCTCCAGGAGCCTGTCCTATCAGCATTATTTCAGGATTTAATGGACCATCTCCAGGAACGAAATTTTTGGAGAGCTCCCACGTGTCCATAGTTCTTGGCAACTGCAAATATCCATTATTAAGCTTCTGAATAGCTTCATATCTTAGGATATACTCCTTTACCTGCGGGAGTATCTCAAGCAGGTCTTTATACTTCAGCAGTGCCGCAGCTTTATTTATATCGCACCATACGTAGCCGCTATGCTCATCGGATATTGTTACCTTATTGCTCTGCGCTCTTGATATGAAAAACTTAACGCTCTTTGATATCTTTACTTTTTTCCTAGTGAATATGTAACGTGTAGAGGTCTGGAAGTATGGCAGAAACGTTGCGTTAAGGCCGGTTTCCTCCTTTATCTCTCTTATCGCCGCCTGGACTGCATTTTCGCCTTTCTCTATGTGGCCTTTCGGAAGGTCGTATGCATTGGACCCCTTCCTTTTCAGCAGGAGCAGCTCCACGCTTGAAGCTCTTTTCCTGTATACGAATGCACCGGCAGAATACTCGAACTTCATCGTGACACCAATGAATTATATATGCAGTACCTGCTGTTCATCTGACTCAGTTCAGTAGAATTGTATACTGCGAGGTCAAATAGGTTCAGTATATATGAATGCCAATCTACAGGCTGGCATTTTTGAACGCTTATCTTCGAGAATAATCCATTTGGAATTATAGTATATTCCTTTATCTCAGTGTAATTATACGGACTTATCTGGAATGCTTCGCTTCTCTCGAAGACTGAGAGCTGTGAACCGTTTGATGAGAGCTGATAATAAGTGGCAATGTATCCGGAGCTGTTCATAAAGGTAAACGCTTCTGTCGGGGTGGAATTGCGCAGCAGGTTTTGGATAGGGTTCGCGTATGGCTTTGTAAGTATTACGAGGGTTATGTTCCTGTTTGTGGTCGTCTTGTTGTACAGGTATAGCGTTACCGCAGTATTGTTGTCATATATCAGTATTTCGCTTGTGTAGTTTTTCATCTTTATCGCACTGTTGAAGTACTGTATAGTATAATTCTGAGTGAGATTAAAGCGTGGGTTTATCGTAAGGTTCATTGGAGATATGTATGAATTACCGTAGCTGAATATAGCATAATAGATTATCCCAATTACAACTGCTGCTGCAAGAGCATACGGGTACTCCTTGATCTTTTTGCCTTTGGCATTGTTGAAACGGGGAATCTCAAGGCCGAACTTGCGTGCAGCAAGGATCATTATTATAAGTGTCAGGTAGAAGAGGAGCACCCCTATGAAGAGATGTATTGTGAGAAGGGTCTGTGAAGGGCCTGCCGCAAACCACAGGGAAGTTATTATTGACATGCGGGCTATGTTTAGTAGAAGTAACAGCAATATTCCGGATATTACCCACTTCGCCTTTCCCTTGTTTGTGCCGTCGTAGAAGTATGCCAATGGAACCAGCATGAAGAGAAGGCCAAATATTGCACCAAGGCCTACACATGATTGGCCTATCCCTATGCTTATGTTGTTCAGCGTTATAGTTATGGGAGGGGAGAATTTTATTCCAGAGATGAACAGCTTTTCTATCCAGTATACTATCACGCTGTTTATCGCAGTGAAATTCTGATTCTGCAGGAGCACAGGCAGAAGAATTATGGGAGAGGTGAATATTGAATAGATTATCACTGAGACAAATCTCTTCAAATTTTTTATGCCGTATGCCAGTATTGAGAATGAAGCTACAAATACTGGAAGCATAAGAAAGCCAATCCCGAAAGCAGAGAATTCGAATGAAAGGACGTATTTCATATAGATCGTGAAGATTATGCCGATTATGGAAAGAAGAACGCCTATAGCTATGTCCTTTCTCCTTACTTCAGGAAGTATCTTCTCCTTGAGCTTGAATATGAAGAATATGGGGAGCATTAGGATAGGTATTATCACGTATGTTGAAGGATCGGTGTCGCTTATCCCAGGCTGCACCGAATTCATGTAAGCTGCTATGAAGAGCAGTATTGCTATGATGATTATTGCCGTAGACAGTATCTCTGACCTTCTCATCCAAGCACCATTTGTCCTCAGCCGATATGGACTTCATCATATTTCAGCAGTTACTCTTGTCTTCACAGGACAGTATTTAAATGTAGGGAAATATTATATACTGTCTGTTAATCACTGCAGGTTCTTTCATGAAAGGATTCAGATACGTTGATCATACTGCCGATATAGCATTTATAGCCAATGGGAGAAGCATTGAAGAGTGCATAGAGAATGCTTGCGCTGCTATGCTGAATGCTATGCTCGATCTGCCTAAGATAAGCGGGACAAGGGCGCCTGTAAAGAGCATGATGGTGAATGAGAGCGCAGACAGCCTTGAATACCTCACATGGTTCACCCTGGAGCATGTGCTTGAGGAAGTGGATGAAAAAGGGCTGAATGCATTTGAGTTCAGGGTAGACAGGCTATTTGAGGTGAAGAAAAAGCATAGCCTGCATGGAAGGCTTTACTATAAGGACTCTGATGTTGACTGCAGGTTACTAAGCATAAAGGCCGTAACTCCTCATGGGATGAAGCTAACAAAGAAAGCAGGAAAGTATAGCATAAAGGTAACTGCAGACGTATAAAAGAAGGTGCACTTATGTCTGAGAGAATAAATAATCTTTTTACAAGGATATACAAGCGTTATGACTTCATGAATCATCTCTTCAGCCTTGGAACAGACAAGCTCTGGAGAAGGCATGCGGAGATACTTGCACTGTCAGATCATAGGTGTGTAGATATTATAGATATAGGAGCAGGGACAGGAGATCTCTCCATAGGGATAGCTCTTCGTGCAATGAAGAATAATAGAAAGATACGCATAGAGGCAGTTGATATGAACGAGGAGATGATGAGCTTAGGAAGGAGCAAGGCTGCTGCTAAAAAGATAAGCAGCATAAGGTTTGCAAAAGGAGATGCGCTTGATCTGCAATACGTAGACGATTCATTTGATACTATGGTCTCATCTTTTGTCTTAAGAAATCTTGATGATTTTAACAGATTTGCCGGAGAGGCAAAGCGGGTGATCAAGCCTGGAGGAAGGGTAATACTTCTCGATATGGCAGTTCCTGACGGCCCTTCCAAGCATCTCTTCACAGTTTATTTCAGGGTAATGCGACTTGTGGGCAGACTTGTTGACAAGGAAGCATATGACTGGCTTACAAAAAGCGTTGCAGCATATGACAAGCATAATGCTGCATCTATTCTTGAGAAGAACGGCTTTGCAGATGTCAAGATAGATACGGTTTTCCCCGGAGTCGCCTTTATAATAAAGGGAGTGCGTCAGTAGGAGTAGAGAAGCTCCGCATATTTCGACAATGTCTCGCGGGTCTTTGCAGACTTTATGCTCGACAGCCCTTCTCCTATGTACTTGTCCATTATTATCTCTGCTTTATCAGCAGCTTCTTTGTTTGATAGCCCTTCGTACCGTGATATAGACAGTATTATATTCGGCTTGTTGCGCTTTGACTTCTTTTCCTTCTTTATGTCTGATATATCATCCTTTATCTGGAAGGCTATACCAAAGTTAAGCCCGAATGAGTAGAATTCCTTCGCTCCCTTATCCTTCATATGTATGGGCACAGCCGAACATGATGCGCCTATGAGAGAAGCGCTCTTCAGTCTTGCTATCTCAAGATACTCATCTATATCAGGTGTCTTCCTTTCCTTATAGAAGGAGTAATCGAGAAGCTCACCTGCACACATCTCAAGTGCAGCATTTGCCATAGAATCCATTACCTGCTTACCGTATGCTGATGAAAGCTGTATCGCCTTCGAGATAAGAGCGTCTCCTCCAAGTATCGCAGCTTCTGTGCCATACTTGACATGCACTGCAGGCACGCCCCTTCTTGTCTTATCACCGTCTATTATGTCATCATGTACGAGTGATGAAGTATGGAGAAGTTCCGCAGCAGCTGCAAGATCAATATAATCCTTCGGATTGGCTCCTATAGAGTGTGCAGATAGAAGAACAAGAGTTGGCCTCAGGTACTTACCCTTAGTATTTAGAATATGGGAGGATGGCAGGTATAATTTATGGTTGATGAAATCATGCTTATCAAGAGCGAGTATGCGCCTTTTCACTGCTGAGACGCTGCTTGAGACTTTTGATGGAACATTAATCATAATAATACCATTTTATTTTTCCTATAACTATCTTGTGATTACTTTATAATCCATAAGGTTTTTCACTTAAAATTGATCTTTATCTTATTACCTGGTTTTAACTTTGAATAGGATGCAAAGCCGCTACAGGCCTCTATCACATACATTGCAGGCGCCTTTGGAGAATAGCTCTTTGAGCTGAATATGGAATTAGAAGGCAGAGCCTCCTTTGTTATGTCAACAACTCTCATGTTCCTGTCAAGCCATATCAGATCTATGCTGAATTGCATGTTCAGCATCCAGAAAGAGTATCTCCTTTCAGAGTCGAATATGAACAGCATGCCACTGTCTTTTCTCATGTTTTTCCTGTACATAAGGCCCTTTGCCCTCTTGTATGAGTCATCGGCTACCTCCATATCAAGCGAGAGCCTTCCTATTTTTGCATATGCATGTCTGTACCTCTTATCTGAGAACAGACTGAGAAGTCTCAGGAAAAGGCCTTCCTTCAATTGATCAGCCCACTATGGAGAGGCTCTGTTCTCTCATGAATTGCTGCAGGTAGAATCTGCTCCCTGTGCCTTTCCCAGTAAGCCCGCTGCCTTTCCATCCCACGAATGTGTGCAGTCCGACTATAGCACCGGTAGTTGCGCTTGTCTCCCTGTTTATGTAAACGACGCCTGCCTGCATCGCCTTTGAATATTCACGTATCTCGCTCTTCTTCATGCTGTACATCCCTGCAGTAAGCCCGTACTCTGTATCGTTTGCCTTTGCTATAGCTTCTTCGAGCTTCTTATAAGTATCTACAAGGAGAAAAGGCAGGAAGAGCTCCTTGTGGAACAGTGGATTTGAGTGATCTGCTTCGGCAAGTACAGGCTCCACGTATATGCCGTTTTGGGTGCTTACGACCTTGCCACCGTATATTATCCTGCCTGTCTTCTTTATCTCTTCGACGCTCTGATTATATCTCTTCAGGGCGCTTGCGCTTATCAGAGGGCCCACGTAATTTTCCTTCTTCAGCGGATCCCCTATCTTCAATGAATGCATATGATCAAGTATCTTAGAGATGAGTTCCTCCTTTACAGCTTCATGGACATATACCCTTGATGCAGCGCTGCACTTCTGCCCGCAGTATCCGTATGCCGCACTGACTATGCCAGATGCCGCAGCTTCAAGATCCGCATTCTTTGAGACTATCACAGGATTCTTGCCCCCCATCTCCACTATAAATGCCTTCTGCATGCCTGCCTGCAATGTCTTCGATATCATTGAAAGGCCAGTACTCTTAGAACCTGTAAATACTATGCCGCTCACATATTTGCTCATCACGAGTTCGTCACCCACCTCTGATCCAGGTCCTGTTATATAATTGAATACTCCTTTCGGAAGACCAGCTTCGGAGAATATGTTGTATATCTCGAGGCCTGTCAGCATGGTCATGTTGTCTGTCGAAGATGGTTTGAATACAACAGTGTTGCCCGTTATGAGCGCGCCTGTAGACATGCCCACAGATATCGATATAGGAAAGTTGAACGGGGCTATTACGCCGAATACGCCATAAGGCTTCAGCGCTATCGTCACTCTCTCTGCTTTTCCAGGAGCTCCCTGGAATGCAGCCTTTACGTGAACCTTGCTCTCATCAAGCTTTGTTCTTCTCACATAGCCTTTGTTCTTTTCCAGCTCTAATGAGTAGTAGTTCAAGAAGTCTATAGCTTCATCTACCTCGCCTATCGATTCGTACCTTGTCTTGCCGTTCTCTATGCTAAGTATTGCAGCCACCCTGAATTTGTACTTCGAGAAGAGTTCGGCCGCTTTTCTGAATATCCTTACTCGTTCTTTGTAATCTATCTGGGACCAGCTCTTAAATGCCTCTGAGGCAGCCATTATTGCCATGTCGGTCTGTTCCCTGGTAGCTTTCTGGAACTTGCCTATGTAAGAGCCGTCTATTGGGGAATACTCAGTTATCTCCTCTGGCGCATACTCCTCGTCGCCGTTTATGTATAATGGATGCCTCTTGCCCATGTGCTTCTGCTTTACTTCTGATACCGCTTCATCAAAAAGCCTGTCAAATTCCCCCTCTCTTCCAGATTCAGAATAATTCTTGAAAGTAGATTCGTTCTTGAAAGTTGCCATAGAAACCATTATGATTCTGGTAAAAAATATATAAAAGGTAGCATGTGCATAACAGCAAGGTATTTATTTTATAATTGTGATGGAAATGCATGGCGATGCAGGAACTCGTTAAAGAAGAGGCAAATGAAATAGACGTAGTTAGCCTTGTCTCCAAAGAGCCCACATGGAAAGAACTGATAATAGAGCTTGTCGATAAGAACAAGCTTAACCCCTGGGACATAGACATTGTGCAGATAGTTGACAATTACATGGATGCAGTAAGGGGGATGAAGAGCCTTGACCTAAAGGTACCTGCAAATATAATGCTCGCAGCATCCATATTGCTAAGATTGAAGAGCGCTTTGCTTGTTATAACCGCTCCAGAACCTGAACCTGAAGAGCAGTATTACGTAGGCAGTGGGATAGAGAGCATAGTTGTTGAGCCCCTGAGCTTCAGGTCGAGGCTTCCTCCTAAGAGAAGAGTATCACTTGAGGAGCTGATAAGTGCACTGGACGAGGCTATGAAGATAAAGGAGCAGAGGAGCGTAGCTTCAAGTTTTGTAAGGCCGCCGATATCATTCCAGGTTGGCAGCACAGACATAAAGGCAGACGCTGAAAAGGTTTACGGTTATATCAAGGTGAATGTGGATTCCGAGCGTGTTGCGCTTTTCAGCGTGCTTGCAAAGGACAAGAGCATTATGAATGTGATGCTCGACCTCTTCATACCTATGCTCTATCTTGCAAGCGAGAATAGGATAGCGCTAAGGCAGGACAGGTTCTTTGATGAGATATTTGTAAGTATTGTCAAGTGATCTGATGGAGCAGGATAGCGATTATAAGAAGCTTGTAGAAGCTGCACTCTTCATGTCATCAAATGCGCTTGGTTCCAAAGAGCTTTGCTCAATTACCGGAATAGCATCCCCTGGAATTATGAACAAGATACTCAAGGAGCTGCAGAGCGATTATAATTCGAGGGACAGCGCCATAGAGATTGTAGATATAGACAGCAAGTATATGCTTAGCTTAAGGGAACCCTATTCCAAGAGGCTAAGCTCGATGGCAACTGCTCCGGACATAAGCAAGGGTGCGCTACGCGTTCTTGCATATGTGAGCAAGAACAACGGTGTGCTACAGAGCACACTTGTCAAGTCCTTCGGATCTGGAATATATGAGTATGTGAAAGAACTCTCCGAGAAAGGATTTGTCGAGAGAAAGAATTATGGCAGGAGCAAGAAGCTCAACGTTACGAGCAAATTCAAGGAGTACTTTAGTGCCTAATCAATTGCACGTTCGGCTTCAGTATGTTGGATGCTTCTCTTCTACTCCTGATTTGTAATTTGAATAAAGGGCTGCAACGAAGAGATATGATGAGAGGCGGTTTATGTATGCCTTTGCATCGGCATCTATCTCATGCTCTTCCGAAGCCCTTATCACATCACGCTCTGCCCTTCTTGCTATGGCCCTTGCAAGATGAAGGCTTGCTGCCGCATCGCTTCCTCCAGGAAGGACAAACTCCTTCAGTTCAGGAAGCTCCTTTGACATGCTCTCTATCCCTTCCTCAAGAAGCTTTGTAGCCTCCGGATTGACCTTTGCTTTTTCTACCTTAGGATTTGAGAAGCTTGCAAGGTTTGCGCCTATTATGAAAAGATTATTCTGGATCGACTCGAGGCCCTTCCTTAGGCCGCTGTCGCTTACTTTGGACGATGCGACCCCTATCGCACTGTTAAGCTCGTCTACAGAGCCTATGGCCTCTATTATACCGCTTGCCTTTGACACCCTTTTGTCAGAGAGCGTATTAGTCTCTCCTTTGTCTCCGGTACCGGTATAATAGATGGACATCTGTTCACTCGCGCTTGAGAGTTGAGATATGCTTGCCTTTTTTGTGGGCCTTATCCATTTTCATCTCTTTCTCTGCGCTTTTAAACATTGCGTCCCTTATCATGCCGATGTCTGCACCGGATAGGTTGATTTCATGCTCTACAGAAGGCTTTTCCATATAAATTATGCATGCATCCTTTTCTTTATCTTCATGGAACGCTTCCTTTGGAGTCATTATACATGCGCCTATGGAGCAGTTTACTCCGTTTGCAACCATTGCATCATCTAACCTTCTTATCAGGGCCTTCGCGTTTGCATATACCTCTGCTTCGGTTCCTTTAGGGATGTGTGCAAGAACTAGGAATTCGTCTCCGCCCCACCTATACCCCGCTTCTAGCTTGTATCTTAAATCATCAATTCTTATTGTTCCCTTTATTACATCCGCAGTCTTAGCGATAAGCCTGTTTCCTGCTTCGTAGCTATCGGTGTCGTTGGTCTTCTTCAGGTCATTCAGATCTATCATTATAAGAACGAGATTTAGGTCATGCCTCATTGCCGTACCAAATGCCTTAGGGAAGCCCATATTGTTGAATACTTCAACCTTTTCCAGACCCGTAGCTTCATCCACATATGCAAATCTCTTAAGATGTTCGTTTTCCTTCCTTATAGTATCAAGTTCTTTTGATAGCTGCTCTATTTTTACACCTGACCTGTGTGAGTCCAGTGCAGCTAGTGCAACGGTTTCCATTAGCTCTTTTATTGACTCATCCCTCTTCCTCAGGGTTCCTTCTAGGTCAGATACCTTCTCTTTGAAGAATGTTCTTGTATATTCATCTACATTTGATGTTCTAACATGCGCTCCGTGCATGTTTGTCGGCCTTGGTGCCGGCTCTGTGGCTTTGTTATTATCATTGGTATGTCTCTTCGTTGTCATTTTAACAATTCCTCTACTTTATATTTTTTTATTTTTTAGTATAATCCTGTAAATCCTGTAAAACAATTCCCTTAAGCTTTGTCGCCAGCTTAAAAAGAAAGCAGATGAGATGGAGTGGTGGGTTGGTTGGGGATACAAGAACAAGGCCCTTTCGGGCTTAATCCATCTCATCCAGCTGAAATAGTTATGACTTACCTATTATATATGAATAGAGTCTTCATTCCTGCCCACAAATAGGGATATGCGCTATTAACGTATGTTTTTTATGTTTTTGGTCTATATAAAATATGTTTTTATATTTATGATTACCCATCTAAAACCCAATAATACGTTGAATATAAATAAAAACGTTACTTTTAAATATCTGAAGTTATTACTGTTTAGATGGTGGATATCTGCCCAAGAAATTGCCCGAGAACATAGAAAAGGCTGTGGAGCGCATACGCAAGGAGTACGGCCATTATGTTGAGGCCAAGATGCTTCGCGGAAGGTACAGGCTCTTCCAGGCAACAAGCGTGTATAATAAGGAAAAGGGCAGGTCGGACAAGGTTACCAAATATCTGGGATGGTTCACAGAAGATGGAGTGTTCATACCTGCCGAACATAGAGATGAACGTACAAAGAAGCTAAATGAGATGGAGAAGGGGGAGAAGGAAAGGCTCACTGCTTTGCATGATTCCCAGAATGAGCCTGAGCTGAAGAGAGCTGATGAGGGCATGCGCAGGAGGGAGACTGAGAGGCATGAGCGTGACATACTGATGGCTCTGAGCATGGACGCGAGGAAGACCATACCAGAGCTTGTGAAGATTACAGGAATAAAGGAGACGGCTGTCGCATATCACCTAAGGAACCTTGAGAGGAGATATGATATAGAGTATGTGCTGGAGATAGACATAGAGAGATTCGGATACATAGATTATGTCGCTTTTGGAAAATTCATAGATAAGAAGCCTGCAGTTAAACAGATGAAGGAGGAGCTTGAGAGGTATCCTTATGTACAGGCAGCCATGATAACAAAGGGGGAGTATGATGTCGTGGTCCTTCTTGTTGCAGAGTCCAACAGCAATGCAAGAGGTGCATTGTACAACTTCACGCGAGAGGTCTTATCCTCTTATGATATAGAATGGACCATGTCTCCTGCATATTTCAGCGGATTGGGCTTCATACCGCTTAGAAAGGAGTTCTTCGAGGTATTGAGAGATAAGGTATGGAAGAGGACAAAGGAGACGCCTAGGCCAGAGCATGATCAGATAACAGAGGTAGAGTATAATGTGCTGATGGCGATGAACAAAAATGCCGCTGCAGATTTTGCCTCTATTGATAGGGAGATAGGGGCAGAGAGAGGAAGATCAAATTATGCTTACCACAGGCTTATCGACAGGGGCATCATAAAAAGAGCCACGATAAACATGAGAAACCTGCCCTCAAGATTTGATACGCTTTTCATATTAAATACAATAAATATCGAGAGTTGGTCAAAGGGCAGGGAAAAATTCATACTGGAACTGATTAAGGAGAGTGGGTTGCAGGCAGATACATACTCATTCGTATGCGATATAATGTCCCCTAAAGGGGTCTTGCTGATGGCGCACATATTCAAAGATCAGAATCCTGATACCCTAGCAGAGAGACTTATCGGAGAGGCAGGAGGTGCCAGGATATACGAGATTGTCGTAACTGATATAATAGTAGGGTCTGTAAACAGCAGGTTTTCGGATAAGTTAAAGACAAGGCAGTATGAGATACTTATTTCCCGTTATAATTATAATCCTGAAAAGTTAAAGGAGATGATAAAAGGGAGCATATAAGGGTTATTGGTTTTGCACGGCGTATAAGCAGTTTATCCGTGATTTCCTTCGTTGCTTCCCCCTTCCATCCTACATCACTTACATTTTTTATCTTTTTGCAACTTTAAAAAGCTTTATGCACCATATAGTTACCATAAGTAATTTCGACAGGACATTAGGAGCAGCTAGACTTATGTTTATATCTACATTTCATAACGATGGTTTTGATGAGAGAGGAACTTTCGAAGATCTCGCTTAGCAGGTTATTCAGCATACTTACAGACTCTATGACAAGGATGGTGGAGGGCCTTAAAGGACTTGTGAAGAGGAATGAAATCGTAGATGACAATACAGTGCGTGAGTTAAGGGAGCATATAAAGAACAGGCTAGCTGTAGGTGAAGAAAAGGTAGATAACCAGAATATACTTAAGCTGCTCGACCTCTTCTCGGAGAACAAGGAGGTGATAGAGTTCATAAAGGAGGAAGCTGAGGAGTGGCTGGATCTTGTCGAGGCCATAGAGAAGCACATAGAATCTGGGGACAAGGTGCTCTCTGAAAAGGAGCAGGAAGAGGTAAGGGAGCTGAAAGAGCTTACGGATAAGATAAAGCATACTCTTCGTGAGGACTGAGAGTTAATCTCATATCTGCATGCAATCCGTGATCTACACGAGGTTATGGCATGCCTTCAGATCTTTTGAGAATTCTACAAGTTCTTCAGGAATTTTAATACCTTCTATCTTTGCATTCAGCGCTATGCCCTTCTCCTTCTTTGCTTTCCATACCATGGAATTGAATTCTTTTATAAGCGGTATTATCGATATGTCAGAGCTTACCTTCTCCGCGTTTGGGAAGCTTGCGCTTTGCAGCTCCAGTCCATACCTCTCCCCTATAACAGTACATACCTGAGGTATTATCGGATATTCGAGCGTTATGAATCTCTCGAATATGTGATAAAGCGAGTATATCGCTGAGTCCTTCTCCTGCTCTGTGAACCTGTTGTCTGTGTTATAGGCTCTGTTCTTGACCATCTCCAGATAATGGGATGCAAAATCCTCCCACAGGAATTGCTTCAGTCCTGTTGCAGGGCGGAAGAAGTCGTATCTCGCATACTCCTTGTCAGCATATGCTGTTATATCCTCGATATAGTCTATGAACAGCTTGTCGAGCTTGGTAAGCTCTGCAGGCTTTTCTGTTTTCTTGAATCGAAGTATGAATCTTGCTACATTGAATATCTTGTTTATGGTCTTTGCCTCCCCGCGTATCTTGTCCTTTGTGCATGAGATATCCTGCTTTGATAAATCGCCTTCGCTGGATGTCCATAACCTAAATGGCTCTGCTCCGAACTCACGCAGTATCTCCTGAGGGTCTACCACATTCCCAAGGGATTTGGACATCTTCTCCCCTTTCTCATCGACTATGTGTTGATGGATCCATACATCTTTGAAGCAGGCTTTTCCTGTTTCCAGATAACCTCTTAGAAGGGTGTAGTACAGCCATGTCCTTATTATCTCCTTGCCCTGCGGCCTTAGGGATACAGGATATGCATTCTTGAAAAGGTTATCGTTAGAGCCGTACTTTGTTATAAGCAGATTCGATATTGATGAATCGAACCACGTGTCAAATACACGCTCCTCGCCCTTCCATCCAGCATCCTTGAAATCAGATACGCTTCCTATCCTCTTTCCATCTTTGAATACATCAGCATCTTCAGGAGGGCCTTCCTTCCATGGCCTGTAATATCTACCTGGCTTTGGCAGCGCTGTCATCTCTCCTGAGTACCATAATGGAATCTCTGTAGAGTAGAATCTTCTCCTTGATATCGGCCAGTCTATTGATATCTGATCTATCCACGCTTCTAGGGTCTTCCTCGCGTCCTCTGGATAGAAGGTTATGTGCTTTTGCATCTTCAGGATATGCTCTTTGAACTCTACCTGCTTAAGATAGAATTCGGGCATGGCTATGAACTCTATCTCTGCCTTTGAGCGTTCCGATACAGGGGTACGGTGCGTTATGCTCTCCTGCTTTACAAGAAGGTTCTTCTCCTTCAGCGTCTCTATCATCTTTGCCCGAGCATCCTTTACCTTAAGCCCTTTAAGGAAGCCTGCATTATCATTCATCGTGCCATCTTTTTCTATGGCTATGACTACCTCAAGGCCCATCTCCCTGAAGAATCTTATATCGGTAAGATCTCCTGCAGAGCACATCATCACTAACCCTGTTCCCTTCTCGACCTGCGCGAATGGGTGAGGAGCTATCTTCACCTCTTTATTGAATATCGGGGTGATTGCAGTCTTGCCTTCCAGATGCTTGTAGCGCTCGTCTTCAGGATTGTATATCACCATCTTGCACGTAGCTATCAGTTCGGGCCTTGTTGTTGCTATCACTATCTTCTCCCCTGTCTCTTTCACGGTCCACTGCACATGGTTGAATGTGGAATCAAGATCCTTGTAATCAATCTCGTTGTCTGCGACTGTTGTTTGCAGCTTCGGATCCCAATTGCTAACCCTATTGTCCTCGTAAACAAGGCCTTTCTTATAGAGCTCTATGAAGGTAGATTGGGTAAGGGCCCTGTACTCTGGAGAATCTGTAAGGTACACCGCCCCAATATGGTTTCCCGTCTTATAAGAGGTAAAGGATATGCCAAGCTTCTCGAAGCTGTCTATTGTAGTCAGCGATGTCTCCTCAAGAAGCTTTTCACAGGCCTCTATGAACTTCTCCCTGCTTACCCTGAATGCGGATATGTTGTACTTCTTCTCCGCGGCTATCTCTACAGGAAGGCCGTTCCTATCAAGACCTAATGGAAACAGTACCTGATAGCCCTTCATCCTCCGGTACCTTACAAACATGTCCATCAGGCAGTAGGTAGCGGCGTGCCCTATGTGTATAGGAGAATTTATGTATGGCGGAGGAGTGTCAAGAGAGTATATCGGCTTTTCGGATTTTTCGTCGAAAGCGTATCGCTCTTCTGCTCTCCACGATTTTGTGATTTCAAGCTCCGTAGATACGGACCATATCTTTATATCATCGAATTTTATCATGCTTTTCCTATAATGATTTGAGTAAATAATTATATTGCTGCTGTTTCTATACAGGATTGCAGACTTACAGTAATACTTATAAACGTTAGCGAGGAATTATACAAAGTGCCAAAGCTTAGCTTTGGTTAGTTCTAAGTGTTTTTAATGGCAAGAATGCACACTGGAAAGCATGGAAAGGCAAAGTCAAGGAAGCCTGTTGCTGAGCAAGTGGTAATCCCTGAAGGAGCACCTTCAAAGGAAGAGGCAGCGAAGCTCATAGCGGAGTATGCGAAGCAGGGTATGCACCATGCTGCGATAGGTCAGAAACTGCGTGACGAGCATAATATACCTTATATCAAGCATTATTTCGGCAAGAGGCTGCATGTAGTTCTTGAGGAAGAGAAGGTTGCAGGGGAGTATCCGCAGGACTTTATGGATCTGCTTAAGAGGGCAGTGAAGATAAGAAGGCATCTTGCAAAGAACAAGAATGACAAGCATAATACTACAAGTTTAAGAAGGGTTGAATCCAAGATATGGCGCATGACAAAGTACTACAAGATGACAGGCGCAATCCCTGAAGACTGGAAGTACGACCCTGATAAGGCAGCATTGATTGTAAAAGGTAGCTAATAATGGCACAGAAGAGCGCAGAGAAATGGAAGATGAAGAAGTGGTTTGAGGTCTACTCTCCAAAGGTATTTGGCGAGTCATCGATAGGCGAGATACCTGCAGACGAAGAAGAGAAGGCACTTGGCAGGATAATAGAGGTCAATATGTCATGGCTTACGCACAAACCTGAACACTCCTTCCTTTCCGTAGGACTGAGAATAACAGACGCCAAGAACAACGCTGCACACACTGAACTTGAGTTCATGGAGCAGATGTTCAGCTACACTCACTCTTTGGTAAGGAGGCACTCAAGTGTAATATACACCGTAGATAAGTTTGCAGACAAAGATGGCAAGCCTGTGGTGGTGAAGCTTATCGCAGTATCATTCTCCAAGCTGGCCACTCCTAAGAAGAGCCAGATAAGGAAGAAGCTGCAGGAATACTGCAAAGCATACATCTCAAACAAGAGCAAGGATGAGATAATAAAGGGAGTTATGGACAACTCACTGCAGTCAGGCGCAAGGGATGCGGTGAAGAACATAACAAGAATGGCAAAGCTCGAAGTAAGGAAACTTGAGTTCTGATTCTTTTTCCTTTACTTAATCAGGATCCGTTTATATTTAGCATTAGTCTTATCTATGCCCAGCTTCACTCTTTGACCCTGGATTTTATGAACTCGCCCAGTACCACGGCGTTATTGTGCTCTGTATCCTTTGCAGCGTAGAGCAGCGTTACATCAGTCTTCTCAACCAATGCTATTAAATCCTCTGAGCGCTTGTTCTCTTCCAGCTCCTTAAGGTACTTTGCCTTGAATGATTCCCATTTATTAGGGTCATGGTCGAACCACATCCTAAGCTCATTGCTAGGGGCTATATCCTTCATCCAGACATCTACATTTGCTGTGCTCTTCTTCACTCCGCGCGGCCACAGCCTGTCAACGAAGACCCTCTTCCCATCAGTTATGCTTGCCTTCTCGTAGATACGTTTGACTCCTACTAACACGATTGGCACCTGATTTTATTTTGCTGCTTTTCATTTATATAGCTATTGTAGAAACCTGAGTCCTTTTCGTCATTTAACAGAGAGTAGGGAAAAATAGGAATGTTTGATTGGTTGTCAGTCATGCGTTTGAACTTTCTCTAAACAAATATGCAATGATTAACATGAAAACTGTCTGTAAATCGAAATACATTAAATAAAGAGAGAGGTAAGGAAAGCCCTTACCTCGAAAAAAAACTCGTTTATGATACAGGATGCCAAGGGGACGTTAATGTCTCACCAGTGTAGGAACAATAAAACGGGTTGCTGTTGGC
>JAJYED010000033.1 GCA_021790305.1 Microcaldota archaeon
ATACTCTGGAACAGGGTCTTGAAAAGACGATAGCATTCTGGAAGGAGAAGATGGAAGGATAAGAAGACTATTTCTTCTGCAGATAATCCTGGGGTACCTCTATATTAAGAGCAGGTGACGCCTAAACCTAAGAGAATGTTTAAATATGAAAAGATAAAGGCTACTGTTGTGAACATATGGCAGGAAGAAACGTCAACACAAGACAGGAAAGAATGAGCGAAGCATCAGCAATGGCGAAGATTGCAAAATCAGAGATGAAGAAAAAGGAGTACGGAGAAGCTGCAGCGGATCTGAAAGCAGCGATAAGAAAAGTCAGGGTAGAAGGTCCTGAAGACCTGCCATTCAAGAAAGAACTGCAGAAAGAGCTGTTAAATGCATTAAAGAAGCAGGCTAAAGCGTCAGAGAGTGAGGGCAGATTTGACGAGGCAACAGACCTGTGGATTGAAGCTTCAGAGTGCAAGCGAAGCATACGCCAAGTTGCTAGCATATATCCTCAACCATATGCAAATACCAACAGATTGTTAAAAAAAGCAAAGAGGGCAGCAGCAAAAGAGTATAAGCAATCTGGAAATAAGGAAAGGTACATGAGAAGGCTGAATCAAATAGAGGAAAAATGGACGTACATTCGTCTAGATTAAAGGATTATCTGTGCAACTCCTGCAGGCACGGCAAAGTGTAATGCGTGCAGCAAGCAATATAAATGACAAGAATACCTTTGTCATTGTGTTAATATGCAGAAATTATCAAGTAAACAAAGAGCAAAGATGCTTGCAGAGCAGTCCCCATACATTTCATCAAACGCGATAGGTATTAATGAGATAGATGGTGCCGTGCCAAAAGGATACAGGCTGGCCACTTTCTCCGAGGCGAAGCTGTGCTACAACACAGACAGGCAGTTCAAGGCAGAAGCTGAAAAAGCTGGGAGCATATGGGTCACCGGCGAAAACCACTTCGTTATATGTGCAAGGGCATACTGCGGCCTGTTCAGAGCAGACAATCCTGAAGGAAAGGACTACAGGCCTATAACTAATACTGCTTATGTTGCATATGTTAGGGATGAAAGGATCAGCATAAGCAGGCAGGCAGAGCAGATGGTCTCACTCAAGAATGCACTAAGGAGAGAGGTGCACTCTATACTATACTGAACAAAATTATTGTGGTATTATGGAAGCTGTAAAAAATGCAAACAATCGCAGAGAGGCTTGCGAAGAGCCGCATCTCTCATTCAGGGATGTCTCATTATCCATGGTTAACAGGATGTCAATCCCTCACGGATACAGGATTGCCACTGTGAAGGAGCTGGAAAAGAGCTTCAACAGCAGCTCCAGTTTCAATTATGAACTCTCTGAGATAGGTGCAGCCTGGGCAAAGGGTGATAATGGGGAAACCGTCTGTGCAAGGATAATAGATGGTAAATTCACCGTTGCGAACTTCAGAGAGGGCTCCTTTTCAAGTTATATCGCTCCAGTTGCATTTATCAGGGACGAAAGAGTCGCAATTACGAAACGGGAGGAGATGGCAGAAGCATTCAAGAACGCATTCAGGAAGCAGGCGCGAGAGGTCATGTACGAGATGCAGGATAAGTGCAGTACTATGAGAGTAATATAACATATGCGAATGCATAAGACATCAGAACATGTTTTCCATTATGTACGCAAGGTTCTGTTCAAATGTCCTATCGCTTCCTGCACGGGAATACTGGCTTGCCCTTTCAGCCAAACGCCCTTTTGCTATATGGGCATATCTTATGCAGTCTTTTATGTCTTCCATATCTGCTTCACTAAATCTTGAAATCTTTGAGCATACGATATCTATCGGATTCAGTATCATAACCTTGATTCTCTTAAAGCTGGTCTTGTATTCAATTGCGGAATTTACATAGTCTTCAGGCAGAATCTCGCTGAATATCATGTTGGAAGACCAAGAGTCAATCTTTACTCCTGGCTTTATCCTGTCATTTACACGATCAAATTCCTTGAAATCCCCATCTGAAGGTATATTAAAGTCAATATCCTTAGTAGATGCCTTCAAGCCCAGCAAAGTCATCGCTGTGCCACCAACAGCTATAATGACGATATCTCTATCCAATTCCTGATCAAAAAGATCAAGGAAACCTAAAAGTTCTTTTTTAGATACTCTTGCCATCTAATCATAACTCTGCATATCTTTTAATCAGTCTGCTGTCATACGCCTCTGGCTTGTCCTGTATAATGTCGATATAATCCCTTATCTCGTTATCATGCTTAATATCAGTCAGATGTGCTAAGGATAACAGGATTCCCTTCAATTTGCCCAGAGAGTCATATCTTTTGTAGATGTAATACAGATAAGCCCAGTTTATCCTTTCAATATTCTTATATAAGAGAATAATGGCACCATATCTTATCCTAATCTCATTATTGATACTCATAGCGAATATTATCGTCTCTATAGCTATTCTGTTGCCATGTTTGATGTTCTCATTCAATTGATACCCCAGTCTGCTGTAATTATATGCAAGTTCATCCCGCGTAATATCCTGGGGTAGCTTATCAAGCCTCTTATACCTTGCGTCTATCTTCCGTTGCTTTATCATCTCCCAGAAGCCCTCAATGTTGTACAAGATATTCCTATCTAATATCAAGTCTTTTATCAGGTCAGATTCTCCGGATTTCATTATCTTTGCGAACTCATCTATGGTAAGTATGATTGGATCTATCTTAGTTCCATAATTAGATTCCATCCTTCGTAACGACTTTATTAAGTCTCTATTACTGCCATGGTTCCTTGCAAGAATTAGCAGCTCCAGCCTGTTAATCCTCTGGCACTTATCCGTTTCTAAGGAGCATATGGAAAATATATCAAATTCCAAGGCTAAACTCAATATGTCGCCAAGCAGTTCTTTGGAGAGCTTTAATCCTTGATTTTTGTAATTTTCCGTCTCGGATATATAATAAGTGGAGATAGGATTCTCCATATTAAGGTTTATCAGTTTGCTATTTCCTTCAGCTTCTATGTCTATTATCCCTATCTTTTCAAGCCTCTTTGCCGTATTGTATATGTTTGGATAATATGCAGGTCCATATCTGCTGTCTATGCCTTTTGACATCTCGAGTATACTGCCGCCATGGCCCAGATTATCAGAAAGATAACTCATTATCTTAATTTCCTCTTTATTCATACCAATTCCTTATAATAATTACTATAATAGTATAGTAAATCTAATATATAAATCTTCTTTCGGAAGGATATTACCGTGGCCAAGCAGAAAAAGCATCCACCCATGCCAATTCCATAAGGAAAAAGCATACTGCTATTAATCATGTTGACTAATTATCTCAGATATCCGAAATCCAAATAATATTTAGTGCTAGCATGAAAGGCAAAAATGCGAGAAGGGTAAGAGTGGGCCTTGATGTGGACGGAACGCTTGCGTACAGTCAGGAAGCCATAGTAGACGAGTATAACTTAAGGACCAAGGGCAGCCATACAAAGGAAGAACTTGATTCGCATACTGGATGGAGCATGCCAATTACAGATGAGGAGTTCTCAGAATTGCATTATACGCTCTGGAAGGATAACTGGGAGAGGATAAGGCCTGCCGTAAGCGAGAGGACTCTCAAAAAGCTGGTCGATGCCTGCGACGTACGGCTCCTTACCGGAATACCGAGGGGATGCGGAGACGGACTGAGGAGCTGGCTAGGCTCAAATTTTCCAAACATCGATATGGAGATAGAGTATGTCATCTCACTGAGGGAGAAGCCCTATCTCGGATACGATGTACTGTTTGATGATGCAGAGCCTGTCGCAGACGAATTCCTCAAGGTTCCTGCAAAAGGCACGAGGCTCTACCTGATAGACCAGCCATGGAACAAAAGAAGAAGATACGAAGAGGAGAGCGACCGCATAACGAGGGCGAGGAGCCTCTCGCACGGGATAGACTCCCTTCTATCGGAACTTCAGAGAGGATAATAAGGTAGCATCTTAAAAAGAAAAAGTTTTTATATCATAACGAAACAAAGCCTTCTCTTATGAAGCAAATACAAACCCAGAAAAAGGCGCAGATACAGGAAAGCAACTGCGTGAATACGTATGCCATAGCCGCAGAGAGGGCAGCGAAATACGGCGATACGGTTCACAGCGCCAAGATCTGTGATCTAGGGATAAAAACCTATTATTCAGAGCTCTTCCGTACAAACAAGGACACCACCGGACAGAACTTCCAAAAGCGGGCTGAAATATACCTGGAGATAGCAAAGCTTTACGGAATAAAGGGAGAGAAGGGTCTGGAGACTGTCTGCATGCGCCAGAGCGAACTCGCATTCAGGGATGCAAAGTCTCTTGCAGATGCAAAGAGAGGCACAGAGTAATATATTGATATATCAGTTCTGTAATCAATGAAAATTGGATAAGTGAGCGCACGAGAAGACAGATATATTGTGGCATATTCGGTAACAGATTAATCCTCAGCAAAATGGCCAGTCCTAACTATTTTTCTGCAGTTTACCGGCAGCTCTTTGTGACAAAGGTTAGTCTTGACGCTTTTTGTTATGAAATATAGGCGAAATTTTATGGAAAGCACATACAAGTACATGAAAACAGACGGCCAGAAAGATAAGACGGATATAGAGATAGCGTGCCGCGTAGAAGCAAAAGAG
>JAJYED010000034.1 GCA_021790305.1 Microcaldota archaeon
GACATGGACTATAGATGCACCGTATATGGAGACCGTGCATGAGGTTAAACACTATCGCAAAAAAGGCGTCCTTACTGTAGAGATGGAAGCTGCTGCGCTCTTTGCGATTGCAAAGAAGAGAGGGAAAGGAGCGGCTGCGCTCTTTACAATATCCGATATACTTGACCCAGAGGGATGGAGCGGCTTTGAGGAACATGGAAAGAGGGTAAGGAAGAGGGAGGCGTATCCGAAGATGGTAAGGATAGCAAGGGAATTTGGAAAAGGATAGCCCATTATTGAGATTATAGCCTACTTTGGCCGGTTTAAGAAGGATCGCAGTTTTGATAAAACTTTAAAAGCCTTTTTATCCAATAGAGATATGCGTTTTTGATTCTTATAATATGGTCTTTACTATGGAGTATACAAAATTCGAGAAAGCAAGCATAATAGGGGCACGTGCCCTTCAGCTGGCATACGGAGCACCTCCGCTGATAAAGGTGCCGGAGAATGTATATGACCCTCTTGAACTCGCAGAGATAGAGTATGAAGAGAAGGCAATACCCATAGTAGTGATAAGAAGGAGAGCAGGATCATCATGAAGCATACGGAATACGATATAATAGTGGCAGGAGCAGGAATAGCAGGCGCCCTTGCTGCAGCAGCTGCTGCAAGAGGAGGGGCAAAGGTAGTGATGCTAGACAGGAACCCTGATACAACAGTAGGGAAGAAGACGAACTGGGGATGGGTCTGCGGGGACGCGGTTGCAAAGACGCATATTGATTTTATACACAAGAAGATAGGGCTTCAGCTGACAGAGCCTGAGCTCGACCTTAAGGTTGATGGAGTACTTGTCTTCAGCCCTGACCTCGAGAGGAAGTTCCAGTTCGAGGGAGCGGGATACAGCCTTGACAGGCCAAAGCTTGCCAAGAAACTTGTCAACTACGCGGTTAAGGAAGGCGCGGAGTATGTACCTCTGCACGAGGTAGAAGGGCCTATAGTGGAAGAAGGGAAGCTAGTAGGAGTCTTCGGAAGGGACCACAAAGGGGAGCAGTTCAGGATAAGGAGCAAGCTTGTAATAGACTGTTTGGGAGTGGCAAGCACCATAAGGAGAAAACTTCCAAAGAACGATTATATAGAGAACATGGTCAGCACTGATGACATAGAATCTACAGGAAGATACATCTACAAATTCACCCCAGAAGGCTCGGATGAACGCTACTATGACCCTAAGAATGCGCTTATACATCTTAATCAGCAGCTGGCACCAGGAGGCTATGGCTGGGTCTTCCCAAAGACAGATAAGAGAATAAACGTAGGCCTTGGAGTAGAGAAGAAGAGCCTTGAGGTAAGGAATGAGAGGCTTGGAAAGAAGGACACGCTCCACATGCTCATAGATGAATATGTTAAATGGAATCCCAATGTCAAGGATACTGTAATAGACGAGACAGACAGCAACGGAAAGGGATACTGGTCTGTTACGGTAAGAAGGCAATTCGACAGCTTGGTCTACCAGAATTACCTCGGCGCAGGCGACACGATGGCTATGCCTAACCCTATAAGCGCAGGGGGCATAGGTCCGGCAATGGTTGCAGGAGTGCTGGCAGGAGAGGTAGCTGCAGAGGCAGTGGCAGCAAAGGATACAAGCATGGAGTTCCTGTGGAAGTACAATCTCAAGTTCAATGAATCATATGGAAACAAGACCGCAGGCCTTGAAGCCTTCCGCGTCTATCTGCAGTCATTGAACAATGACCTGATAAACTATGGTATGCACCACTTCCTTACAGAGGAAGAAGCCGTAGACATAAGCTATGGAAACATACCGAAGATAACGATTGCAAGCACCTTCCACAAGGTTCTGCACGGAATAGCAAATATCGACGCTTTCAAGAACCTGCTCTTCACTGTAAAGAAGATGCAGAAGATGAACGAGATATACCAGAGCTATCCTAAGACAGTAAATGAATTTGGTGCATGGAAGCACATGGTCAACACGGAGATGGGAGAGGTTAAGGAGAAGTTCCACCCTAACCCTATATAATCAGCTCCTGGCTCTTTCCGCCGTAAACAGAGAATCTCTTAGTGTCTTTTTTCTTCTCTCCCAGCACCGCCAGTTCATACCTCTTGTCCACAAGCATGCCTGTAAATACAGCATAGCCGTCCTTGTCTGATGTAGATTCAGATATGCGCTCTCCGAGGTACAGCAACTGCACATTTGCTCCTTGCACTGCAGTACCTTCCTTGTTCTTGATTATGAATCTTGTATCAGAAAGCCTGGAACTGCTCTCATGCATTTCTGGTTCTGCACGGAATTCTTCTTCTGTTACCTCGGGTACCTCTACGAATACAGATGCCTCTGGCACCTTCCTGCTCCCCTCCATGCCGATATAGCTTACAGCACATATCCTCTGTCCCAGAACCTTCATCTTCTTGACGATCTCAATGTCTTCTGCTTCATTGAATATGAGATCATTTGCAGCGTACTTTGCCACGTCTGCGCTCTGCCTGAAGTACATCTTGAACTGCAGGAGCCTGCGTATTCTCGGGCTTATATCAGTAGCATTATGTGTTATGAGGAATAGCCCTATCCCTTTCTTCCTGAAATTCTGGACCCTGTTCTCAAGATCCTGGTTTGCAGCCGATTCTATGTCATTGCTGAACACCACCTGCGCCTCCTCAAGGCAGATCAGCATGCGCAGCTTGCTATCGCCGTATATGTCGAATGATTCTGCAAAACCATATATCTGGTTCAGTATAAGAGCGTAGAAAAAGGGCTTCATGTTGTTGCTGACATTTGAAAGGTCGAAGACAGCACCCTTCTCTATTATAGACCTGAAGTCTATCCCATTGTTGTATGCGAACTCCGGCCTTGATATTATCAGGCGCAGGTTCTGCAGCGCTGCCTTTATGTTCTCTCCGTGCTTCGTGTACTTTACAGAGGTGTTTGTAACCTTTGCATGCTGCTCTATCACGGCAAGCTCTATGTTTGAGTAAACCGTATTAGGATCTGGGTCCTTGGTATCCTTGTAAGATTTGTTGAATGCTGAGAGGAGTACCTTCTCTATCGAATTCCTGTAAGGACCGGCGTTAGAGGCAGAAGCTATAAGCATGCTCAGGTCTTCGTAGAATCTTTCCGCGTTTATCGTGCTATCGCATCTGAAGAAGTTTATCGGCTTCTGCGAATTGTATATCCTTATCACTTCAAGTCCATTCGAATCTCCGAAACCGTCCCATTCATCATTCGGAGATATGATGACTATCTTCGTATCGCCTTCCTTTGCAACCTGGCCTATTATGCTCTTTGCAGAGAGGGTCTTTCCAGATCCTGGAAGGCCTGAGACTATAGTACCCAGATTCAGGGACTCTTTCATTATGCACAGCTTTTCATCTGTGCTCTTTATTCCGTTTTGTACATAGCTGCCTACAACTATCCCCTTTTCAGAAGCATTGAATGAGGTCTTTATTGCAGGTAGCTTCCGTATCCTGTCGGAGAAAGAGAGCAGCCTGCTGCACCTCTCTGCTGAGAATGGTATGCAGTTGATCTTTTCCATAGTGGCATAGAGTTCGGTCATGGATTTTGCCGTTATCTCCGTCTCTTCAAGTATCAGGAGCTTGCTTTTAATGTATCTCTCGGCTTCTTCTGCCCCTGCAGACATGTCTATCAATGCATAGAATTTGTAGGATGTCCCGTTGCTCATGATTATGTCGTTGAGCATGTTGAGTGCTGAGCCAAGGACCCTTTTTTTATCTGAATCGTGGTATATCTCCACCTGTGCGGAGTACTCCCTGTTCTCCAATATCGGCCTTGCGTTCCTTGTCGCCCTTACCTCCATCTCGCTTATATCCTTCTCTATCTCTTTTTTTATCCTGGTTGTACTCCTGATCTCTGAAGGGCAGAATGCAGTCATTATCCTTGCATCAGTGCCCTTTAGTATTGCGTACATGTCTGAGAGCTTGCTCTCCTGAATGCTGTTCTCTTTTTTATACGGGTTTGTGTTCTCTTCGAAGAGATAGGTTGAGAACAATTTGAATCTCCTTGCGCTTTCCTCTGCCCAAGGATCACCTGCCTCACTTGCAGAGATGCCGAAGTTATGCATTGCTGTGATTACGTTTGGAGAGTCTGTTATTACCGATGTTAAGCCTGCAGATGTGTCATGCAGTACCATGAACTTTGAATTTAGGAATGAGTTCAGCAGTAATAGATGGTCTGCGTTTGAGGGTATGGCGTTTATTCTTATGTAGTGCAGTTCTGCCATGAGCTCACCTTATTATTGAGAGTAATGCGATTGCAGAGAGAAGATTAGGAGGCAGCAGCATCAGGTACGTTCTGGTTCTGCCAGGAATTCTTTTTCTTGCCAATGCGATTGTTAGTATGGCTGCTATGGATATCGCA
>JAJYED010000035.1:0-3788 GCA_021790305.1 Microcaldota archaeon
TGCAAACAGCTCGGTAACTCCTGTAAACATAAGCTCTTCATCATCATACATCTATCCAATATATTACGGGGCAGGTTTCTCAACAGCAGCAATCTCTTCACGCGCTCCATCATTCTTCGCAGGCACGCAGTCTGTTACAGAGCAGGTTACTGTCGTATTCAAGAGCAATTGAAACAAGTGATTTTATGGCAAACCAGATAAGATGCGCACACATACTCGTTGCAAAGGAATCGGATGCAAAGGCTATACTCGAGAGGATAAACAAGGGAGAGTCCTTCTCAAAGCTTGCTGAGGAGAACTCCATAGACGGATCAAGGAAGCATGGCGGAGACCTCGGCTTCTTCGGCAGGGGAATAATGGTAAAGCAGTTCGAGACAGCAGCCTTTGCTCTGGAAAGGGGCCAAGTATCAGGGATAGTGAAGACTCAGTTCGGCTACCACATCATAAAGCGGACAGAATAATAAGGGTTTATTGAAATCTAAGAAAGTTTTAGTCAACGGAGCGGTAAGACTGAGAGTGGGCATCAAATACCTTGTAATCTTTTATGTAAACCAAAATGTTTATATATATGTAGTGGAATAATATTATCATGGAAAGCGAAGTTATCAGTATTAGGGTAAGGGAAGGCACGACTAAAAGGTTAAAGAAACTTGGAATAAACAGCTCCGAGAAGACCAGGGAGTACCTTGAAGATCTTGCCTGGAAGGCTGAAGCTGAGAAAACCCTAAATGAGTTAGAACTACTTGTAAAGAAGCACTCCAAGCCGTCAAAGGCAGGTTTTGCTCTAAAATCAATAAGGGAAGATAGATATGCGACTCATTGACAGTTCAGTGATAGTAAAGTTCTTTTCCGAGGAGCCCGGTTGGGATTCTTTGAGGGAATACCTCTATACTCCAATAAGCATAGAGCTCTCAATGAAAGAGTTAGCAAGTGCACTTCTGAAGAAAGTAAGAAAGAACGAATTTGATGAAGATACTGCAATAGAGGTGCTGGATAGATATCCAAATACCTTTAGGTTTGTGGAGCAGAAGAAGAGTATAAGCAAGGCCTTTGAGATAGCCAGGAAATACGATACATCAATATACGACGCCATGTTTATTGCTGCTGCTATGAAGGATGGCTATGAACTACTAACCTGTGACAAGCATCAAGCAGAAGTAGCTAGAGAGGTAGGAGTCAAGACTTTGGAACCTTAGTAAACCCTTATTCTTGCGTATTACCACATCATAAAGCGGACAGAATATTGATGAAGGGCATATGTTCATTGGCAGTTATACCATCTAAACGTAAAATTTATATACGTTTATAAGGTATAATTAGTCATGGTGAAAACAACAATCATACTTGATGACGAGCTTTACAAAGAACTGGTAGATGAGTCAATAGAAGAATATGGCAGCACAAGGAAACTTTCACTCCTGATAAACAGGAAGCTACGGGCGAGCAAGGCAAAAGCCTACGGCAGAAAACCAAAAATAAAGCCAATAAAATTAGGAAGACGTATCACGGAAAAGGAGATAGAGAAAGCTATAGAGACAGGCTGGAATGAGGCGGTCAAATGGAATGTGTGATAGACACAAGCGTTCTTGTTGATTATATATTGATGGACGCAGAGATGCACGAAAAGGCAAAAGCAGGCCTTGCCAAAATTGATACCGGATTCATACCTGCCGTTGTAATTGAGGAGCTTGTCCATGTGCTCGAAAGGCTGAAGCTAAATAAGAAGGCACTAAATGAGAAGATAGGGGAGGTCCTGGATTCCTATGAATTATTGAGCATTGACAAAGTGACTATCCTGAATGCGAAGAGTATGATCATGGAAGAGGGCGTATCTTTCAAGAGATTCAACGACAAGCTTATACTGTCTGCTGCAAAAAGGGAAGACCTCCAACTGTTCACTTTCGACAAGGAGCTTATAGACGAATGCATAATAAACGGGGTAAAGCCTTTCAAAGGATAGCATCTACTGCAAATAAACGGTGCTGCATGTTTCATCAACTTATAGAAAGCCGACAGGCGTCATCGGTGGGTGGTTAACGTCGCTAAAGGCATAGTCCATATGTCCTATCTCCAAAAGGCTGGGATAAGAGTATCTATCTGTAATACATACGTAATCATATCGTAATACATATATATCTTGCCATCTATATACTATACGGTACTATGAAGGATATCATAACATTCAGGGTAAGCGAAGAGACAAAACACCTGATGGAAGAGATGGATCTTAACTGGAGCGAAGAGTTAAGGGCATATATAGAAGCAAGGATCAAGTCTTTCAAGCTGCACAAGCTGCTGCCTGATATATATGCAGATGCAGAAAGGATAAGAGTAAAGGGGGACAGTACATCACTCATAAGGAAGGATCGTGATGAGAGATGATAACGATAGATGCAAGCGCCTTGATTAAGGTAATAATAACAGAAAACGATTCAGCCACTGCAAGGAGAGTATTCAGCAAGATAACAGAGAATGGTGAACCTCTAATATCTCCAAACATCATACTCTCGGAAGTCATGAATGGGCTATGGAAACATTATGCGCTTATGAAAGACCTTAACCTGCAGAATCTTGAGCTGGCAAGAGGGAACCTTGCCAGGATATATGAGAATATGGACATCTCAAGCCAGTCTGACCTTGCCGAAGATGCATTCAGCATTGCCATAAGATACAAGACAACTGTTTACGACTCGATGTATGCTGCATTAAGTCTGAAGATGAGAGCTCCATTATTCACATTTGATAAAAAGCTTAAGCAAAGGGCAAAAGTAATGAAGGTTGAGCTGTTAGACCCTAACGACTATTAAATGCTGCTGATATTGAAAGTTCATTTCTGGTATCACCTAATTAAAAGACCGGAGTGGCACTTACCTGTTCATGCTCTCGAACATGCCGTCCAGTTGCTGATTCTTAGACATGCTGAGCCAGTTCTTCGCAGGCCCGGCTGCAATCTCATACCTATCTTTTCCTTAAGCCTCTCCTCCCTCCTCCCGCATATTATCACTATATTGCCGAGCTTTACGAACCTCTCTGCCAGCGCAAGCCCTATCCCTGACGAGCCTCCTGTTATCAGTACCGTGTTTCCATCAATTCTCATGTTGAGCATATGTCAGAAAAGATTATTATACATTAAAGCCAATTCCATCATGGTATAATGCAGCAAATAGTCACGGGCGGAGCTGGGTTCATAGGAAGCCATCTAACCGATTATCTTACTAAGAGCGGAGCAGATACCGTAATAATAGATAATCTCTCAACAGGGAGGCACCTGAACAAGAAGGCAAAGTTCTTCAAGAGGGACCTGCGCCTGAGTACTGATATAAGATTAGGCAGAGGATCGGTCATATACCATCTTGCAGCGAACCCTGATGTCAAATCCTCTGCGGTAGACACTGTGGAGCACTTCAGATCCGATGTCCTCACCACAATAAACCTCATGGAGCTTGCAAGGAAGCATGATGCATCAAAGGTAATCTTCTCCTCTTCTTCAGTTGTCTATGGGGAGAGCCCTATAGTACCTACGCCTGAAAGCGCCCCACTGAAGCCGATATCTAATTACGGCATCTTCAAGCTCTTCTGCGAGATGATAATAGAGCATTATTCTGAACTATATGGGATAGATTATGCAATACTGCGCTTTGCAAATGTAACAGGGGGGAGGAGCGAGCATGGGATAGTGCATGACTTTACGCTGAAGCTGAAGAAGAACCCGAAGAGGCTTGAGATACTTGGAGATGGCAGGCAGTCAAAGAGTTACATCTACTATTCGGATGCTGTTTCTGCTCTTG
>JAJYED010000035.1:3798-4121 GCA_021790305.1 Microcaldota archaeon
GTCCATGCCTCAAAGCTGAAGAAGAATGAGTGCTTCAACGTTGGGAGCAGTGATACGGTGAGCGTAAAAGAGATAGCTGATATAATATCGCATGAGGCAGGCTTGGATCCTGAATACATGTATATCAATAAGATGAACGGAAGGGGATGGGCTGGCGATGTGAGGAAGATGCTCCTAAGCATAAAGAGGGCAAGGAAGCTCGGATGGAAGCCTATGTACTCTTCGCGCAAAGCGATTGAGCTGGCGGCGAAAGACTCACTGCAGAATAACTATTAAACTGAAGCGTGATCTTTTGTTCAACAATGTAAATAGGAAGGACAGAG
>JAJYED010000036.1 GCA_021790305.1 Microcaldota archaeon
CCTCTGTCTATTGCCTCCCATGCCTGCCTTATGCTTCTTGCACCGCCTTCAGGGCCCATAGGGTGCCCGAATACGCCTCTGCCAGGAACCATTGAGAAGTCCTTTGTTCCGAATGTCTTATACATGCGCAGAAGGCTTCCCGCCCAGTCGCTGCCTCCTGGTACTGGCAGGCTCTGTCTGATGTTGGACCAAGGCGCAAGGCAGAGATCAACATTCTCCTTAACCTCCTGCTCTGTAGTATTCATCCTGTCTCCCAATCCTGGCATTATTATCCCATCAAAACCGCTAAGCCTCTGCAATTTGGTAACTGCCTGCGTGCTGAGCCCAAAGCGTGGATGCCTTGTATACGGGGCGATGAAGTCGAAGTGCGAGTATACTGGTATCTTTGCCCTTTTGGAGAGCATCCTTGCTGCAGATAAGCCCATGGTCATCGCATTTATCATAACGGCATTCCCTCCGAGCTCTACTACTATATCATGAAGTTCCATAGTCTTCTCTATCTCATCAGTTATATTGGCTATGAATATCTTCTTCTCCCCAGTCTTATCCTCTGCCTTATGCATCTTCTCTATCACTGCGGCTACTCTCTCCTTGGTAGGGCTGTATGCTACATCAGAGAGCATCTCATCATCCTTTGTCGCATCTATTCCGCCAAGATATGCCTGATACGCAAGCTCTGCAAAATCATTAGGTCTAAGCCCTATGTTTGGCTTTACGACGCCTGTTACCAAGGGCCTGTCATAAACCTTGATTATGTCACGTATGCCGCGCATGCCAAAACGCGGTCCTTCAAAACTCTTCAGATAGCCCTCAGGAAATTCTATATCCAGAAGCTTTATGGCGTTTATGCCTGGAGTGAAGAAGGCCCCCTCTCCACATGCGGCTGTTATTAGATTGGGCAGCTTAGGGCCGAAGTTTATGTGAGGGTGTGCTATCCTTACAATTACCTGATTATATGATTCGCCTTTTGCATGAGGCGCCTCTATGCTTGGGCTCTTGAGAGAGCCGATTCTTTCCAGCTGGATGACCTTCGCCCCATGAACAGGCCTAAAATCCTCATCTATATCCACTCTCTTCCATAATGCCGTGCTCTGCTCCCTGCACAGATGTGCTGCAGTATCTTCAACATCAAAAGGGGTCTCGAAATAATACTTGAAGACACAGTACTTCTCCTTGTCAAGATCCTCAAAATCAGCAAAGAAGTGCTTATTCTCCTCCTTCATTCTCCCATCACCTGCACTATTACCTTCCTTTCTGGCCTTGGACCGTCAAGTTCAACAAAGAAGATAGTCTGCCATGTTCCAAGCATCATCTTACCATCCTTTACCGGTATTGTCTCAGCTGAATTGAGCAGCATGGACTGCAGATGCGAATGCGCATTCTTCCTGTCATCAACATTGGTCTCATTATGCCCATATGCGCCCTTTTCAGGTGCCAGTTTCTCAAAGAAGTTCTTATAATCAAGAAGAAGGCTCTTTTCATCTTCACTGACTCTTATCGATCCTGTCGTATGCTGGCTGAAAAGCGTAACGCTGCCATTCTTTACCATGCTCTTTTTCACAATCTCCCCAACTCTGTCTGTTATTGGTATGGTCTCAAATCCCTCCTTGCTGCTGATCTTTATTTCGTCAAAATATACCTTCACAGCTTCACCAGATACGATTATGATTAATCTTTCCTTTATCGCACTTATAAAGCTTGCATGACCATTTGGCAGTTGTCGCTTAATTTCAAAGAACAGGATAACCGAATGCCAAGTAGGATAATATTCCTATTAGCAATCCTGATATGTATAACCATCCGAAATTCCTGTTGTTCAACAGGCTGTATTTGTGATACCACAAGGGCCAGCCTGCGTATCCTTTAGGAGGAACTTTAGGCCTAGTTCCAAGGAATATGCGTATCGCTTTAATGGCTCTCGGCAGGTTCAGAAAGACAAGAAGGGCAAATACAGAAATCACATTTAGCAACACAAACAAAGGCACCAAGGCATACATTAACGCTATCAAAATGGAATTCAATATTCTGGCTTTCTTAACCCCAAGAATGACTGGTAATGTCTTCTGTCCAGTTGATCTGTCAAACTCAAGCTGATCGATATGCTTTCCCAGCAGTATGGACATAACCCCCAAACCATAAGGTATGGAGATTAAGAACGCGACAACAGACAGCTGTCCAGTAAGTGCATAAAATCCCCCTGTTATCATGAGCGGCCCCCATACCAAAAAGGATGCAATCTCTCCAAGCCCTATCTGTTTAAGCGTAATCGGAGTGGCGTCATAGGCAATCATAAGAGCTGCCCCTGCAACCATGAATGCAAGAACTCCCAACCCACGGACATCTATGAAGAACAAGCCTATTAACACATCTACTGCGATGAATGACGCTATCAGCCCTTTTACCTGTAATTTGCTTAGAAAGCCACCTGCTATCGGATGGATAGTATATCTTCTGCGCGGCGATTTCGGAGTATCATAATTTCTCACATACCCGAAATAATCATTTGTAAGGTTGCTTGCAGCATGGGCCAAGACCAGCCCTGCAATCAAAATCAACGAGTAAATAGGATTGAACACACCTGCAATATAAGATAACAATACGGCTATTACCGCTGCCTGAAAGGATATGACCAATATGACGCTCCTCATGGAAAAGAGGACTTTAGACATATAACCTAGATTGGCGATATTATGCTCATCAGGATTATAGAAACTGTAAAAAGCACTCAGCCATTTAGGGAGTATATCTGTCATGGGGCTCTAATCATACTAAAATACAATATTATTAAATGCTGCAGAACATCTTAGCAGTTTATTTACTTTCGCACATCCAAATATTATTATATCAGCGTCATCAACTTGCTATTGTAGGTGAGATAATGGATGGAAAAATAAATGCGCATATGCACCATGTCCTTAAAGTTACAAAAGTGGAAAAGCAGTTCGTAGATGCGATAAAAGAGAATAAAGAATACCTAAATACCTTAGAAGGGATAGATTTAGGCGCAGGTGGGGGAAGATTCTCCAAAATACTGTGCAAGTATGTCAAAAACCTTCACAGCGTAGATGTATCTGATGAAGCTATTGCTGCAATGAAGAAGAACCTGAAAGGGATAAAGAACATAGCAATAGTCAAAGCCCCTAAAAACTCGCTTCCTTTCAAGGACAGAAGCATTGATGTTGTCTTTGCAGCAAACTCCTTCCACGATGTTCCTATGGGCTATGAAAAAGAGATAAAACGGGTTCTGAAACCAGGTGGAAGATTCATAGATTTAGATTGGAAGAAGGAAGAAACAGAGTTCGGCCCTCCGTTAAGGATAAGGTTTTCAGAGGAAGATGTTGAAGAAAAGATGAAAATACAGAATTTCAGGCTTGTAAAGAAGCAAGATATAGATACCCACTATCTTCTCATATTCTCCAAGAAGAAAGCATGAACCATTCATAACACTATTAAAAAATCAATCGTTTGGACAGTATGATAAATGCATTTTAATTAACAAAAAACAAAGTACAAGTGATTGCAAATGGTGCCTGATAAGAAAAAAGACCAACATATAATGATCGATCAGAATATAAACAAGATAATAATTGACACTGCATCTGTAAATAATAACGACGATGTGTTGGAGATAGGGGGAGGGCCT
>JAJYED010000037.1 GCA_021790305.1 Microcaldota archaeon
CTTCGCTTCCATCGGTCATCTTCCTATCCATCATCTCAACAGGAAGTTCATCGGCAGAGAATACCTTTACGAATTTACTATTATTCTTCACTTCAGTATCAGAGATTATGACATCAAACTTTGAATCAAGCTGCTTTTCTATCTCAGAAGCGCGCTCCATCACGGAAGGTCCTGACACTATGCTCTTCGGGTATTCGAGCTTTATGCTGTTCCTGCTGTAAAGCTCATTGATCTCATCCGGCATCTTGGCATAGTGACTATGCGCGTTTTTTGCAAACTCATTATAATCCAGAAAAACACCTTCAGCCTACTCCTTTGCTTGTGTCCAGTTTTATCAGTCTCTTCAGTTCGAGCGAGTACTCCATAGGGAGCACCTTTGTAAGATCGTCAAGGAAGCCGAGCACTATCATCGCTACAGCATCATCTTCGCTTATGCCTCTTGACATCAAGTAGAATATCTCATCATTGCTTATCTTTCCTACCTTCGCTTCATGGCTTATCATCGCGTCATTTCTTTCTATATTGTTGTATGGGAAGGTATTGGTCTTTGCATCCGAATCGAGAAGCAGCGCATCGCACGAGACATGAGATTTAACATTTGCTGCACTCTTTGTAACGCGTATCTGTCCTCTGAATGTCGTGACTCCGGAACCTTTAGAGACGCTCTTCGATATTATCTTAGAGGTAGTATTCGGTGCTATGTGGATTATCTTGCCTCCTGAATCCTGTATCTGCCCATCTCCTGCTATAGCTACTGAAAGAACCTCTCCTGAACCTCCCCCTCCGCGCAGGAATATCGACGGATATTTCATATTCACCTTGCTGCCTATATTCGCGTCAATCCAGGATACATGCGCATCCTTTTCAGCGTGGGCCCTCTGTGTTACCAGATTGTAAACATTCTTGGACCAGTTCTGTATCGTCACATACCTTATGCGCGCTCCCTTCAGCGCTACCATCTCTACAACTGCAGAGTGCAGAGAGTCAACCGCATATACTGGCGCTGTGCAGCCCTCTACGTATACCACGTCTGAGCCTTCATCAGCTATTATGAGCGTGCGTTCGAACTGCCCCGATTTCTGTGCGTTTATCCTGAAATAAGCATTCAGGGGCATAGGAACCTTAACTCCCTTAGGCACGTATATGAATGTGCCTCCGGACCATGTAGCCGTATTAAGAGCTGCAAATTTATTGTCAGTAGGCGGTATTATGGTCCCGAAGTACTTCTGCATAAGCTCAGGATACTTCTTTACCGCATTATCCGTGTCAGTGAATATTATGCCGAGTTTGTCAAGCTCCTCGTTAATATGCGAGTATACTACGCCGCTGTCGAATTGCGCTTCCGCACCTGAAAAGAACTTCCTCTCTGCTTCAGGCACGCCGAGCTTGTCAAAAGTATTCTTTATGTCCTCAGGCACATCCTCCCACTTGTTTGATTCCTTGCCCTTCGGCTTTACGTAATAATAGAAGTCGCTGAAGTCTATCTTGCTCAGATCCGCTCCCCATTTTGGCATGGGCTTGGATTCGAATACCTTGTATCCTGTCAGCCTCTTCTGCAGCATCCACTCTGGCTCTCCTTTAAGCTCTGATATCTTACGGACCACGCTTTCCGATAAGCCCTTCTCAAAATCCTCGTACTTCACATTCTTTTCGCTGAATCCGTAGGCTTCGTTATAATCAAGCTTCTCTACTATCTCTTCCAAACCTTCATTCGACATATTCAGCCCTTTGCAACCTTATCTGCATATGAGAATCTGCACTCCGCTTTGGTTAGCGCCCTGCATATGGTGCATATGCACAGCTCAACATAGTGCTCCTTCTTCTCATGTATCATATCTATGTAATAATTGAATCTCTCATCCTTCATTATCGTCTCCTTTATCTCTGCTATCCTTGCCGAGCTCTTGCCGTTCAGATACTTGCTTACAGCTGCCTGCGCAACTCCCAGCCTGTCCGCTATATCCTGCTCTGTCATGTTATATCTTTTCTTAAGCACCGTGGCTATGAAGAGTCTTGCAGCAGGTATTATCTCCTTGTCTGCTTTCTCATAATCAACGTGAATCCCTTCCATATAACTCAGTTATATTTATGCAAGACAAGGGTTTTTATATATACCTATAGGACTTCGCCTTTAGATATCATGCTCCATGCAGAATCAGCTCCTTCTCCTATGATCTTAGCGTACCTGCGCACATACTTTGTCTCTTCAGGGCTGCATTCAATGGTTCTGTTTGTCCCTATCCTCTTAATCTCAAGCAGATCCTCTCCATGTATCTCTCTGCCATTCTCGGTCTCATTCCTGCTCAGCCATCTGAGCTCATGCATAACGAATCCCGAATCTATAGGAGTAAGCAGCAGGTCTATAGAGTTTATTCCCTCTATCCTTCCTCTTACAAGAAGATGATCAAGCCTTCTGTCAAGCGCAGTTATGTAGCTGCTCCTCGTCCTGCAGAAGTTCATTATCCTTCTGTAGTTGGCATTAGGGGATGGGCAGACAAGAAGGTCAGCCCCATATTCCTTTGCGCCACTCTCCGGAACAAAGGCAATATCATGCTTGCTCTTCATGCACCTCCTGATAAAAGCGCCTCCATCCCTTCTGCCTATCTCCTTGCAGACAATTGCGATCTTCGAGAATCTGGGCGCACATGCGGCAACGCTTCCTATAACTGATAGTTGGTCAAAACCGGCGGCGCTCTCGACGGCAATGTTGGAGCAGGAAAGGAAGGCAGCCAGCAGCAGCCTTCTCACATCATCAGAGATCTCAATAACAGAGTGCTCTCCCTTATCTGCGAAGATAGCTGCATTTAAATGAACTGCACCTATGTTCAACTCTTCCAATAGCATGTTACGCACTGCATATATCCTTGCCCTAGCGTTCAAAGCCTCCATATGCAAATCTATATCCTTTTATCTTAATATATGTTTCTATACTTAAATAAAAGAAAATGTAGAAGCATGCATCTAATTATAGAATCGTTGCTGTTCATATGTATTTATATAATTTATCCGAGATTACCAATAGGATAGGTGATATTTATGCCAAAGAGAGAGCGAGATAACGACAGTATATGGGCAATAAGAAAGCTGATGTCAAAGCCCAATTACGCTGTACTGAAACTGCTTTTAGTCAAATCCCCAAGGACGACAAGGGAGCTGTACGTTCTTCTTGGGAAGAAGTTTACAAGAAAGACGCTTATAATAACGCTAAGGAGCCTTTCTATGGATCTCAATGTTCTTCAGCCTACGCACATAAGGACTGAGAGAGGTTATGATCTCGGATACAACATAAACCCGAAACTGAAGGAGATGATAAAGTCCATAGAGAAGTTCGAGAAGGTCATCGAGTCGATAACGAACTCGAGATCCTGATTTTATTTTCTAAAGTGAAATTATGGTAGTGCTAAAGCCAGTCGTGGTAAACAAGCCATATGTTCTTACAAGCATAGAAAAATCCACAAGGGATGTCACGACATTCAGGTTTGAATCAAAGGAGAAGACAAGCGTACACTTCATACCTGGCATGTTCGCAATGCTTACATACAAAGATCCTGAAACAGGAAAGTCGATAAGCAGGGCATTCTCCATAGCAAATGCACCGCCTTCAGATTACTTCG
>JAJYED010000002.1 GCA_021790305.1 Microcaldota archaeon
CGATTCCAGCGGAAGGAGTGGCATGGATGCTGAGATGATAAAGGAGCTTAAGGAGATAGATTCTGCCTTCAAGCCTGATGAAAGATTCCTTGTGATAAATGCGGATATTGGGCAGGTTGCAGGAAGGCAGGCACGCGAGTTCGGTTCTGCCGTTGGAATAAATGGAGTGATAGTTACCAAGATGGACGGATCTGGAAGGGGAGGTGGGGCTCTCAGCGCAGTAAATGAATCAGGGGCAAAGGTAGCTTTCATAGGCACAGGAGAGAAGCTTGCAGACCTGGAGCTTTACGATTCCAAGAAATTCGTCGGCAGGCTGCTTGGCATGCCGGATATAGAATCATTGATTGCAAAGGTCAACGAAGCAGCAAAGAGTGTCGGAGTAAAGGAGATGAATGATATAAATGAGCTTAACTTTGACATGTTCTACCAGCAGTTGAAGGCCATGTCGAAGATGGGACCTATGAAGAATGTATTGGGAATGATGGGTCTTGCAGATGTTCCCAAGGAGATGATAGAGGGAGGAGAGAGCAAGCTTAAGATTTATGAGTCAATAATAGGATCTATGACAAAAGCGGAGAGGAATGATGAGAAATTAGTCAGGAATTCAGACAGGATAAGAAGAATCGCAAAAGGAAGTGGAAGGACAGAAAAGGATGTGAGAGGTTTGCTGAATGACTTCAACAGGATGAAGAAGATTGCAGGGCTCATGAAGAATGACAGGGCATTCAAGAAGAACTTCTCGAAATTTGCAGGAATGAAATGAAAAGAAGAAGAAAAGAAAAGAGATAAAGGATGAAAAAAAGAAAATGAAAAAAACTTCATCCTTAAATTATCTCTTTCTCTTTGGCTTTGCTTTCTTGGCCTTTGACTTAGCCTTTTTCTTTGCTTTTGCCATTTTATTCACGATATAAATGAAGTTAAGCATATATTTAAAAGATAATTTTAGTAATATTGAGTGCGATAAAAGGTTTTTACATCTGTAAAATGTTTTTATCTGAATATAAGTGATAATTTGTCCGACAAAGAAGCTCTAAAAAGGAAACTTGATGAGCTTGAGAAGGAGTACAGCGGAACCAAGTATAACAAGGCGACAAACAAGCACCTTGGCATACTCAGGGCGAAGATTTCAGATATTAAAGAGCAGATGGATAAAAAGAGCGGGAAGAAGGGGCAGGGCTTCTCTATAAAGAAGAGTGGCAATGCAACTGTGTGCATGGTCGGATTCCCTAATGCGGGAAAATCCTCAACGCTGAACGCACTTACCGGGGTGGAATCCAAGGTGGCAGGTTATGCTTTTACGACTCTGGATGTCATTCCCGGAAGCCTTGGTTACAAAGGCGCCACCATACAGATATTTGACCTGCCTGGGATAGTAGAGGAGGCACATGAAGGAAAGGGCAGAGGGAGGGAGATAATAAGCGTCATGCGCTCTGCAGACCTTATCTTGTTTGTAGTCGATATAAACGATTACAATGGGGTATTCAAGCTTATTGAAGAGCTGAAACTTGGAAAGATCAGGGTCAACTCCAAAAGGCCTTTGATAAGGGTTGAGAAGAAACCTTCTGGAGGAGTTGCAATATCATCAAGCTTTGGAAAGGTGCCTTCCCGTGAAAAAATACTGGATTCTCTTAACAGGCATAAGATATTCAATGCGAATGTTTACCTCAATGGAGATTGTTCTGATGAGGAGTTTGAGGAGTTCCTTGAAGGTCAAGTAATGTATTTGGATGCGGTGATTGCAGTAAACAAGATAGACCAGAAAACAGATGCCGAGGTTAAAAGAGTCATTGCGGAGGTAGAGAAAATGACAGGAATCCGAACTGTTCCAATAAGCGCAGAGTATATGACGAATATAGACACGCTTAAGGAAACCATTTTCGTCTCGTTAGGACTTATAAGAATTTATCTCAGACCGAAGGGAGGGATAGTGGATTTTGAAAGACCGCTGGTCCTTGACCAGGGAAGTACGGTATTGGATGCAGCCAAAAAGCTGAATTCCAAAGCTGCGAAGGACGCCATTTGCGCTTATGTTACCGGACCCAGCGCAAAATTCAAGTCACAGAGGATGGGATTGGAACATGAATTAATGGACGGGGACATTGTAACTATCGTCTATAGGAAATAGGATACCAATAAATCTTTTTCTTTGGATAAATCATCATGTCTATAAAGTATTGGGAGTATGAGGATGCGCCTCTGAAAGAGAAGCTAAAGGATGTAAGCGTTAAGCATGTCGCGAAGATATATTTTGAGAATGAGACCAAGGCTTACAGGTTCGCACGCGCGCTTTATGAGGTAAAGGAGAGGAAGGACCTGAGACTCAGAGACTGCCCCGATGATCTGCCGCAAGCTACATGGAAGAGATATTTAGATTACGGAGTAACTGTAGGGATACTTAAGCATGAATCGGGCACGTATAGCTTTACCGACAGGTATTCCAAGCCTTTGAAGAACATTGCAACATACATAGGCGAATGGATAAACTCGGACAAGAAGGAGGATCTTGGAATTGTATTTGCTAGCGCAAAGACAGGAAGGCAGGTGAAGCGTGGCGGAAGGAATGAAGGTGAAAAGGGATAATTCAATTTGTGTAGTACCATAGGGTACCATATTTGCTGTCCTCTATCTTCAACGAGTATTTGTCCAGCAGCTGGTTTCGTATCATATCTGCTTCTTCATACTTTTTCCCTTTTCTTAATCTGTCTCTTTCTTCTATCAGCTTGCGTTCCTCGCTGCCTATTGCCCGCTTGTATTTTCCGTCTTCGAATATACCTATGACTGACGAAAGTGCGACAACTTTTGATACTGCGTTGTTCTTTGCTGCTCCGTTCAATGCAGAGTTAGTTTCTGCAATCTTTCTGAAATCTTCTATTGCAGAATGCAGCTTGGTCAATGCAAGAGGTGTGTTGAAATTGTCGTTCATAGCCTCTGTGAATTCCTTTTCCAGGAAAGCAGTTACTTCCTGCAGTTCGCTGGCCGAATCGTCGTCGTTGGTTTCAGCAGCGTTATATAGCATGCTCATCGATGACCTTAGGAAATTAAGCAGGCTTGCTGTTTCCTCAAGCATATTCTCCTTGTAATCTATGTCCTTCGTGTACTGTGTTCTTGCGACCATCAGTCTTATCGTCTCCGGATCGTATTTCTCAAGAGCCTGCCGTATTGTAACAAAATTATGAAGGCTTTTTGACATCTTGTCCTTTCCTACATTCAGAGTACCTGCATGTATCCAGTATCTTACGAATGGCTTGACTCCAAATGCAGCTTCAGCCTGAGCTATTTCATTAGAATGGTGTGGGAATATTAGCTCTCTGGCTCCGCCGTGTATATCATATGTGTCTCCGAATATCGCATGCGTCATTGCAGTATCCTCTATGTGCCAGCCTGGTCTGCCTTCAAAAACCTTCTGCTTGCCGTTCAGATTTAGCGTTATCCTCCATAATGGCTCCCCAGGTTTTGCTGCCTTCCATAATGCAAAGTCATATTCATGCTTCTTGCCGGGCTTTGGCTCTATCCTGTGCTTTTCCAGCTCGTCAAGCTTCATGCCTGAAAGTTTGGTATAGTCAGGGAACTTCGCAACATCGTAATAGATATCTCCTTCCAGTTCATATGCATAGCCCTTGTCTATAAGGAGTTGTATCTGAAGCTTTATCTCATCTATGTAATCATGGGATTTTATGTACTTATCAACATTCTTGGTGACTCCCAGTTTCTCCATGTCCTCAGTCAGACGTTGCATATAGAGATTGGATAGCTCTTCTGGAGACATGTTCCTTTCATGCGACCGCTTGATTATCTTGTCATCCACATCCGTTATGCTCTGTATGTAATTTACAGTGTACCCTGAATACCTGAGCCATCTTACTATTATGTCGTAGTTTATGTACGCTTTTGCATGCCCTAGGTGTGCATCATCGTATACAGTCTGTCCGCATACAAAGAGGTTTATCTTCCCATTTGGTATTACAAGAAGGTCGTTGCTTCTTGTTAAGGTGTTGTATACGGTTATTTTGTTTTCAGGCATTGTCATCAGCCATTGTTATCAGCCATTGCTAGAGAGGTTTGCGGTTACCAGTATGCCAGGTGTCTGCACCGGAGATGGCCCGAGGTAGAAATTTCCTGCGCTTATATAGGAGTACTTTGAGGATATTGAAGCCTCAAGATCCGAGACTATCCTTATGCTGGCATTTTTGCACAGCAGAGGATATAGATTAATGCTGCCATTCAGGTAAGTTGTAAAGTAGTTTGATGTTAGAGATGAGTTAAAAGTATCAAAGTAGACCTTTTCGAATACTGAATTATTGGATATTACTTCCATATAAAGCCCTTTGTTCTGCGCGGATATTATTTTGAAGTTGAGATAAGGTTCTGTTACCTGGAATGGTGCTGAAGTCAAATTGCCTTGGCCCGATACGAATCCCTGGAAGGTCGACGCTACGAAGGTGTTGTTGTATCCTGACCATGGTGCCCCATAATAATTATGCTGCTTATTCTGGTAGGTAAGATTTAGCGGTGCGTTGCCGAATGCTTTCCCCGTCACATTCCATCCCAGATAAGTACCAGTATTGAAGTTGCCATTATATATCGGCATTTCAGTTGGTGTTGATGGAACACAGAAGGTATAGACACTTCTTCTAGTAGTGGTAGGTATCGAAGAAGTAGATATAGAAGTTGAACTTGTAGTAGAAGTAGAGGTTGTAGGCAGTATATGGATTACTGATCTGCTTCCTGCATTCAGATTCAGCAATACTGCTATTATTACAAGTATGACGAGAGCTCCTGCATATGTAGCTACTTTCTTTGTGTTCATATAAACATCTTAAGATAAAGATTCTAGTGTATATTTATAAATTATCTCTAATAAGCTTAATAGATATATTGTTTCATTATTTGTTATATTTTAAGTATAATTAGCATTGGTGCTCATTTTGGGAAGCATACCTAGAAAATGGAAAAAGAAAGGAAGAATGCGCTGGAAATGGGTAAAGAAAAGAAGAAAAAGAGTAAAGAGAGCGCAGAAGAGAAGGGTCGGAGACCTTTAAAGTTAGCTAAGCAAGGTTCTTGTCTGGTATCTGCCTCTTTTCTTTATTTCGTTAAGTCTGGAGATTACCGTTAGGTACTCCTTTGAGACTGAGGCGTATCCCTTCCTTGCGTTAGCATAATCATCTTTGCTTATGGATCTTTCCAGCAGGAGCAGATCTAACGCTTTCTCCTCCTCGCTGTTGGAGAAGTTGCCAAGGCCGAAGTCTATTATGTACGGACCGTTAGTAGTAAGCATAAGGTTTGCAGATGTGAAATCCCCATGCGTTATTCCTTTGGCATGCATGTAACCCAGGTACCTGCCTATGGTCTGCATCTCTTTTGCAGTAGGTTTTGAATCCTTGAGCAGTTTTCCATCTATCTTCTGCATGAATATCGAGTATTTGCCTATTGCTGCCACTCCAGGTACTGCTGCACCTGCCTTTTTTGCCATTATCATTAGCTTCGCTTCCTTCCTTGTCCTGCTCTTTCTTAGTTCCTCGTCTATATTTGCTATGCGCCAGGACTTCCTGTTTCTTACTTTTACAAGCAAGGGATTGCCAGAAAGCTTTATCTCGAACATGATTGCTTCGGCTCCCTCGCTCACTCTTTCCATAACTTCACCTCGTCAATCCTGTACCTCTGCTCTATGCCGCATTCCTGCAGCTTTGCCTTTCTTCCATGCGCAAGCATCTGCTCTGCTACAAGAGCTATCATCGCCCCGTTATCCGCGTTGAATGTGTCTTCGGCATAGCCGAATTTTATATTATGTTCCTCTGCCATGCCTTTTAACATGCGTTTCAGCCGTTTTGACTGTGCAACTCCGCCGCATACGCATAATTCTTTTGAATTTGTCAGTAGCAGGGCGCGTTCCGTGGCCTCTGTAAGCATGGCATATGCAGTCTCCTGAACCGAGAAGCAGATGTCCTTATCATTGTGCTTTCCTTTCATCTTTGAAGCATGAGTCAGAAGTCCGGTGAATGAAAAATCCATCCCTTTTACAGTATAGGGCATCTCTATATATCTGCCGTTCTCTGCTGTCTTTTCCACTGTTGATCCCCATGCAGGATATAGTTCAAGAGACCTTGCAAGGGAATCAAGCATGTTGCCTATGCCTATGTCAAAGGTCTCTCCGAGTATCTTGTACCTGTCTCCGTATTTTTTTAATATCTGTGAATTTCCGCCGCTTACGTAAAGAGCGAGCGGATCCCTGAGTTTCGCTCTTTTCTTCGCTATCTCAATGTGGCCTATCCCGTGATTTACAGGAACTATCGGAATGTTAAGCTTTTTTGCAAGAGTCTTTGCAGATAACAGGCCTACATGCAGGCAGTGTCCTATCCCTGGTCCTTTTGTGTAACCTATGCCTTCTATCTCCTTGAAGGTTATCCCTGCCTCTTGCACCGCCTCTTGTATCACATTTGCAGCGTTATTCAGATGCGTCTCGGCTACCTCTCGCGGTATCATCCCTTTGCTTCCAATTTTGTACATAGCCTTCGCGTTTGCCACTACCTTCCCATTATCGACTATGCCTACGCCAAAGGTATGGGCACTGCTCTCTATTCCAATTACTGCCATTGAATCAGGATTAATCGTGTAACATGAACTCGTCAAGCTTCTTCTCGAGCTTCTTCTTTGCCTCTCTGTGCTCCTTCAGGAATTTGTTTATGCGCATGGCAAGATCTTTCTTGTGCTCTCCTGCAAGAAGGCTTCCGTTCCTCTCTCCTTCGAATATTGCATTTAGCTTCTTGTCATCAGGCTCAAACATGTATTTGTAGTATTGGCAGACTGCGCAGTTATCAGGGTTTCCTCCATGCTTTTTCTGCAGTTCCATGGTTGCCTGCTGCCCTGTTATCGCCTTGTTTACCTTCTTCACCACGGTTGCTTCATCGTCGGAAAGGTATATCGTATCGTTAGGATCGCTTGCTGACATCTTTGGATTCATCGAGAGTCCGGGCATGAACTTTGATACAAGAGATGCTGGTTTGTAATAGCCAAGCTTTGATATCGCGTTTCTTGCCACCCTAAAGTGCACATCCTGGTCAACACCCATAGGTATCAGGCAGGGTATGTTCTTTTCTGCCTGCACAGACTTAAGGAATGCCGGGACTGCCTGGAATGAGGTGTAGAATAGTGCACCTATGTTCATATCATTGCCGAATCCGAATGCGTCCTTGATTATCGAAGAGGTTATGTATTTGGAGACACGGACTGCCTGCTTGTACATGGTCTTTGCATACTCAGTATCGAGGAATATCTGGGTCTTCCTGCTATCAAAACCCAGAGCGGCTACGTCAAGAGCATCTTCCATTGCAAGCTTATGCCCATTATCGAGCGTGAATGCAGGATTGCGCTTGACAAGGAACTTCTCCTCGTCAGGTATCATTATGAGGACCTCTGCCCCGAACCTGTCCTGAAGCCATTTTGCCATCTGGAACTGCATAGTTTGCGCTATGGTCATTCCTCCTGAAGGGGCTATGCCAGTATAGACATAGAATCTGTTTCCTTGTTCATACTGATCAAAAAGCCAGTTCAGATCCCTTTCTGCAAAATATATGCCTCTGCGAATCATATAGTTGCTGCCTTTTGCCAGATTGTCCAGTCTTTCAAGTGTTTCTTTTGTGAGAGGCTTCAGCCCGAAATCTGCAATTAACTTGTTGTAGTCTATGTCTCCTTTGACTTCGTATGGGTTTACGGTCTGCATAGATATACATAAGGGCAGATTATCTTATAATATATGCTCTTGATCCGCTGATAAGCGCCAGTATTCCCTTTGCAGCTTTTGCTTTGCAATAAACGGTAAATTCACGTTATTATCTTTTGTAAAGCTCATTAATAGTCAGCTGTTACGTTATTTCTAGAGATTGTTTTTTAGGCATATCTAAGAATTTGTTCCCGTTATGATAAATTAATAAATACTGCAATCTAAACTGGATTGATGGCTAAAAGCACTTATGCAAATTGTATAGAATTTGGAAAAGGTTCTAAAAAAGGGCAGGCATCTTTAGAGTACATGATGATATTTGCATTTGCGTTTCTTATTGTAGCTGTTGTTCTGGCACTTATTTACATCACAGGAATACACAATACTACCATATCGAACTCTTACTGCTATCTGACTCCCGACATGCCCTGCCAGGGAATGTATGTCATAGGCAATTTGGTAGATCCTACAAATGCGAAGGCATATGTAATATTTACAAATGAAAAGGGCATAGGAATAAGCATTAGACCTGGTTCGTTCTATTTCTATCCTACTACAAGCAATACCTTTTATCTTGGCGAATGTATTCCTTCCAACATACCGCAGGGAGATTTGGCCGTGTGCAATGTTAGTGTTAGCAATCTAAATGCGATATTGTCTTCCGGAGAGCAGGTAAACCCTAAGTTCAATATTGCATATAGTATTTGCAGCAATAATTATTGCGATGGATTAAGTGCAAACGCCCCAGTATTCAATACCACAGGCACAGGAACCGTGTATGTAACACAGAGTACACCGTCTCTTTATTATGTTACTATAAGTAGCAATAGCATAAACATTACGATAGACGGAGTAAATTATGCGCCGGGTTCAAAGCTTGCTGTGTTTAAGGGAGTGAGTTATACTATTTTGGGTCAGGTCCCTCCTGGATATGCCTTTGGTTCATGGACAGGCACAGGGGGAGTCAGTTTGTCTTCGGACTCGCAGTCAACTGTTTTTACTGCTTCTTCCGATGGGACATTATATGGAAGTAAAAATGCCGTGATTTCTACTACTTCATCAACATCAACAACCTCAACTACATCAAGTACAAGTATAGGTTGAGAGTTTAGAATCGTTTATGCATAGAGGTATTGATTGGCTTTGCCGGAACACTTCCTAAGTATCTGAAAAATACTATTAGTTCGACGACTTTCCTGGATTAGATTAATAGGATAGTCCGCATAAGATTAACAAATCTATATAAACCTTTTTATTCTATAAATAACGGAAGTGTCTGTGCTAGTCCCTACTCTTTATCTTTATAGGTGTATGTTTGACTGATAGAAGTGATCATGTTATTGTGCCCCCTCACAAATTAATGACTGATAAGGAGGTGAAAGAACTTCTGGAAGAGCTTGAATTGAAGCCTGAAAACCTGCCCAAAATACTCGAGAGTGATCCGCAGGTGAAGATACTTAACGGCAAGGTTGGCCAGATAGTCAAGATAGACAGGACGGAGAACGGCGTCAAGGTACCTTACTACAGGATAATTGTAGAAGGTTAATTGTGGTTTCTATGGATAGTGAAAGTGTTTTGTTGGAATCTTATTTGGATACTATGCCTCTGATACAGCACCAGCTGGAGAGCTTCAACAGGTTTGTGAGTCAGGGATTGCAGCGTGTTGTAGACAGGCAGAATGTGGTACAGCCTAGCGTCGAAGGCTTTTCATTGAAGCTTGGAAATGTGAGGCTTGACAAAGCTTCTATAATAGAGGCAGATGGATCCAGAAGGCAGGTAATGCCGAACGAGGCGCGTCTGAGAAACCTCACATATTCTGCTCCTATATTCATAGAGGTAGTACCTGTAATAAGAGGCATTGAGAAGAGAGCTTCTTTCGGAGAGGTCTTCATAGGGGAGCTGCCGATCATGCTAAGAAGCGATTTATGCTACATAAAGACAATGTCAAAGCAGCAGCTTGTAGAAGAGGGAGAGGATGCAGATGATCCAGGAGGCTATTTCATAATAAAGGGAGTTGAACGTGTACTCATAGGATTGGAGGACATAGCCCCCAACAGGATAATAACCACGAAGGGCAAGGGCGGCGACAAAGTAAATAGCGTTGTCTTTTCTACAGCTCCTGGCTTCAGGGCAAGATGCGTAGTTTCAAGAAACCAGAATGGAGTCTATACTGTAGAATTCCCTACTATTTCAAAGAGCGTCAATCTGATACTTCTTCTCAGGGCTCTGGGAATGTCTGAAAAGGATCTTCTCAACAATGTATCTGATTCTCTGTCATTCAGGAATGATGTAATGCTGAATCTTGAAGTAAGCGATTATAAGGAGATGACCCAGAACGAAGCGATATCAGAATTAGGAAGGATGGCAGCGCCCGGACAGGCTGCAGAGTACCAATTATCAAGGGCAGAGACGCAGATTAACAATTACCTTCTGCCTCACATCGGAGAGACGGCAGAGGACAAATACAAGAAGGCAGAGTATCTGCTGACAATGGCAAGGAAGGCGACGATGGTCGGAAACAAGCTTGCACGCGAGGATGACAAGGACCATTATGCAAACAAGCGCATAAAGTTTGCAGGAGAACTGATGGAAGATCTCTTCACTTATGCGTTCAGATTCTTTACAAAAGAGGTAAAGTACCAGATTGAGAGGACAAGCGCGCGTGGAAGGAAGCTGAGCATACAGTCGATAATAAATCCTGATACTATAACAGAGCGTATCTCTTATGCAATGGGAACAGGTACATGGGTTGCAGGCCAGACCGGAATATCCCAGGTTCTTGACCGCGTAAACTTCTCAAGCGCGTATACTCATCTGAGGAGAGTCAAATCTCCGCTTGCAAAGAAGCATCCGCACTTCAAGGCAAGAGAGGTACATGGAACACAGTGGGGCAAGATATGCCCTTCTGAGACGCCTGAAGGACAGGAGGTAGGACTTACAAAATATCTTGCGCTCATGTCAAAAGTCACGGTAGGTGCAGAAGAGTCTTCTTTCGAGGACAAATTAGTAGGCCTTAAGAAAAAGGCAAACGAGTGATATCATGGCAAAGAACGAAATAACTCATGTTTACCTGAACGGAAGAGACATAGGGACTGTAGATGATCCTCAGAAGTTCGTCAATGAGATAAGGAGTGCAAGAAGGACAGGAGTGATTTCAGGAGAGATCAATGTTGCACACTATGCGAAGCAGCATTACATTAACATAAACAGCGACCGCGGAAGGGTAAGGAAGCCTTATGTGATATTAGAGAACGGCAAGTCAAAGCTCACTAAGGATGTGATAGAGAAGCTTAAGAGCAAGGAGATAAATTTCAATTATCTGTTCAGGAACGGAATAGTGGAGTATTTGGATGCTGAAGAGGAGGAGAATGCGCTTGTCGCGTTCAACGAAAGCGACATAACTGAGAAGCATACGCATCTTGAGGTAGACATAGCATCGATATTCGGGTTTACAGTATCTACTTCACCTTATGCTGAGCACAACAGCATTGCAAGGCATGCTATGCTTTCTAACTTCATAAAGCAGGCGCAGGGACTCTATGCGATTAACTTCAACCAGAGATTCGATTCAAGAGGCTATCTGCTCTTCTATCCGCAGGTGCCTATAGTCAATACAGTACCTTACAGAAAGACAAATATACAGAAGCATCCTAGCGGCCAGAATTTCGTAGTTGCCCTTTCGACGTATTATGGATACAACATGCAGGACGCAGTGGTCCTGAACAGGGCTGCAGTGGAGAGAGGAGCAGGCAGGAGCCTCTTCTACAAGACCTATTCTGATGAAGAGAGAAGGTATCCTGGAGGGCAGAGGGACAGATTGAAGGTTCCGCCTCCTACAGCAGAAGGATACATGGGAGAGCACTTCTATTCAAAGCTCAGCGATGACGGAATTATAGAGCCTGAAATGGATGTCCAGGAAGGAGACGTATTGATAGGCAAGGTATCTCCTCCAAGGTTCCTTGAGGAGAGCATGGGTCCTAGCGGAATAGAGGAGAAGGTAAGAGATGATTCAACAGTGCTTAAGACAGGAGAGACAGGGATTGTTGACAGCGTAATGATAACGGAATCGCCTGGCGCTACCAAATTGGTTAAGATAAGGGTGCGCGGACTGAGAGTGCCTGAGAACGGAGATAAGTTTGCAAGCAGGCACGGGCAGAAGGGAGTCACCTCTCTTATAGTACCGCCTGAAGATATGCCTTTCACAGAATCAGGCATAATACCGGATCTGCTGCTCAATCCTCACAGCGTCCCTTCGAGAATGACGTTTGGCCACCTGCTTGAAGAGCTTGCAGGAAAGGCAGGAGCAGTAAGCGGAAAGTCCATAGACGGCACGGCTTTTGCACAGGACGGCGTGGAGAGAATGGCAGAGTATGGAAAGATGCTTGAAGAGAATGGTTTTGACAAATACGGAGAAGAGGAGATGTACGACGGAATAACAGGGATGAAGTTCAAGGCCAAGGTCTTCACAGGAGTCGTTTACTACAACAGGCTGTACCACATGGTAAGCAATAAGATACAGGTTAGAAGCAGAGGAAAGGTACAGATACTGACGCACCAGCCAACTGAAGGAAAGGCGAGGCAGGGAGCGCTCAGATTCGGAGAGATGGAAAGAGATACACTTATAGGATACGGCGCAAGCCTTTTGCTTAAGGAGAGGCTGCTTGACCAGAGCGACAAGACAAATGTGCTCATATGCAGGCAGTGCGGCAACATAGGCTATTACGACCATATAAAGAGAGTGAATGTCTGCCCTATAGACAAGGGCTCAGACTTCGTTGAAGTGGAGATAAGCTATGCATTCAAGGTACTGCTCGACGAGATAAAGTCGCTGCACATAATGCCTAGAATGAAAGTAAATGAGTGATGCTATGAAAACCGAGGTAATCAATTATATAAAATTCGGAATTATGAATCCAGAGTATGTGAAGGCCCTTGGAGTAGTGAAACTTACAGTTCCAGATACATATAATGAGGACGGTTACCCGATAGACGGAGGGCTGCTTGACCAGCGTCTCGGAGTCATAGACCCTGGATTGATATGCAAGACATGCGGTGCACGTGCAAAATCATGCCCTGGACATTTCGGCAGGATAGAGCTCGTAAGACCTGCAATACACTCTGAATTCGGGAAGACATTGTACATGATCCTGCAGTCAACATGCAGAAACTGCAACAGATTGCTTCTGGATGATGAGAGCCTTGCAAAGTACAGAGGAGAGAAGCTCGATCCTGATGCTATAGCTGTTGAGGGAGAAGAGGGCGCAGTAGAGGTCAAGAGCGCGATGCTTAAGAGACTGAAGGACATAAAGAAATGTGAGAGATGCGGCACTCAGAAGAAGAAGCTCAAGTTCTCGCTGCCTACATACTTCTATGTGGAAGATTACAAGCTTAAGCCTAATGAAATAAGGGACATGGTATCGAAGATAAGCAATGATGACCTTGAGATACTCGGCATAGACGCTGAGAATGCGAGGCCTGAATGGCTCATACTTGACATACTGCTTGTTCCTCCTGTAAACGTACGCCCTTCTATCACATTGGAGAGCGGTGAGAGGAGCGAGGATGAACTTACACACAAGCTTGTAGATATAATGAGGATCAACCAGAGACTTGAACAGAACCTCAATGCAGGTGCGCCTCAGATAATAATAGACGACCTCTGGGAGCTTCTCCAGTATCACGTTACAACATATTTCAACAACGAGACATCAAACATACCTCCTGCAAGGCACAGGAGCGGAAGGGCGCTCAAGACGCTCACGCAGAGACTAAAGGGCAAGGAAGGAAGGTTCAGGTACAACCTCAGCGGAAAGCGTGTCAACTATTCTGCAAGAACAGTAATAAGCGTAGACCCTAATGTAGATATAGACGAGGTAGGAGTACCGTTTGCTATAGCTTCCAAACTTACCGTTCCGTTCTATGTAACGGAATGGAATATAGAGCATGCGAAGAAGATGCTCATGTCGAATGATTATCCAGCTGTGCTTAATGTGATAAGCAAGGACGGCAAGAGAAAGCGCGTCATAGATACCAATAAGGAGGAGATACAGAAGGAGCTTTCAGCCGGGGACATAATGGAGAGGCAGCTTGTAGATGGAGATATAGTGCTTTTCAACAGACAGCCTTCACTTCACCGTATGTCGATCATGGCCCACAAGGCAAAGGTCCTTCCTGGAAAGACCTTCAGGATCAACCTCTGCGTAGCTGCACCTTATAACGCAGACTTCGACGGAGACGAGATGAACCTGCACGTGCCGCAGACGCTAGAGGCAAGGGCAGAGGCAAAGATACTGATGATGTCATCGCACCAGGTCTTCTCTCCTAAGGAAGGGAATGTGATAATAGGTACGGAGCAGGACGGAATAACCGGAGCTTATGAGATGACTGATGATAATGCTTACGTTACAAAGGAGGAAGCTGTCTACCTTCTTTCAGTTGCAGGAATATATGACCTGCCAAAAGAGGGAAAGAACGGGATGTACAGGGCCAGGGATGTCTTCTCTATGCTTTTGCCTAAAGGGCTGAACTTTGAGATGGAGACCAAGAAAGGGCACCTGAAGATAAAGGATGGTCAGCTTGTAGAGGGCAGGATAGACAACAGCACGATAGGAAGAGGCGGAAACAAGCTCTTCATGAAGATACGCACCGAGTATGGATTTGAGGAGCTTAAGAAGTTCATATACAGCTCTGCCAAGATGGTAAACGCATATGTCACGCTGATGGGCTTCAGCCTTGGGGTAAAGGAGTATGTGAACGATGAAAGGCTTGTAAGAGACAGGAAGCGCATGCTTGACGAGACCTTCGAGAAGATAAATAAGCTCATAGCTGATTATAACGACGGAAAACTGGAGGCACTCATAGGTTATACCCTGAAGAACTCGCTGGAAAGGATGATAATAGCAGAGTTGAACATGATAAGAGATAAGGCAGGAAAGGACATCATCAAGACAAAGGCAGATGACAAGGAGAAGAATACCGCCATGGATATGGTATCTTCAGGTGCGAGAGGAAACATACTCAACGTAGTACAGATGATGATGTTCCTTGGACAGCAGGCTACAATCTCTGGAGGCAGAATAAACAGAGGTTATGCGACAAGGAGAGCCCTGCCGCACATACTTCCTGGAGATCTCTCGCCTAAGGGAAGAGGCTTCGTAACGACCTCGTTCTATGGAGGTCTTGATCCTATAGACCTGTTCATGCATGCAGTAGGTTCAAGAGGTTCTGAGATATACAAGGCATTGCTGACAGCAAGAAGCGGATACTTATATAGAAGGCTGTCCAACGCGCTGCAGGACTACTACGTAGATATAGACTATAGCGTAAGGGATGCAGGTAACAACCTTATAGAGACGGAGTATGGAGGGGACAGACTGGACCCTATGTACACAAAGGTAATTGAGGTAGAGTGATATTATGGCAAAGGAGATCAAGGAGAAGTTTCTGGTACAGTTCGGAGAGGCAGTAGGCACAGTAGCAGCGCAGTCTCTTGGAGAGCCTGGCACTCAGATGATTCTAAGAACCTTCCACTATGCAGGAGTAGAATCTACGATGTCGACATCTGGATTGCCAAGGATAGTGGAGCTTGTGGATGCTAAGAAGAAGCCGACTACTCCGATAACCTACATTTACCTGAACAAGGACATATCTAAAAGCTTTGATAAGGCCGAGGAGATGATAAAGAAGATAAGCGAGGTTACCATGAATTCCATAGTCAGGAGAGTTGATGAAAACTTCTCAAAAGGCAAGATAAGGCTGATACTTAGCTCTCAGGAAATGGAGGCTGCGAGGCTGACTACAAAAGCTGTCGCTTCCAAGATATCAAAGGACTTTGGTTTTGAGACCAAGTCCGAAGGAAGGATAATAGAGATAAAGGTAGGCACGAGGGATCCTAAGAAGGTGCGTTCTGAAAGAGTGAGGATAATGAATTCCGTGATAAGCGGGATAGAAGGCGCAGGCAAGGTAATGCTCAGGCAGGATGAGAGTACAAAGGAATTCTATCTGATAGCTGCAGGAAGCGACATGGAGAGCATTGTGGACATACCTGGAGTCGATTCTACAAGGATAATGAGCAATGATGTGTTTGCAGTGTACAGGCTGTTTGGAGTTGAAGCTGCGAGGAATGTTATAGTACATGAGCTTGCAAAGACTCTTGATGAACAGAGAATAGGAGTGAACAGAAGGCATCTTGCGCTTATTGCGGATGCGATGACTGCAAGAGGTAACATAAAAGGAGTCGGAAGACACGGACTGAGCGGAGAGAAAGGATCTGTGCTAGCAAGGGCAGCGTACGAAGAGACTGTAAAGCATCTTGTCCATGCTGCGGTTTATGGCGAGATTGACCATATGAACGGAGTTACAGAGAATGTTCTAATTGGTAAACAGGTGCCTGTCGGAACTGGAACTGTGCATCTCGCAATAAAGAAGGAGGATCTTTCCAAGGTGGGTAAAAAGAAATAGTCTTTTAAATTGTTTTATCTCTATAATCTGAATAAGTATACAAGAATAAGGTTTTAACTATGCCGCAGGACAGACCCTTTGATCTACTGAACAAGTCAATAGGACAGCAGGTGATGATAAGGCTGAAGAATGGAACTGACATACGGGGAAAGGTCGTTTCGTTCGATGCACATATGAACATCGTCATAGAGAATGCCGAAGAGGTAGAGGAGGGAGAACTCAAGGCAAGATTGAATACCATACTATTAAGAGGAGGAAACATTCTCTTCATTTCCCCAGTGTAACCTGACTTTATCCTTATGGGCTCTTGGCGCAACGGTAGCGCGCCTGCATGGCATGCAGGAGGTTGCGGGTTCAAATGGCCTTTAGAATTTCTATGGGCCTGCAAGTCCCGCAGAGTCCATATCCTAATTTCTTGCGCTAGTGCATGCGGGGAGCAATAATTTATTTAAACGTTCTGCCGATTAATTAATCATGGCTGGAGTAAGGAAGGGAAATTTCATTTATAGGAATGCAGTTTATATTAAGAGCATCGCAAGGGTAACGTTTGGCTTTGTCTGGCTCATAGATGCTTATTTCAAGTTTCAACCTGGTTTTGCGCAGAACTTTTCCAACCTGATACAGGCTGGAGGACAAGGACAGCCTGCATGGCTCGCCCCGTGGTTTTCATTCTGGGTTAACTTTACTTCGATGAATCCTGCTGCTTGGGGATATGTGATTGCTTTCTCTGAGCTTGCAATAGCCATCTCGTTGATCTTCGGATTTATGCGCAGGATAGGGTACTCAGGGGGCTTTGTGCTTAGCCTGTTGATATGGAGCATTCCTGAAGGATTCGGAGGGCCTTATGGCCCTTCCTCAACAGATATAGGGACTGCAATAATATATGCCATTGTTTTCATCATGCTGATAGTGATAAACGCTGAGCAGGGCACGAGCAGATATTCTGTAGATAGCCATATGGAAAAGAGGTTTAAGTGGTGGAAGAAGTTAGCAGAGTTCAGCATGTAGCCTAAATCTGCCGAAGCTGTTCTATTTGTACTACAGCTCCCTTAAAGCATCTATTGGCTGCATCTTTGATGCACGCCAAGCAGGGTATACCCCTGCTATTACGCTTACGAATATCGCTACGAAGAGCGCTTCTGCTATAAGTTCTGGAGTAAATACAGGCCAGTATGATAGAGAGGAAAAGCCTGATGATGAGCCGCCTGAAGAGGATGAGAATCCTAGTCCTCCGCCTTTCCTGCCTGCTAATGCACTTCCTGAGCGCGGCGCAGTACTTGCAGTTGCGGTGCTGTTTGATGAAGATGCATGCTGCAGAGCGGATAGACCGTACGATGCTGATGCGCCGACTATTATACCGAGTATTCCTCCGAGAATGCCTATTATCAGCGCCTGCATCATGAATATCAGGAGTATGTGCCTGCTTCTGAATCCGAGGGACTTCATTATCCCTATCTCATGCGTCCTCTCATATACAGCTATCAGCATTACGTTCATTATTCCTATAGCAGCTACGAGCAGGGATATGCCTGCAACTACTCCCAGAAAGAGGCTTATCGCCCCGATTATGCTTGATACAGTCTGAAGTATCTGCTGTGTGGTAGTCACTGTTGCGCTTGTCCCGTATATATTAGTAAGCAGGTTTGCCATTGGAGTTACAGCGCTTATGTTCGACGCTTTAAGCAGTATTATAGTATATCCCTGTCTGTGCAGCAGAAGCTGTGCTTCCTGTAGGGAGACCAGCATTGCGGTATTGATATTTACTATTGAGGTGCCTGACTGCTGCATTATTCCGGTTACCGGCATCGAGTATGAACCTCCTGAAGGTCCTTGCAGTTTTATTGTTACGGCTTGACCCACCTTTACGTTCTGCGTAGCTCCTCCTAGAGAAGAAGGAAATGCTACACCATAGCCTATTACAGAGGATGGAGTAGGAGTATCCTGGTACATTGAACCTTGGTATAATGAAGCGACGCCCGGAAGCTCACTTGCGCCTTCTGCAGATATTCCTATCAGCGTTGCAGAGACATTCTGGCCGTTGGCATATACATCTGCAGATCCTATCACCAATGGTATTACGGAACTTACATTCGGCAGTGATGAAAGACGACCGACATCTGCAGCTGAAAACCCTGTTGATTTTGAGCTGCTTAGGATTATAGTTGTAGGGCCAAGGGAGCTTAAGGAGCTTGATATGCTTGAACTTATTCCCTGCGTCTGTGATACAAGTGCGATTATTGCTGCTACCCCTATCATTACCATGACTATGGTCAAAGCTGTCCTTACCTTCTTCTCCTTAAGGTCCTTATAGCCAAGCCAGAATATGTCCGTTACGTTCATCCATCAAGCACTTTTTATTTCTTCTTACCCTTCTTCCTCTCCTGATAATAGAGCCATGCAACTGCTACAAGCGCTATGAACAGGATAATTGTTAGAAGGCCGCCGCCGCTTGACCTTGCCTGCTGTGGCCGGCCTGTTACCGATGCGTTCGGGGACGGCTTGGTTATGTTTACAGAGACATTCATCATGCTTGTCTGGTTCTGCCTTAAACCATTAAGGTAGTTTATCCTTATGGGTATGTTATAGACCCCTGGTTTAAGGTTTGAGCCAGAGATCAAGGTTACAGTTACAGGCGATTGTGTATCTGCACCTATATCCCCTATATACACAGGATTTGTCCCATAAGAGCTGAATCCCTGAGGCATGAGCACATATGCACTTGCTGCTGATGCTCCTGATGTGCCTATGTCCGTAAGAACAAACGAGATTGAGAATATGCTTCCCTGCGGCACTGTAGAAGGCGATAACGTAATTCCAGATGGCAGCAGATTTATTGCGCCTGTCGGGATGATAGAGGTACTGTTCAGCACCTGTTCCAGCTCTGACCCAGAATAGAATGTGGCAGTTATGTTTACAGGAAATGATTCTATTGATGCATTCCTTGAAACGAATATGCTTGCATTTATCTTTGATTCGTTACCGGGACCAAGTGCTTTTATATTGTATTCCTGGCTGCCTACGACCGCCCCGTCTATTGGCGGAATGGACCAGTGAACATTTATGTTGGATATGCTGGAATTTCCATTGTTCTTTAGCCTTATGGTTATGTTCTGTATTTCTCCTGAAGTAAGGGTCTTAGGAGTCATGTTTACAGTAAGCTGTGAAGGGCACTGGACAGCTATCAGAGATAGGTTTCGTACTTCACTGTCTGAGTATAATTGCAGGTAATAATAAGAGATGCCCACAGGCACTGTATTGATCAGAGGTGCGCTCTGGTTTACGAATACGTGCAAGTCTGTTGTTGAAGAACTTAGAGGGGGTATGCTCCCTATGTAAGCGGTACCGTTGCCAGCCGAGGCCAGATATTTGGATGAGCCAATACTAAGCGTAACTCCCTGCATTGCGGTTCCGGTAAGGTTCTGCGTGCCTACTCCCAGATAGTTCGTCTTTGCGTTGGTAACGGTTATCGGTATGCTATTAATCTGGCCTTTGCACAGCAATATAGGTTGTGAGGTTATTTGGAAGTTTGGAGGCAGAGGTACCGGCGAAGGACCGCTTGTCCCTGCATAAACTATCCCTGTAGAGAGCACTGCAAACAGTGCAAATGCCATTAGTAAATTTGTCTTGTTCATCTTACCACTTTTTCTTTCTCTAATTTTCCATCTCTTACATAGATGATCTTATCGCAATAACTCGTTATCTCGAGGTTATGCGTTATCATTATTATGGTTACGTTATGTTCTTTGCATACATTTGAGAGTAATTTGACCACATTCTCTCCTGATTTGGTATCCAAGTCGCCTGTAGGTTCATCGGCAAGTATCAAGGATGGGTCATTCACAAGCGCACGCGCTATTGCGACGCGCTGCTGTTCTCCTCCGCTCAGCTTTGAAGGAGGAAGATGTAATCTTTCCCCAAGTCCAAGACTGCTTAACAGCTCGGCAGCCTTTGCGTATCTCTCCTTCTCTGGAACCTCGGTTGCGTTAGCGAGTAGAGGCAGGAAGACATTCTGCTGTGCAGTTAAACCGTTTATCAGGTTGAACGCCTGGAATACAAAGCCCATGTGCTTGTTTCTGAACACTGCGAGCTGTTCATCATTCATTTTTGAAATATCCTCTCCGTCTATGTATATAGCCCCTGAAGTTGGCCTGTCAATTGTGCCTATCAGGTTCATCAGAGTCGACTTACCGCTGCCTGATGGACCGACTATGGCCGCAAACTCCCCTCTTTTTACAGTAAAGGATATGCCCACCACTGCCTTTACCTCTACATCACCGCTTATGTAGGTTTTGTGTACATTGTCCACTTTTACAGCTATGTCGCTAGACTTAGCGTTTGATTGTGCCATTAGCATCAGATGGTTATACTAATTTGGCAGTGCGTTTATTTATAAGCGTGTGCTGATACTTGGCTTTGCAGTTATCTGAGGTTTACATCGTAGAATCTTAGCAGCATCTGCCATGCCTCTTCTGCTGCTTTCTTGTTGTAATGCTGTTCTCTTGTGTCATTGAAGAATGCATGGTGAGCTCCTGGGAAGACTTTTATTGTGAAGGGTTTCTTGTAATCTACAAGGGCCTTTACCAATTCGTGCAAACCAGAGTTTATCCTGCTGTCTTCACCTCCGTATAATCCCATTACTGCTCCCTTTACCCCTTTTATCTTTTCTATTGGGTTTGGGTTTTCCCCGTAGAATATTATTGATGCGTCAGTCTTGCCTGTGCATCCCAGATTTATCGACATGCCGCCTCCGAAGCAGAATCCTACGCTGCCTATCTTTTCGCTGACATTTGGCAAGGAATGCAGATAGTCTACACCGCTTGACATATATTCTACAAACAGGTCTACCGGTCTGTTCATGAATAGTATCTGGTTTACCTCTGTTACTGCCTTTTTCTCATCTTCGCTCAGCTTTGCAAGCTCGGTTGCCCTGTACTGCTCATCCCTCTGCTTGTCTACAGGTATTGACATCATGAACTTCATGGCTGAGGCTATATTCTGGCTTGAGAGAAATCCTGATAGTTTTTTACTTGAGAAGAGATGAGGAGCGAGTACAACATATCCCTCTGCAGCAAGCCTGTCCGCCACATTCTTTGTATGTTCGTCAAGTCCGAATATCTCATGTATCATTATTACTCCGGGATGTTTATCTTTGTCATCAGGTGCTGCAAGATATGCTTCTATAGAGTCATCCATTGTTTCATATTTCACATTTTCAGATTTCGTTTTCATTACATCACGTATCAATTAAGATTGTATTTTTATTATAATTTTACCTTTTGCCTTTCTGCTCTCGCTTAGCGCATGTGCTTCGCTTATCTTTTCCAAGGGCAGCTCCCTGTCAATAATAACCTTTAGCTTGCCAGAATCTGCCAACTTTGCCAATTCTTCCATAGTCTTCCCATCCGAAGGCACAGAAAGATACTGTGCGTCAATGCCGTATTTATCAGCAGCTGCTTTGTCTGTTGGCCCAGTGAGACTTATTAGTTTGCCTCCTTTCTTTACCATCTTGTATGCTTTTGAGAGAGTCTCTCCTCCCACAGTATCCAGCAGCAAATCCACATCCTTTACCTTTTCGCTGAAGTCCCCTTCAGTGTAATCTATCGCTTCGTCTGCACCAATTGCTTTTATTGTCTGCAGGTTTGCCTTTGATGCCGTTCCTATAACATAAGCACCGATGTTCTTTGCGATCTGTATAGCCATCATCCCTACTCCGCCTGATGCACCGGTTATCAGTACCTTCTGGCCTTTCCTTAGTCCTACAAGGTCAACAAGAACGGTCCATGCAGTACCTGCTGCTACTGGCAATCCTGCACTCTCTCTTTCCGGAATATTTTTCGGAGCCTGTGCGATGTTGCTCTCTTTTGCCAAAGCATATTCGGCATAACTGCCGTTGCTTCCGAAGTTCGCCTTGCCAAATACAAGATCTCCTTTCTTAAACTTGGAGACAGAAGAGCCTGCTTTCTCTACTGTGCCTATCATATCTGTTCCGAGGATCGCAGGGAATTTTAAAGGCATTCTGTTCTTCATGTAACCTGCTCTTACCTTGTAATCAAAAGGATTAACGCTTGCAAAATGAACTTTTACCAGCACCTCTGTATCTCCAGGTTCAGGTGTTGGGATGTCCTCGCTCTTAAAAACAGTTGCATCGCCATATTCACGTATAACTGCAGCTTTCATATAATCATTTGATATTTAGGAATTAATAATTATAATAGTATAGGACATACTATTAATACTTGTTTGAAGATTGTTGTTTGCATGACCGAGGATTTGAATAGGGAGGATTATGATTTAGAGGAGCGTAAGCGGGAGAGTAAATACGGGAAGAACTACAAATGGATAACACTTTCGAATACGACTCTCGGAGTACTGATGGCTTCAATAGATTCTTCGATACTGATAATATCGCTTCCTGCTATATTCAACGGCTTGGGAGTAAACCCGCTTACTCCTGGAAACATAGCACTTCTCTTATGGCTGCTTCTGGGTTATATGATAATGTCATCAGTAATAGTAGTGACCATAGGACGGCTGTCCGATATGTTCGGCAGGGTGAAGCTTTACAATCTGGGTTTCGCTATATTCGCCATAGGTTCTACCATATTATACGCCGTAACTTACCTGTTCACTGGAACCACGGCGGTTCTTTTGATGATAGTCTTCAGGCTTGTACAGGGTTTTGGAGGCGGATTCCTTTTTGCAAACGGAGCTGCAATACTTACAGATGCATTTCCGCATGACCAGCGTGGAACTGCGATGGGAATAAACCAGATAGCAGCGATAATGGGAGGATTGATAGGGCTGATACTTGGAGGGATACTCTCTGCTATTGACTGGCACCTGATATTCCTGATAAGCGTGCCTGTAGGGATATTGGGAGCAATATGGTCATATCTGGCATTGCATGAAATAGCAAAAATAAGGGAGAACCAGAAGGTAGATATACTAGGAAATGTGACATTCGGAGTCGCCCTTACGCTAATATTGATATCTATGACATATGGACTTCTTCCTTATGGAACTAGCAATACAGGTTGGTCAAGCCCATACGTTATCGGTGGAATAGTAACAGGGTTGCTTTTGCTTGTAGCTTTTGTCTTCATAGAGCTCAGGGCAAAAGATCCTATGTTCAATCTGTATCTTTTCAAGATACGGGCTTTCTCAGCAGGCATACTCAGCCTCTTTCTTGCAGGAATAGCAAGGGGAGGACTGCAGTTTATGCTGATAATATGGCTGCAGGGGATATGGCTTCCTCTTCACGGAGTCAGCTTTGTCAATACCCCTTTACGGGCAGGCATAGACATGATACCTTTGCTTCTTGGATTTTTGGTGATGGGACCTGTTGCAGGCCATCTTTCTGACAAATACGGAGCACGACTGTTTTCAACGCTCGGCATGATCATAAATGTTGTAGGATTCCTTCTGCTGATGGCTCTTCCTGTTAATTTCAGTTATCCGGTTTTTGCCCTGATAATATTTGTTTTGGGAATCGGACAGGGAATGTTTGCTGCGCCTAATACAACTTCCGTCATGAATGCTGTTCCTCCCGAACATAGGGGTATAACTGCGGGAATGCGCGCCACATTTACAAACATGTCTTTTATGTTCAGCATAGTGATCTTCTTCACACTTCTTGTAATAGGATTAGGCACGGCACTCCCTGGTGCTTTGTATACAGGCCTGATAGCCCAGAGTGTCCCCACAGCTGCAGCGCATGCAGTATCACAGCTGCCACCAACCTCTGCACTGTTTGCAGCACTTCTTGGATATAACCCTATGCTGACGCTGCTTCCTCATAATGTTACTGCAGTTATACCAAAAACCAATCTTACTGTAATAACAGGGAATGAATTCTTTCCAAATCTGGTTTCCGCGCCTTTTGCAGATGGAATACATTCCGTACTCATAGCAGCGATTATAATGTCTGCCATAGCAGCAGTAGCTTCTGCACTTAGAGGCAAGCGTTTCGTATATGGCAGAAAGTAATCTGTTATGGAGCATGCTTGACATGTTTACATTGCAAGCAGATCATTCTTATTCTTGAATAAACTGTGCCTGAAGAATGCATAGAACAAGAAGCACGTTATCCCGAATGGTATATACCCTATGTATCCCTCTATTGGCATGGCGAAGAGCTTGACATTTATTATCAGTGATGGCATCGTGTATACCCATTGAGGATATGCCTGGTAGTTCCAGAACTCCCAGAAGAAACCCATTATCAGTCCGGATATGCTAGTCTGTAATATGGTGCTTTTGATACCTATGCTGGCCTTCTGAAGAAGGCTTGCCCTTCCAATAATGAAGTTAAGGGGGTCTAGGAAGAGCCCTATTCCGGACCACATAAACAGAACGCCTATAGGCCCGAGAGTTATCGGAGATAGCATCAGAATCAATCCCAGTACTACCAGAAGCTTTACTGATACAGAGTTTGTGGCTTTGCTCTTGATACTTCTCTTTGCCGAATCAAATCTTGTTCCAAGCTTGAGTGCCCTTACAAGCGTAAAAGTTTCCATTACCGCGGGTAGTATCGTTATGAAGTCGAAGATGTGTACATACCATATATAGTTGACATAATACCAGCTGTGGGTAAAAAGATTGTAGAATTCAAATATCAGCCAGAATGGGAGAGACAAAACAACCATGGATAGTATTTCCTTCGGATACGTGGATATCAGGGATTTTCCTTTGATATGATAGACCAAACTATCTACAAAGAGTATGTATCCTGTCCAGATTATGACTATGTACCAGTCTGCGAATGGCTGCACAACGTAATGGAAATTAATCTCTGCAAGGATGATAAGCAACAGACCAAGATAACCATACCATTTCATCATGAATACACCTTTGAAGATGCGAAGTTTGCCGCTTGACAGTTCGCATTTTGGAATTAATGCTTTTATTACTTGGCATTGTTGCGGCATTTTAACTGTTTTATCGGAAGGAGTATCTGCACGTATATGAATTTCTGGTAGAGCAAGGAACCGTTATCTTATCTGACAGTTACGCTTTCTTCTGCTAGGAGCTGTTTTGAACTGTATATCTGCTTCTTTGGCGAACAGTATTGCGCTACTTCCCAGAAGATTATGGCATATACTGCGACTACAACCATGTCGTAAGGGAATGGAATGACCCCTACCCCTCCGGTACTATTCCCTCCGATGTATGATAGTAGAATTATCCCTATGATAAATAGAGGTATCCACGCTGCATGCTTTAGATTAAGATTCTTCCATTCTGACTTGTTAGCCTGGTATGCATAGAAAATTGTTCCTATTAGAGTTGCTGCAAGCGCATAAAGTGTTGTGGGATATGTTGCCCAGTATATCAGAAGTGTAGACATTATGAATCCGATGAGAGACCATGCCCTTACATAAGGAACTTTGAATGGCCTTTTGACCTCAGGGTAAAGTCTTCTTAGAGACGGTAATGAAGCAGATACAAGTGCGAAATTAACTACCGCTGCAACTACTACGAAATCTACAAGGGAGTACCATGATGGCAGGGGAATTATGAAAATGACTGCGAGAATCGCTGCAAGAACCAGAGACCATATTGGTACGCCAGTACTGTTCGTTTTTGAAAAGATTTTCGGGAATGCGTTTTCCTTTGAGAAGCCAAATATTATACGCGCAGAGCCTGTAAGGTATACGCCGAATGTGCCAAAAGGCGAGAAGATAGCGAAGAGCAGAGCAAGAATTACCAGGACTCCAAGAATGGACCCTGCAAATGAGGAGACCGTGCTTGCTCCAGCATGCATCAGGTTTGCAAGAGGAGAGCTTAGTGCAGCAACACTGCTCCACGTACCTGGAGCTACACCCAGAGCGGACCAGCTTACAGCCCCGACAATCACTATTGCCATGAGTACATAGAATATGCTCTGTACCAGAAGTGTAGTGCCTATTGCAAGCGGGACGTTCTTCTTGGGATTTTTCATCTCTCCGGCCATGTCTGCAACCTGCCTGTAACCCCCAAACGAGAAGAGTATTCCTGTTGCAGGTATGGCTATCAATACGCCTGCCCATCCATATGGCAAGAACCCGGTGCTTGTAAAGTTACTTGGATGGAACAGCAGTAATGGGACAAGTATTATGAACAGTACCAGTGTGGCTATTTTCAGGTAAGTAAGCCATGAATTAAACTTGCCGAATTTGGAGATTCCCATGAAGTTCAATATGGCGAAGAAGAGCGTGATCAGTATGGCTACAAGAACACCGAACGGAGTTAGAAGCCCCGTACCACCTACAACATGGTACAGGCTAGGTACCCAGTAAGATGCGTATTGTGCGACTGCAACTCCCTCTATCGCAGGTATTATCGCAGACCAGAGAAAGAGCGCCCATCCAGAGAGGAATCCGCCGTAGCTCCCATAAACATAATACCCTATTCTTGCGCTTATCCCGCTTTTAGGGACCATTGAAGCAATCTCGGCGTAGGGTATTGTTATGAATGCTATCATTATTGCCGCAATTATCCATGAAATTAGTACAGCTGGACCTGCATATGCAGTTCCGCCTGCGGCTGCGAAAAGTATTCCTGACCCTATCGCTCCCCCTATCCCTATTAATGCAGCGTCACGCAGTGTTAATCCTCTTTTTAGTCCGCTCTTTTGATTTTTACCCTTATTTGCAGCCATTTGAAGATCCCATACCCACAATTATCTGGACAGCGATTTTTATAATACTTTCTAGAAAGTCGGCAGCGTAAGAACATTGTTTTAAAGAATTTATGGAAGGTGAGCTTGTTCTAATAATACAAACAGTTTTAGCAGAACCGTAACGTAAAAATTATAAATATTACACAGTATTATGTGTAATAAGTGTGATATTATGGGGAAGAACATAACCTTGACTGTGCCAGATTCGGTATATGCAGTTATGAAGTCGCATCCGGAGATCAACTGGAGCAACGTTTCGCGCAGGGCAATTGAGGCCTTTGCCTCGATGCTGTCTAAGGCAGAAAGTGCTGAGGAAGAGATAAAGAAGAATTATGGAAACGATGTAGCTGCAAGATTAAGTTTCGGAATAAACGAGACATCTGCCCAGTCTAAAAACCCTGCTGAAGATGGAATGCTCAGCTCCTATTATAACTTCGGGATAAATTTCAACGCCAGTGTACAGCCAACAAGGCATGGGATCACAGCAAGTTCCAAGAAAAAGATTCTGGAGGATATAACAAAAAAATAACAGTTAGTGGGCAGTATACTTCAGGTATAAAGCATTTGCAGTTAAGGTAACGTGTCAGCAGAAGGTAATCTATATAATAATGATGCAGGATATCTCTTAGGTATTCTTAATTGCTAGTAGGATACAGAGTTTGTGTAGAAGAAGCAGATGATGTAAATTGAGTAGTATTTATTCTATTATACAGGGTCTTAATCTTGCAGCTTATCAAGCATCGCAGGTACTTGCAAGCCCGCTCCTTTATCAGGTAATGTCATATGTTGTGGAAAGCTACTTTGTGGTCCTTCCGCTGATGCTCATTTATCTGATATACAAAAAGGATAGGAATGTCTTTGTGTTTGCAGTTGCAGGACTTGTACTGTATATCATCGGAGATATCATCAAGATGATTGTTCGTGAACCTAGGCCTTGCAATCTTCAGGGAACGCAGTATCTGCAGAGCTATTGTGATACTGGTTATTCCTTCCCTTCAAACCACGCCACAGTACTGACAGGGCTGGCATTATTTATAAACTACAAATACTTGAGGATACTTTACATACTCTGGGTAATACTCCTGCTGTTTGGCAAGCTGTTTCTTGCACAGCATTATCTTACGGATCTGATAGCTGGAGTGATAATAAGCTTGATAGTAGCAAGAGTGCTTCAGGTCTACAGCAAGAAAATAAACGACGTGCTTGCAGGAATATTCAACAGGATATTCGGCAAGGTATACAAGATCTGAATCCTGTAGCTATTCTTGATGATTTAAGACCAGTATTTATTGCTGAATTTGATTTGCTCCCATCGGGATTTGAACCCGAGTTGCAGGGTTGAAAGCCCCGCGTCCTTGGCCGGACTAGACGATAGGAGCGTGTTTTATATCTTCCTGAAAAGTTATTTTAACCCTTGTTGATTATTAATAGTAGTGGTTTTTTGATCATATGCGTAGAGGGAGTAGACGGTTCGGGAAAGAGCACGCAGGCAGAACTGCTAGTGAAGCGATTGATATCCGAGGGGAAGAATGTTCAGCTCTTTTCATATCCTGATTACGAATCGGATACTGGAAAGAAGATAAAGGAGTATCTGCATGGTACCGAACCTGTAGAGGTAAAGTCATTGTTTAAGATGTATCTTAATGACATAGCAAAGGATGTTGATAAAATAAAAGAAGCTGACAAGAAAGGGGTGGCCATACTGAGCAGATATTATACCTCTACGATAGCTTACCAGTGTGCTCAGGGTTATGATTACAATGAAGCAAAGAAGAAGGCCTTAGCTTCAGGGCTCCCTATTCCTGACATGGTAGTGTATCTTGGCGTTACTTCACAGGAATCCATGTACAGGAAGATGAAGGGAGGATTTGTACTGGACAGGCATGAAAGGGATGTGTTTTTAATTGAGAACGTTTTGAAGTTCTATAGGAAGGAGATGGATGATAACTTCCCTGGAAACAAGAAATGGATTGCAGTAAATGGTTCGAGAAGCGTAGAAGAGATACAGAAGCAGATATGGGAAGAGGTATCCAAAGTTGCTGCTAAGATTGAGGGGAAGGCGGCGAAGAGGAAATTAAAGGTATGATACTTAGTGATTTGATGATACTGTCAGACTATGATTTGGACAACATAATAAGGGCGAAGAGGCTTGTGATAGATCCTTTTGAAAAGGATACTATTAGGGAGAATGGAGTTGACTTGAGACTCTCTAATGAAATGGCAGTTAGGAATCCGAAGCTGACCAAAGAGACTGTGTTCGATCCTACCAACGAGGAGCATGTGAAGAACGAGTATCTGCTGAAGAGAGGCAAGGAACTTGTAATACCTGCACACTCGATGGTCCTGATGTCTACAAAAGAGTATCTCTCGATGCCGAACAACCTTATGGGCTTTGTAGAGATAAGAAGCACATGGGCAAGACACGGCCTTTCCATGCCTCCTACGATAATAGATGCGGGATTCAAGGGAACAGTAACGCTTGAGGTGATAAACAATGCCCCTCATGCAATCCTTCTGAAACCTGACATGAGGTTTGCGCACGTCATATTCGCTACGACCCTGAATGAGGTTACAAATGCGTACAAAGGAAGCTATCTGGAACAGAGAGGCATAAAGTTCCCTAAGACTATAAAGGAATAAAAAGTAAAATTAGAAATTAAAATAAAAAATGGGAAAAGAAATAATCAGTTTACCTGTAAAGGTCTTCCTGCTCTTCCCTTGTAGCGTCGTTTGCATTCTGTGAGGCAGATCCTACCAGAACCACGTCTCCGACGTTCTTTACATTCTTGTAGAGTATGCTCTTTTTCTTCAAAGCTGACTTTACGTCGCTCTTCAGATTCTTCCAAGGGGACATAAGAAGCCTGCTTACCTCTCCCTTTTCCAAGTCCAATATTACGTCTTGAACTTCTCCAAGGTACTGCCCGTTGTCGCTGTATATATCCATTCTGTATATTTCAGATATTCTCATCCAATCGCCTTGATATATAGAATGGTAAAGAATTTATAAATCTTATTAAATTTCGGAGTTACTGGAAGCGTATCATGGCTGCATCCAATCTATCTCATAATAGTCGTTTTTGCTCCCTTTGAGATGAATCTGCCTGACTTTATAGTATGTTACTGCAGTCTCCCTGTCAGCTATTGCCAATATCAGCTCGAGACCCTTTCTGCTTGCGCTCTTTATCGCTCCTGAGATCTCGCTGCCGCCTATATGCTCGTCCTCGCTCAGAGAGAGCATCGCATATCTTGGAGCACCATTTGAAGGATTTTCAGCTTCTCCCCCTCTCCTGTGATACAGTATGTAGTCTATATTGATGTTATTCGACCTTGCCGAACCAGGTATGGCGAGTATGAAGGTCTTCCTTACTGAATGCGCAACCCTTATCGCCCTTGCCCATTCAGATATCAGCATCTTTGCATCCTTTGGAAATACCTGTATGACATGCTTTGAATGCGTCCACCCGTTAGTGGTATTTGTAGGCTTTGCTCCTGGGAAGTATACCCTGAAGTGGGTACCGAACTTGAATCCAGTCTTTATCACGTAGCCTTTCTCTCTCCAGTCCTTGTATACTGAATAGAGTTTTAGGAAGTCCTTCCTACCGGCATTTCCGTTTTCTATCAGCTTCGCACGCGTTGCGTTTTTTATGTTTATTGTCTTGTTCTCAGTAAGCAATAGTGCCTCGAATATGTCAATCTTATTCAGCTTTCCCCTCTCCGAAGCCTTGTATGAGCCGTACTGCCCTATCCAGTAATTGTCATACAGCTCCTTGCCCTTTTCATTATCCTCAAGTATTGTCATCAGGTCTGTCTTGAAGAAGGTGCCGCGTATCCTTTTTGCCTTTATATTTAACTTTGAGCCTGGATACTCCTTTATCTTCACCTTCGCGCGTTTGGCATACTTGAAATCAGGTTCCTTTATTATTAGACCGCGGTCTCGCCAGTCCTTATATGTAAGATATCGCGCTATGAACTTGCGGTTGTTCCAGAACTTTGAGATTGAATCATTGAAAGAAACAGTTTTGCCTGCCTTTGTGCACTCGGCGTTACGCAAGTCCATCAGATAGAGTGCTTCCTCTTTTGAAAGGACAAGCTTGCGCTTTTCCTGCCTGCCGAAGAAACCTTTCTTCAGTATGTCCTTGGTGGACTGGTCCTCGACTATGAATCTTCCTCCAGGAGAACATTCGATCTTGAGCATCTATACACGGTAGCATATGCCCAATAAGATTTATGTGTATTTGCATGTATTAATATCATGGCTGGCGAGATTGATGGCGACCGGTGCGCTTGACCTGAAAACGATACAGAAGATGCAGAAAGAGACGCAGTTCAGGGAGAGGATACGGAAGATACGTTACAGTATCTTCCTGCTGATAGCGTTCAGTTTTGCGGTTTTCTTAGTAATAGCCGTACTTGCAGTGTTGAATGAGGGCCTTAACGCGTTTGTTAATAGTATATTGAGGATAGACTGGTGGTACTTCGGCGCGGCCCTTCTTGCCGTGTTTGCAAGTTATGCAATAAGGTTCCCGAAGTGGCAGATGTATCTCAACAAACTCAAGGTGAGGCTGAATCTCAAGACAAGCTTCATCATATACATGTCAATGTATTCCATGGACATAACTCCTGGGAGGTGGGGCAGGGCCGTGGTAGGTTTTACTATAAACAGGATCACCGGGGCGAAATTTGGTAGGACCTTCCCAGCGATAGTAGCGGATAACTTCACGGATTTCCTTGGATTTGTAATAGTTGCTGCTGTGGTAGTTTTCTTTGTTAATAAGTATGTTCTGATTTCGGTTATTCTGATTGTGTTGATGCTCATACCTTTCGTTTTTCTCTATATGGAAAGGCCGTTCAAGTACCTTAAATCAAAACTGGATAAGATAAAGAAGCTTGAGAGCTTCTTCTCCGTAGGCTTGATGTATTTCAGGAGAAAGAGGATGCTTGACAGGAATGCCTATATCTTTTCGTTGATAGTCACTATACCCTCAGTTATACTCATAGGCCTTGCGCTTTATTTTGTCATACTTGGGTTTGGAGTGCATCTAAGCCCTGTCTATCTGCCCACAATAATATTTGTTTACTGCTTCTCAACCATGCTTGGCATGGTTACTGGAGTTCCAGGCACTCTGGGGGTGACGGATGCGGCTTTGCTCACGTATATGACAGCGTTGCTGCCTATCGATTTTGGCCTTGTTGCAGGTATAACAATAATGTTCAGGATAGCGACCGTGTGGTTTGTGGAACTTCTAGGCTTCGGCAGCCTGATACCCACATTCAAGTACTGGAAGTAGAGTGAGATTCTACTGCACGCTTCTCTGCAAAACTCATATCTGAAGGAAGCACGATGCACGCCGATCTTATGCTGCTGTTTTTTGAAAGTTCTGCCATCTCCTTTAACGAAGCGTAGGTTATTTGCTGCGCCTTCCTCCCTATGTCTGCCATGAATACCGCTTTGGTGTCTTGACTTACCGTACCTTTTCCAGCTTCCAGAAGTGTAGGTATGGCTTCTGAAACACCTATCGATATGCCCTTCTCCTCTGTGACATCGAACAGGATAAGAGTGTGCTGTTTGTTCCCGAGATTCTTCGTTATTACGTTTATGAATGAGGTTGGCTTGTATTTTTCAGATACTCTGGGAATAGTGGCAGTAGGTCCGAACTTGTATATGTCAAGACCGCTCTCCCCTATTGCAGCTGTGAATATAGAGGGTGCGTGGACCACAGATACGCTTATGCCTTGATTCCTTGCCTCCTCTATTATTATATGGTGGGTGGTTGCGACAAGAGGATCTCCTGGAAAGAGTATGGCTATGCTGCTTTCCTTTGCCATTGAAACCGTATCCCTTACATGGTCTTCAATATCTGTTCTGGTTATCTTCTTGGGCTCTTTGCCCGCAAGCAGGGCTATTTCATTTATGTACTCTTGAGTTATGCTCGCAGTATAGCCTTCATATAGGATAGAATCTGCATTCCTTAGGCATTCTGCGGCTTTTATTGAAAGGTCGCCGGAATCGAGGCCGAGGCCTATTAGGTAGAGCATAGAATCAGAACATTATGCAGGATCAGCCGGAGATGCCGTTAGGAGTTATCTTTATGACAGCTTCGCCTTCAGGCATGCTTGGCGAGTCTACGAGCTTTACAATGCGCTTCTCCTCCTTTGACTTCCTCATGTAGAGTCTGGTGGTTGCAGCGTGAGCCACTATATTGCCACCTACAGGGGTTGTAGGGTCACCGAATAGTATCCCAGGATTGTCCATGACCTGGTTGGTTATGTAGACCGCTAGGCCGTGGGTATCAGCCAGCTGCTGGAGCTTGTGGATGTGCTGGTTGAGCTTCTGCTGCCTCTCTCCCAAGGAACCTCTCCCCAAGTACTCTGCCCTGAAGAGCGCCATGAGCGAGTCTACGATTATAAGCTTGATGTTCTTCTCCTTAATCAGTTTGTCTGCGCGCTCTGCAGCAAGGACCTGCTGGTCTGAGGTATGCGCACGGACTACGAAGATGTTTTCAAGTGCTTTCTGAGGGTCCAGGCCTGCATTCTTAGCGAGCGCCTCTATTCTTTCGGGCCTGAAGGTGCCTTCGGTATCTATGAAGAGCACGGTTCCGTCTAGGCCGCCTTCTGATACGGGCAGCTGTACGTTTACTGCAAGCTGGAAGCCGATCTGGGTCTTGCCTGCTGCAAACTTGCCATAGGCTTCGGTTATAGCGCTTGTCTCTACGCCTCCACCAAGCAGGTCGTTAAGGTCCTTTGCGCCTGTTGTTATCTTCCCGAGGATCTTCCTCTTGTCATAAATTGCTGAGCCTGTGTCATACTCAAGGGTGGTAGCCTGCTTTGCTGCCTCAATCGCCTTCTTCGCATTCTCAACGCTCAGGTTTACAAGGTCGGATAGTTCATGCGGTGCAGCTGTGGCTATCTTCTCTATGCTGTCATAGCCGAGCTCCTTGAGCTTCTCCGAAATAGTAGGCCCTATGCCAGGAAGGTCGCCAAGATCCTTTATACCTTTTTCCTTTGCCATATAAACTCCCCAGATTTTGTAGATGAGAAGCGGTTTATTCTCTGTTATAACAGGAAATAAGCGTTTCCAATATTAAATAAGATACATTAATATATAATAAGGAGTGTGTAAAAAGAGAAAGATAATCGAGTATAGTAGGAAGAGGCCAGCAGCGTTTTCACGTGCTGGCAAGGCGACCAGTTACTCCTCCTCTGATAAAGAACTCGTATTGTAAAGCTCGTTTTAAAGATTTTTAAATCTTTCTGAATAGTGGAATAGAGTATATGGTGAACTTCCTTACCCTTGATGGGAAAGCTGCGCTCCTTGCAGTGCTTATAGGCGTACTTATAGTGCTTTTTGGAGGTGTCTATGGTCCGTTCTTCCTAGCTGTGATAGTGCTCTTCCTTGCCTTTTCCGCCATTGTTACTAATATGGGCATAGGCATGAAGAAGAGGATAAAGGTCTATGAGGCCAAGAGAGGCTGGAAGAATGTTGTCGCAAATGGCATAATACCGCTATTGATAGTCATTCTTTACTGGTACTTCGGAAGCTTGGTACCTGACCCGATAGTGTTTGTAGTTGCTTATGTGGCGAGTGTGGCAGGGACAACTGCTGACAAGTTTGCCAGCGAGCTGGGCGTTCTTGGAGAGACGCCAATATCAATAATAACTTTCAAGAAGGTCAAAAAGGGCGTATCCGGAGGGGTTACGATCTTTGGTACGGTTTCCAGTTTCATCGGAGCTGCACTTATAGGGTTCTCAGGCATGGCAGTTGGTCTTCCCCCTGTTTATGTGCTGATAATAGCAATTTCCGGATTGCTGGGTTCTGTTGTTGACTCGGTAGCGGGCCACTTTGAGGAGAAAGGCATTGGCAATAAATATACGTCTAACATACTCTGTGCCATAGCAGCTGCACTGATAGCCTATGCGGTCATTGTTTTGTAAAGGTGAGCCAGTGCGCGAATTCAGGATCCTTTCCTGACACTATCTCTGTAAACCTCTCCTGTATTATCTTTGTGATAGGGCCAGGTTTTCCTTTTCCTATCCTGACCTTGTCTACAGATACTATAGGGGTTATCTCTGCAGCTGTTCCTGAAAAGAAGAGCTCATCTGCTGTGAGAAGCTCCTCCCTGTGGACAAGCCTCTCTTCCACAGTTATCCCTATGCTTTCAGCTATCTTCAGTACCGAATCCCTGGTTATGCCCAGGAGTATGTCTGACTCTTTTGAAGGGGTTAGCAGCTTGTTCTCTTCCACAAGAAAGAGATTCTCTCCCGGGCCTTCTGCAACCCATCCGTTTGTAGAGAGCATTATGGCCTCTTCCGCTCCTGAGTTCTTTGCCTCTTTTGAAGCCATCACAGATGTCGCATAGTTGCCGCTCAGCTTTGCCTGCGGAGGCAGTATCTGCGAATTTATCCTGCGCATCGATGATATCTTGCAGGTTATGCCCTTGTCCTTATCCCCGAAGTAGTTTCCGAAAGGAACAGCTATTACGGCAACGCTTATCTTCTTCCCTTCAGTATCAAGTCCTATCCTAGGGTCGTTGTAGAATCCGAACGGACGTATGTAGCATGATGCCAGCTTGTTCTTTTCCACTATCTCCAATATTGCCTCTTCCAACTCCTTCTGGCTGCAGCCAAGCTGCATCCCTGCGATCTTTGCCGTCCTTATGAATCTTGCGGCATGCTCCTTTAACCTGAAGACTGCAGGACCTTTAGCTGTTGAGTATGCCCTTATCCCTTCGAATATCCCGCTTCCATACTGCAATGAGTGCGTAGAGATAGGCACAACCGCCTTTTCAGAATCTATGAATCTTCCATCCAACCATACGTAGCTTTTTGCCATGACACCATCTTTTATTTGATTGAGAGCCAATTAATAACTCTTGGTTCAGGTTTAAATATTTGTCCGCTTCAGTCAGTAATGGTTATGTTTTCATGGCTAAATCAGGTTCAGGTCTGGGGGCAAAGGCAGCCGGCACCATATACCCGCTCTTTATAGGAAATGCGCTTGGCGTCCTTCTTGCAGCCTTTAAGATAATAATAGCTACAAGGCTGCTGGGAGCCGCGCTTTTTGGGGTTTACGTCTTCATAGTCAGCTATTATACGCTCATAGGCAGCGTCACGGATTTTGGCATCTCCTCTTATTTCAAGAAGTATGTTGCTGAGCTTAACTACAAAAAGGACGGGAAGGGCATGCAGAAGGTGCTCTCTGCAGGATTTGCTTCTGTGGCCCTGGTCAGCCTGCTCCTTGCACTCCTCGGAATTCTGCTTAGCGGTTATGTGGCTTCGGTATTCGGCGGCACAATAGGGGTTACACAGAATCTTCTTGAGCTCGGCTCGCTCATACTCTTCTCAACCATAATGTATGGAGCTGTTGCAGGAATACTCATAGGGCTTGGCAGAGGCAGGGATTTTTCAGTGGCATATCTTGCGTATATGGCTTCGGATCTTGCAATAACATCCTATACGCTGCTAAACGGCTATGGCATTGTAGGAATACTGTTGGGCTCTCTTATAGGCAGCGTAATAGGGCTCGTAGTAGCGCTTTTCTACATAAACAGGTATCTCTCGCAGTATATGGATTTCTGCCCTTGGTACCCTAAAGCGCCTGATGTAAAAAGGGCTTTGGGCTTTTCCTATCCGCTTGCAATCTATAACTTCTTTACAAACAGCATGCAGAACTTCTCCATAATCCTGCTTGGCTTTTTTGTAAGCGAGACCGTGATAGGAAATTACGGAACAGCTCTGAAAGGGCTTTCAGTACTCCTTGTATTCTATGGTTCCGTTGTATCTGTGATGCTGCCTACATTTTCAGAAGCTGCCAAGAAGAGCGTGAAGAGGGCGTACAGCGAAGGCGTCTTCAATGCTTCCGTACTCTATTCCGTATTTGTCACCTTTCCGATACTGCTCTTCTTTGCTATTTTCAGCAAGTCCCTGATATACATACTTATAGGGAGCAGCTATACGCTCGCGCCATATTACCTGACATTGATAGCGATAGGGACGGTTACAGGGCTTGTAGGATTCTTTTCCGGATCCATGCTGATAGCCAGAGGATTTACAAAGAAGATCCTCAAGTATGGTGGGCTTTCCTCGCTTCTGCAGTTCGTTTCTATGCTGCTCCTGGTGCCTTATTTTGGAGTGATAGGAGCCATAGTGGGCATATTCTTCATAGGCAGTGTTGCTAATAGTATATTCTTCACCTTTGCAGTTTCGCGCATGCTCAAGATAAGGGTTAACCTTGCAAAGCTCTCCAGGCTCTCTCTTGCAAATATAGGAGCGGCGCTCCTTATGGTTATTGCGTTGTTTGCGGCTCAGTCAATGGCAATCGAGATAATAGCAGGGCTTGCCATACTTATCATAGCATATCCTGCGTTTGTAGTAATTTCAAGGGCTATGGATAGCAAAGAGATAGAATACTTCAGATCGAGCACCTCTTCACTTGCAGTTGCGGGGCTGATTATAGGAGCTGTATGCGATTATATGGCGGCTGTAGATGAAAGAGTAGGTTAATGATGCGCCAGCCGGGATTTGAACCCGGGTTATTGCCTTGGGAAGGCAAAGTCCTGGCCAGGCTAGACTACTGGCGCCTATCTAATATAAGGCATCCCTTCTGAAGGTTTTGAAGGATCATGGGTGTCTATAGACTGCTCTATCTCCTTTATCACGCGTTCGGTCTCCTTCTTGAGCTTGTCCAGGTTTTCAAGCTCTATCTTAGTCCCTATTATGCCCTCCATTATGCGCAGGACGGCCCTGGCTGCGCTTGCGTCTATCTCCAGGAAGCCTGTCTCTCCCATAAGGCATGCCGAAGGTATGCTATACTTCTGTGCAAAAACAGGTATGAGCCCTGCAGATCCCCATATGGTACCGGTTATCTTCCCGAATATTACGCCTTGCTTTTCCAGCTCCTTCCTCATATTCTTGTCGTTTGATACTGCAAAGACCTTTGGCGATTCGGTATATTTGTTGGATGCGTTGTATCCGCCTATAGTATAGATGCGCTTCCCTCCGAGTTTCTTGAAAAACTTGACTATCAGCTCGTTTACCTCGTACTGGCCCTCTGAGGATGGAGATTGGGTGTCTCCGAGCAGTACCAGTATATCCTTGCCTTTTATGTTTTTGTAATAGAACCTGTTGCTGACTACCCTGAAGCCTCCGCTCTTGAGCATCAGAACCTGATGAAGAAAGTATGGCGAGTAAAGAGTTGCAAACTTCTCGGCTTTTATCGACTTGCGTATATGCTCCGCTGCAAGATTGCCGACATTCCCTATGCCTGGCAGACCCACTATCAGTATAGGATCCTTGAGCTTCCTTTTCTTGTAGTATATCTTGGTCTTGTCCAGGCAATCACTTGTTCGTTTTCTTAAAAGCGTACTGAATGTCAGAAGAGTGCTTTTCCAGTATGGCTTCTGCGCTCTTTATCCTCGCTTCTGCTTTTGTATAATCAGAATCCGTTGATGTGAGGGAATAATGCGGTGCTCCAAGATATCTGGTTTCGTTGCCTTTTGCAGCCATCTCCTTAAGGAGTGTCTTTACCAACGCTATTCCTTTCTGCGGGTTTGTAACAGTAAGTTCCAGGTTATAAGATACTGTGTATGTTTTGGGTTTTATGTTTTTCTTTGCGGCTTCGTAGAACGCTTCTTTGAAGGTTTTGTCTCCGCATGCCGCCAGGGGATCCTTGTCTTCATAAGCAAGAGTCAGCAATTCATGATATGTGGCTATGTTTTGAGGTATCCTGCTTATTATCTCCTCTTTTGCATTCTCTTTTTTTGCAAGCTTTGCCGTACTGTCGAATATTGCCTTTGCCCTTTTCTCGGCGCTGTATTCGTTTATCTTGTCCTTCTTCTCCTTCTGGGTTACCTTTTTCAGTGAAATGTCTACTGCGTTCTTCGTAGGGTCAATGAAGATCACTTTTGCTACATCCTGCTGCCCCTCCCTTATGAATTCGTGTATGTTCTTTATCCATCCTGAGGATACTTCGGAAATAGGAAGGTATGCGTCCACCCCATACTCTTCAAGCTTGCAGTACGCACCGTGGGGAGTAACTTTCGTTATCTTCACTATTACAAATTCCCCTTGTGCGGGCAGCTCTTTTTTTCTCAACATTTTATCAGTGCTTTATCTCGATCTTCTTCTTCGTCCTTCTGCCGAATACCCTTTCTGTCGTCTTCTTGCATACGGTGCACTGCACCATTACCTTCTGCCTCTTGCCTAGTTTCTTAGGGTGTATCTTAGGCTCGACGCTGCCTACATAACCTTTAATTGCGCGGTTGTGCCTTCTTGTGCCAAGGCTTAACCCTGACTGTGGCTTTTTGTTATACGGCTTTACAAGCTGTTTTGTATGCTTGCCGCAGAATTTGCAATACATATTCAATTCCTTGTCTATTTTCATAAAATCACTTAACCTATTTTCTCTCCTATATTATTTTCTATTATAAACATAACGTCGTCATTGCTGTTTATATCTATTATCTCGTTTTTGTTATACGGCCCTAGTTTTGTGCCTGTGTTTGTTATTATCTCTGGTACGTCCATATTTATCTTGATTTTGGTAGAGTTTTGTATCTTGCCTTTCTTTAGAACTGCCCTTATTTTCGAATATATCTCATTTTCTTCATCTGCAACCTCGTTGCCTATCTGTTTGTCGTATGCTATGTACATAAGTATTTTCTGGATTCTTTTTTCTTTTAAAAAATCAAATGTATTGGTTATGTTTGTTTTTTCAACGTCGTTTTCAGAATTTCTGATTAACTCTTCAGCTTCTTTGTAAAAATTTTTGTGCATAGGCAAAAGTTTGCTTGTATTCTTCTCTTTTTTATAGAAATCTATAAGCTCTAAATAATCCATTTTAACACAACAGGGTTGAGTTCCACTAATATTTTATTTTGCTCTGCAAATAAAAAATAAATACTAAAGCGTAATTTACTACTATATATTATATAAGTAACTTGAATAGTGGAACTGTACCCTCTACTGTATAGCGAGAGGTGGATTTGAACCACCGATCTCCGGGTTATGAGCCCGGCGGGCACTCCAGTCTACCCTACCTCGCTACTGTAATATAAGAAGGACAAGATTACTTTACCTTACTTACTTTTTAAACCTTTTATAAAAAGCTTGGCGTTCTCCCTATCCACCATATCAAGCTTGCTTCCGCAATCTGAGCATTTAAAACTATATTCTATGGCAGAATCAAAGGGCAGTATCAGCATGTTATTCTCATAGCATTTCTTGCATAAGAAGAAGTCATTGCAGTTATCTTGGAGAACTGCCTCCACAGCAACTGGCGCATTCTTATGGGCATTTGCATATTCTGAAAGCTTTTCAGCGTCTACTCTCCATGTAAAAATAAGCCATCCGCTATTGTCCTTAGTGACGTCATACTTTGTTATTCCATGTCCATTCATCATGTTAAGAACCCTCCTCACCTCATTTATCTTCATCTCAAGCTTTTCTGCAATTTTCTCATCTGTCTGGGGTTTCTTGTAAAGGATCTTAACTATGTCTACGGACCTATCCCCTACCGTGTTAGTCAGGTGTTCGGTGAAATGTGGGTCAACAAAAACCTCTTCAACAACCTTCATATCCTGCTTTCTATGCTCATGCTCCAAGGCCTCGGCCTCCTTTTCCCTGCGCTCCTTCAGCGTCTCCTTAACCACAACCTTAGGCACTATGTTGGCGTTCTTGTGCACATTCTTAGTATTAACTGCTGCTTTCTTTGCAGCATGCTGCACAGGGTGCTTCTTTGGCTTAACTACCGCCTTATGCGGCTTTATGTGTATATGGGCCTTATTCGACTTCTTTGCAGTAGGCTTAGAATGCATCTTATTCTTAGAATTCTTTCCTTTGTTTTTGTTTGGTTTTTGCATGAGGATCACTTTGAGGGACAGAGTACTATTATGAATATCCTTCTATTTAAACATATTGCTTCAACAAGTCTGAGACCTGTCGCCTACACTAAAATATGCCTCTCCTGATATTTAAATACGATGGTCTTCCTCTAGCATATTCCAAGTTCTAACTAGGGTATAATGCTAATATGGGCCCGGAGGGATTTGAACCCTCGACTTGCTGGTTAAGAGCCAGCCACTCTGACCAAACTGAGTTACGGACCCGGTTGTCTTCTCTTCCTGGCTGCACAAGCCATATTCATCATGATAAGGCTTGCCAGATGCGCGGTCATTCCCCCAGCGTCATACTTTGGGTTAAGTTCCATTACATCAAAGCCAAGATTTACGCTCTTTCCTATAGTAGAAGCAATATATAATATTTCCCTTGCAGTAAGACCACCTGGCACAGGTGTGCTGACTCCAGGAGCGAATGCAGGGTCTACCGAATCAAGGTCTACCGATACGTATACATTATTTGTTATCATACTTCTTGCGTACTTCGAAACAGCAACTATGCCCTCTTCTATTATCCTGTCCATCCCTATGAACTTAATACCTGCCTTTTCAATGCCCTTTTTCTCTTCTTCCTCTATAGCACGCACACCTATCATCAGGCTTGATTTAGGCTTAACATTCTTCAATGCAAGAATATCATGCACTACCGAACCATAATACCTTCCAGCGGATCCTATGCAGTCTGGATGTGCATCTATATAGACAAAACTCCATGCGCCGACACAAGAATCTACGCCCTTAAGTATGTCATAAGTGATCGAGTGATCTCCACCTACGCACCCAATTACTCTCTTATTCAAAACCTGCCTTCTTGCAAACGCTTCGATCTTCACCTTTTGGATATCTCCTGCATCATAGCAGTTAAGTGAGCCTGAAGCCGAGCCTGTATACATTATAGAAGAGCTTTTACCACGCTTTACCAAATCAAATTTCTCTGCCGCAGCCCTTGCCGCTCGCGGACCTCCAGAACTTCCCTTCCTTGGAGCCCTCGAACCTCTCTCGCTTGCAACCCCGAATATAACTGAATCTGCATATTTTTCACTAGGCGAAGCGCACCATGGGAAAACAAGTTTTCTGCCTTTTGCCAAAAGAAACACCTGTTACAAAGTATGTAATAAAAGCATTATAAACACGCCATTTTCCGCTTCAAAAACCGTTTTCAGAGAACGCTTTTAATAGTTAATGTGCAATAGTTAAATGGATAAAAACAAGTCTTAGTCACTACAATTTTAATCTCTGGAAAACAATCTTATAAATGCTGATAAAATGGCCGATGAAACTTACGATGCTTCAAAGATAATTGTGCTTGAAGGAGCACAGGGCATACGTAAGAGACCATCTATGTATATAGGCTCAACAGGCCCATCAGGGATAATACACCTATTATACGAAGTCATGGACAACGCAGTAGACGAATCCTCTGCAGGTTACTGTAAAAACATAAAGATAAAACTGTACAAGCAGGAAGGAGCAGACATAGCCGAGGTATCCGACGACGGACGAGGGATACCTGTGGGGATAATGGAGAAGTACGGAAAGAGCGCTCTGGAAGTCATAATGACGACTCTGCACAAAGGGGCGAAATTCGAGAACGACGTCTACAAAGTATCAGGCGGACTTCACGGCGTAGGGCTCACTGTGGTAAACGCCCTATCCGAATTCACAGAGGTCACGGTAAAAAGAAACGGCAACATATACAGACAGACTTTTAGCAGGGGACTCCCAACATCAAAGCTTGAAGTCATAGGAGAGACCAAGGAGACAGGAACAACAGTAAAGTTCAAGCCAGACTCGGAGATATTCAGTGTAAACACATTTGACATAGCACTGCTGAACGAAAGGTCAAGATACATAAGCTACACTAACGTCGGCTTGCGCATCATAATAACCGATGAACGCTTCGGAGACAAGGTAGAAGAGACCTACTACTCCGAAAACGGAATAATAGATTTTGTAGAGTATATAAACAGGGAAAGATCCCCAATAACCTCTGTAATATACGGCAAGACAACAGCAGATTCTACCACTCTGGAGTATGCGATGCAGTACACCGAGTCATATGACGAAAAGATAGAGTCATTCGTAAACAGCATAAAAATGAACGAAGGAGGAACGCACCTTTCAGGTTTCCATGCTGCCTTGACAAGAGCGATAACCAATTACATAGACAAGAATAAGTCTCTCAACACAAAGGCGAAGATAACTGGAGATGATGCAAAGGAAGGCCTTACTGCCATATTAAGCATAAAGATGCAGAATCCGGAGTTCGAGGGCCAGACGAAGGAGAAGCTGGGAAACGTGAAGATGAAGACCCTCGTAGAGACATTCGCATACCAGAATATATCAAGGTATTTGGAAGAACACCCATCTGATGCCAAATCAATAATAAGGAAGATAACTGAGGCTGCAAACGCACGCGATGCTGCAAGACGTGCACGTGAACTTGAGAGGAAGAAAAGCATATTCTCAAGTGCTGTTCTCCCAGGCAAGCTGTCTGACTGCATACTCAGCGACCCTGAAAAGACCGAACTATTCATAGTAGAAGGAGAGAGCGCAGGCGGATCCAGCAAGCAGGGAAGGGACAAGAATATACAGGCGATACTTCCGTTAAGGGGAAAGATACTCAATGTAGAAAAAGCAAGCTACGAAAAGATATTTGACAACAAAGAGATAAAGACCATGATTACTGCTTTTGGCACAGGGATAAACGAGACCTTCAATGCAGCAAACATACGCTACAAGAAAATAATAATAATGACCGACGCTGACGTTGACGGAAGTCACATAAGGACGCTGCTGCTTACATTCTTTTACAGGTACATGCGCAAGATAATAGAACTTGGATACGTGTATGCCGCGCAGCCTCCGCTCTACAAGATCGGGAAGGGCAAGGACGAATACTACTGTTACAGCGATGAAGAACTCACCGAGAAAAGAAAAGAGTACGGGGAGAATGTAGAAGTGCAGAGATACAAGGGACTCGGAGAGATGAACTACGAGCAGCTATGGGAAACGACAATGAACCCGAAGAACAGGAAGCTGAAGAAATTATCTATAGAAGATGGTCTTCACGCCGATGAACTCTTTACTATATTGATGGGTGCAGACGTAGCGAAGAGGAGGAGATATCTGCAGGAGCATGCGAAGGAGGTAAAAACACTTGACATATAGTGGGAATATGACTGACGTACAAAATGTATTTTTAGAGGACGAGCTGCAAAGGAGCTACATAGACTATGCCATGAGCGTAATCATAGGCAGAGCCATACCTGATGCCAGAGACGGACTCAAGCCTGTACAAAGAAGAATACTATACACGATGTACGGCCAGAAGAACTTCCACAATCTGCCTACCAAGAAGAGCGCAAGGATAACCGGAGACTGTATGGGAAGGTATCATCCTCACGGAGACATGGCAATATACGACGCGCTCGCAAGGATGACACAGGATTTCTCAATGAGGTACATGCTTGCAGAAGGGCAGGGGAATTTCGGTTCTATAGATGGAGACCCTCCTGCAGCAATGAGATACACTGAGGTAAGGCTTACCAAGGTATCTGAGGATCTTCTCGAGGATCTTGATAAGGAGACTGTGAATTTCATACCTAATTTCGACAACACAGAAAAAGAGCCTACAATACTGCCATCAAAGATACCTAACCTGCTTGTCAACGGTGCAACAGGAATAGCGGTGGGTGTGGCAACAAGCATACCTCCCCACAACCTCGGAGAAGTATGCGAAGCCGTAATCTACAGAATAAAGAACAAGGAAAGCACTCCAGAAGACATACTAAAAATAATAAAAGGCCCCGATTTTCCTACTGGCGGAATAGCCGTAATGTCCGCAAACGCACTAAACGGATACAAGTACGGCAGAGGCCAGGTATCTGTAAAAGCGAAGGCAGAAATAGATGACGAACTGCACAAAATAATAATCACCGAAATACCATACAATCTTAACAAGTCCTCTTTGATAGAAGGCATAGTAAACACAGTGAAGGACAAGAAAACCGAGGACATAAAGGACATAAGAGACGAAACCGACAAGAGCGGCATACGCATTGTCATAGATCTGAAAGGCGGTGCATCCGGAGAGTCAGTACTAAACACGCTATACAAGCACACTCAGCTGCAGACAACAATGCCGATAATAAATCTTGCAGTGATAGATACTGCCCTAAGGAACCTGAACATAGTCGACATGCTAGACGCGTTCATCAACCACCGCAGGGAGGTAATACTCAGAAGATCAAAGTACGAGCGCGAAGTCGCAGCGAACAGGCTGCATATAGTGGAGGGACTACTTATAGCAATAACCAACATAGACGACGTAATAAAGCTGATCAAGAGCAGCGACGAAGTCTCCGGGGCAAAGAAGAAACTTGTAAAGGACTATGCCCTATCAGAGAAGCAGGCTACGGCGATACTCGACATGAAACTCAGCAGGCTGACCCATCTGGAAAACAACTCCCTAGACAAGGAGAAGACCGAACTGCAGGCAAAGGTAAAGTACTACAACGAAGTAATCGAGAGCAGCGAAAAGATAGATGGGATAATAATACAGGAAACCGAGAAGGCGATAAAGGACTATGGGGACAAAAGGAGAACAGAGATAGTATACTCGGATGAGTCTGCAGACATAACTGAAGAAGACATGATAACAGACGAAGAGATAACGGTGATCAGGACAAAGGCAGGATATGTCAAGAGACTGAGCAAGGAGAATTACAGGGAGCAGGCAAGAGGGGGCAAGGGAATAATCTCGATAAATCTGAAAGAAGGAGACTATGTCAACCAGATACTACGCTGCAATAATAAGGATTTCATACTCTGCATAACAAGCACAGGAAGGGCATACTGGCTAAAAGCATACAGAATACCTGAAACAGGAAGATATTCCGAAGGCAAGTCGATAGTAAACCTGATACATGCCGAAGAAGAAAAGATTGTCTCAATGATCCCCATACGCAATTTTGAAGCATCGACAATGGCGTTCATAACTGCAAGAGGCACTGCGAAGAGAATGAGTGCAAGTCTGTTTGCAAGACCAAGATCCAACGGAGTTCGTGCTATAAAGCTGGCAGAAGGAGACGAGATCGTAGACTCGATATGCTATTCGGGCAAGAAGTATCTGTTAATATCTACCAAGAAAGGCAAAATAATCAAGTTCGAAGAGCAGAGCATGAGGACGATAGGCAGGACGGGAATCGGGGTCAGAGGAATAAAACTCAGACAGGATGACAGGGTAACAAACATAATAGCTGCAAGCGAGTTCGGCAGCGTCTTTACGGTAACGGAAAAAGGATACGGGAAGATAACTGAGATAACAAGGTACAGGACGCAGAACAGAGGAGGAAAGGGAATCATAAACCTGAAGGTTTCAGAAAAGACCGGAGACGTATCGAAGACGCTCTACATGTCGCACGAACAGCAGGCAATACTGATAAACTCAAAAGGAGTCAGCATAACGATACCTACATCCTCCATAAGGATTACCGGAAGGGCAGCATCAGGAGTGAGGCTTATGAAGGTTGAGCCAGGGACAAAGATAATAGACTGCATAATACTTAACGAAGAGCAGCAAAAGCCAGCAGAGGCCTAACCGTTCCAGAACTTCCTGTTCTTTATGAATTTCTTCTGTTCCTCAAGAACATCGACAAAGAATTCCTTGTAATCCCTCCTAATCATACGTAGCACTCTTGCAGCAGTATCAACCCCTATCCCGTATACCGACAACGCGATCACTGCACGGTTTCCATACTCTTTTATCAATCCGGCCTCCTTCACAATGCCTGCATATACCTTTGCATCTCCCCTGTTCAATGACTTGCCACCGATACGCCTGTTTATCACAGCAGTCTTATTATCCTCATATATCACCACCATTGGGCTTCCACACTTAATGCACTTTATGCCCTTGTCTTTATCAAAATCCATCTTCTCTTCGAAAGCATAACCGCAGAAACTGCAGAGCATCAGCAGGCTCTCTTTAGAGAGCTTTTCCTTAAGCCTCTCTACGGCATCTTCCTTGCCAAATTCAGGGGAAAGAAGCTCAGAATAACTGTATGCTGATTGTATTATCTCTCTAGTGAGCGGCGAACCTGATGAATACACAGATTCAATTTTTATTTCGCCCTTCCTCAGCCCATGTGCAAACTCCTTAACCGATTCTATATCAAAATAATTCTTTCCAAGCTCCCTCGCTACCTCCTCCATCACAACCGAACCTTCATAGAAGTTCATCACTCTGTCTATGGCGCTTCTCCCCGTCTTTGCCCCCTTGTCTATTATCCCGAACAGAGTAGCGATCTTGACAAACCTGTACCTGAAAAGATCCGAGCCCCGTATAAAATCAAAAGAGTCGAGCCTTTCCAAATGCGCTATCTCTAATATGGCTTTTTTGACGTCAGGTTTCCTGAAATTAAGACCAAATTCCAATACGATAGCATAAGGAGTAGCCTTTGCAGTAACGCGTCCTCCTGAAGAGTAGGAACATATATAGGAAAGAAGGCGTGCAAGAAGCTCGTTGCCAAGTTTTCCCAGAGCAACATATACTATCGCATAATCCTCCAACTCTTCAACTATGACCTTAGTGCCGCTCGGCACAAAGAAGGAGCGTTGCTTCTCTATGAAGGTCTCGGCTCTGCTCTTTGCATGCGAGTCGAAGAAAACAGCTTTCTTACCAAGCCCATTTTCAATAAACCCATACGCCTTCTCCGCAGTCTCTTTAGAGACAGGTATATCCTCCCCTTCCCAATCCGGAATAGTCGCCTCTACTCTCTCGCCAGGTTCAACAAATATCGTACCCTCATCAATACTGACGACTCTCCACGGCATGCCCTTGCTTATGAAATATGAACCTTCATCTATGTTGGAGTAGACAAACTTCTCATCAAGATAAGAGATGATCCTGTTTGTAACGGCATTCTTTACAGGGAAGCGCGATACTTCTGGTATCACGCTGATATTCTTATAGAAATACCTCCTTGACCTTCTGCCTATCGATATCCTGCCGTCTCTGACATTGATTATTCCTATGCTTTCGGCAAAAGAGACGATCTGCTGGAACTTTTCTATCTTAAGCTTCCCGAAGTTTGCAGATCCGCTTATCACCTTGAATGCAGCTGCATGGTCTATCTCCCCATATTCAAGTGCCATGCCGCTCAGCTGGTTAACTAAAACATCATACGGGTTATTTTCTATACTGCTCCTCTCAAAACTGCCTGCCAATGCATTATCCAATATGGAGGCAGCTTCGAGCGCCTCAAGACACTCTGATACTATTATGCTGCCCTTAGATACCTTCCCAACACTATGCCCTCCCCTGCCTATGCGCTGTATCAGGCGTGTAGCTCTCCTCGGAGAACCGTACTGTATGACAAAATCAACCTTGCCTATGTCAATTCCAAGCTCAAGCGAGCTGGTTGCCACTATCGCCTTGAACCTTCCCTCCTTGAATCCTGATTCGGTCGCTATCCTCTCCTCCTTCTCTATAGAACCGTGATGCACACTCAAAGGCCCAAATTCCATCTTCTTATCAAGATACAAGAGCTTCCTGCCAAGCGCCTCTACAGCCTGCCTGGTATTTGCAAACACTATCGTAGCGTCAGACTCTCTTATCAAGGAAGCAATGCGGTATATCCTTGCTGCAGCAGCGTCATCAATGCTGAAGAATTCCTTTATCCCTTCAGAGTCCTTAACCTTTTCAGGCATCTCTATCCTTATGTCAAATGTCTTTTCAGTGTCAGATCCTATGACAACATGCTTCCTATCAGAAAAGATGAACCTGCATGCCTCATCAAGATTGCCTATAGTGGCGCTTATGCCTATTCTCTGGAATCCTGGCGCAATTGCCTCAAGCCTCTCCAAGGCGACGGAGAGCTGTGCCCCTCTCTTATTGTAATATAACTCGTGCAGTTCGTCTACCACAACAATCTTCACGTTCTTCAGAGAATCCCTGAGTCTTTTGGAAAGGAAGAGGTTCTGGAGCGTTTCAGGAGTAGTTACAAGTATTTTAGGAGGTTCTTCCGCCTGCTCCCTCCTCTCTTTTAAAGAGGTATCCCCGTGTCTTACCGCCATAGTTACTCCAGATGCGCTTGACAGTTCCGTGAGCCTTTTCAGCAGATCCCTGTTCAGAGATTTAAGCGGCGTTATATACAAGGCAAATATTCCATTCTCATGTGCTTGCGCCATCTTCAGCATCGGAAGGAAGACTGCCTCTGTCTTCCCGCTTCCAGTAGGCGCAGCTATTATGCAGTTCTTTTTTCCTTCTATCTCCTTGAAAGACCTTTCCTGGATTTGGGTGAATGTTCCGTACTTGTCCAGAAAAAGCGAGAATGGATCCATCATAAGATTAGACTACGTATGCGCTTCCGTTCGCCTGAAGCCTTGTCCTGTTAAGGGTATAGTTAAGAGTAAGGCCCAGGTACAGGTTGAACGGCACACCATAAATCTTAGTGCCGTTGTAATATGTGCATCCTATGCTGAGGTTTGCAGCTTGCTTGGCCTTCAATGTATAGTTTACTTTTGTAAAGAGCAACGAAGGCGCTTCTGCAAAGCAGCTTCCTCCGGTCAACGAGACCGTGCTGCTGTAATTGTTAATCACACGGAAGCTCAAAGTGCTGTTTGAGAACGTGACATCTGTGCAGTTGAATCCTTCTACAAAACCACATTCGCTCTGTATTCCAGGCAGGAAGACGAGGGACTTGGCGCTGCTATTATAAAACGCTGCATGAATCAAGCCTACTGCCTCTGGGATAGTTTCCAATAACTTAGATGTGCTTGAAAGTGAGTAATCAGTATAATTAATTCCGCCGACATACGCGCGTGTTGAAACAAGGGAGAAGTTGCCTATCTTGCCAGAGATTGGAAGATCGTAAGTTGAGCAGTAAGAGGTCCCGGATATATTATAAATCGCGCCGTGGCATACAAGCAAAGGATTGGTAAGGTTTGTAGATATATGCATGTAATTTATGCTGCCATTCATCTCAAGAAGCTCTCCATGGCTGAAAACATTGCCAGCAAAACCCGTATATCTGCCTATCAGAGTAGCGTTAGATGCAAAAGAGTCATTCCTGAATGTTATGTTCTGCATATCAGGCGTATAATATGATTCAGGAGGATGCTCCAAGACACGTGTACAGTTTTCAGTACCGTTTGTGCCTATCATCTTTATCCATCCGCCGCTATACCAGCTGCACATTGTCGATATGTTGCTGAGCTTCACGAAGGTAACCTGCGTTCCGTTATAAGTGAAGTTGTGGTGCGCAAGTTCTTTGTATCCTGCAGCATATACAAAAGCCGAAGGTTCAAGATATCCCTTCAGCCATATCGATGAAATTGCGTTATTTTCTGAATATGCTCCGTTGGAGTATGCCATATCATTTATGTAAGCGCCTGCGATGCTTGTAATCGGGTATAGGAAGGTATTCAACGCGCTGATATTGGAAAAGGCCATTGGTGAAGAAGAGAAATTCGTGTAAAAGAAAGAGCCTGTGACTACTCCTGAGCTTTTCAGATTTGCATAAGAGCCTGAAACAAGGCCGTTTCTTGATATGTATGAATAAGGCGAAGGCGATTCGCTATTGCTTACTACAAAGCTTGCATCTGCCTGTGCCTGCGCTCTGTCTGAAATGTCAAAGACTCTTCCTGGGTCTGCAACAACCGAAACATTGTATAAACCCGATTTTGAAGGGGTGTAATTGAAAGGTATGACTGCAGCTTTCCCAACAGGTATGTCCAGTTTGTATGTATTCTTCAGGCTCCCGTTCATGTAAAGCCCGAAATCAAGGTTGGATATAGAAGAACTGCCTGTATTAGTAACGACTATCGGCATTGCAACATTCTGGTAAGGGTAAATATTAGCGTTAAGTCGGGTCTTGTTGAAAGATACAGTTAACTGGTAAGATGCAGTGTAATAGAACCTGTAGTACAGAGCTGCCGCTGCAATTATCACAAAGATCGCAATCCATATGTATATCTCGTTCTTCATAGAAAAAGCACCATCTCAATTCTTGCTGCTTATCTCTTTTAACACTTCTTTTATGTTGATGAATACATCTTTATAATAACTCTCAAAAATATTGAAGTTCCATGGTTCATGGGCCATTCCGGGAGCAGAAGCACCCCTCTTGAAGTAAAAGCGACCATCAGAATTGTCTACGAGCCCCATTTTCTTCATGCGGAGCAGATGGTATCTGAGTGTCTTTTCATTCATAGGCTCCCATTTGCTGCTTATATACTCAAGAAGGTCAGGCACTTTTGGATCCTGTTTCTTATTAAACTGGAAGTTGAGCATGGCATCAAGTACGGCTACTGCTGAGAGTCTGGACTCTCCAGGATTTATTATGCCTAAAGAGAGGGCAAGCCATCTGAGCGCAGATCTCTTTGTCTCAAGCACCTCCTTGGTCAGCCTCATCTTCCTGAGTGTAAGCTCCCCTTCTATAAGACTGCTCTCATTAAGTTCCAAAGAATCTCCTGTTACAACAATAAGGATTATAGATAATATCTTATATAATTTTGCTACGATTTAATAGTACTCGTTTTAACAGGATGAAAACATGGAACCACAAAGTAACCAGCAAAAAGAGATAGAGAAGCTTGCAAAGGACTACCAGATAGCGCAGGAGCAGCTTCGCATGGTCACGCTGCAATTAGAGCAGCTCAAGGCCCAGAAGGCAGAGCTCGACGGAGCAAAGGAACAGCTTGAGAAGGCTACAGGAAAGACCTACTCAACGATAGGCGGTATAATGGTAGAGACCGATAAGGCAAAGGCGCTTGACGATGTAAAGGACAGATCGGAACTTACCCAGGCAAGGCTGCAGTCTATAAACAAGCAGTATACAGAGCTGAAGGCAAAGGAGAAGGACCTGAACGCCAAGATAGCTGACATATACAAGGGCAGCCAGTAATTCTTACACGGGTGAGCCGCTGAAGTATTATGACGTAATAAAAACTGAGCCGGACAAGGACCTGCAAAAGCGGCTCGGTTTTGCAAAGTTTCTGATATGTGGCAAGGACATAGAACTAAAGCCAGCGGCACACAACTATCCACACAGGACAATAGCCACAGGTCAGAATGAAGGCCTTCTTGCAAAGTCACTTAAGGATAGGAACACAATAGGCATACTCCCCAGTAGCATGCCTTCAAAGAAACTGATAGCCCTTATCGCAGAGAGCGGCAAATTCCTATTCGTCAATGTAAATGCCATAATAAATGCAGACCCAAAACAGCAGCAGAAGCTGATATACCTATACAGAAAGACGATGCACTACTGCAAGCAGTTCAAGGTAAATGTCTGTCCTATAACCCTTGCAGATTCAGGGGCCGAGATGCTTTCTGCAAGGCAGCTCATGCTGCTCATAAGGTTCCTGGGATTCAAGGGAGATGAGAAAAAAGCGCTAAGCGCGTTAGGTGCTCTATATGGCAAAGATAATTAAGAACAGGTATATACTCGCTGAGAGCTCAGCGCAGATAGACTTCAATGATCCTGCAAACCAGCGCGCTCTTGAATCAGGCATAATGCAGGCACTGGGCACACTCAATTACTCTTATTCTAATCCAAAGACGATGCTTGCAACGGAGAAGCAGTTCATACTTCGCATACAGAGGAATTCAGAGGACAGTACCATACTTGCCCTGTCATTCATAAAGAGCATAAACGGCAAGGCTACGGGCATCTACACTATTAAAACATCAGGAACAATCAAATCATTGAAGGAACAGCTCATAAAAAATGACAAATGAGCCGTTACTATCTCCTTACGCAGTTTAAGTCTACCGCTTGGAAAAGCCTATGTGCATAATCGCTGTTAAGAACGCCTCCTATACATTTCTCCAACTTCTCCCCGTTGGCGCAAGCCTGTACTCTGTATACAGAAATGCCATAATTACCTCCATTGCGACCATGAGGTTCCTTGTATAATTTTAACATCATTCCTGTTTCGTTGTCTACTGCAGAAAAGATGCAGAAATTTTCTCCACTCCTTTCTGCCTTCCAATCATTCAAAGGAATCCTTTTAGCCATTTCAACAGACCGTTCATCACTGACTAAATTCTTCCCTTCTTTATATACCATGTCATATACCATAAGATCACTTCTATTAAGCAATATATTCATGATATTTAAACGTGATGCCTTCAGGTTAAGCCAACGTCCTCCTGTAACTAATTCTACACCAGCGAAGAAGTTTTATTAATGCCTGTATAAAATAAATAATATGTTGGTAATATGGCTGGCATGAGTAAAGGCAATAGACCTATTGGAATATCTGCACTTGCAATATTGGAAATTCTCGGAGGAGTACTTGCAATAATAGCAGGACTGTTCGTAGCAGGACTAGCAAACAGCATCCCAGGGTTAAGTGGTTTAGGCTCCATATTAGGCATTGTATTCATAATAAGCGGACTATTTGCATTTGCAGTTGGGTACGGCTTCTGGACAGGAGCAAAGTGGAGCTGGTGGCTTGCCATCATAATATATGCTTTGGGTATGATATCAAGTTTAGCAGGCATAGTGGTCGGATCTGTATTCAGTGTTATAGGTCTAATTATTGAAGCAATATTGTTATACTACATTACCAGACCCGGAGTAAAGTCATGGTTTAACGTATAATCTGTTGAATAAATGGACATAATCAGCTCTATAAAGAAAGCGTGGAATATTGCAATACATCCGTCTAAAGCAACCCCAATGGGTATAAAGGATGCCCTGATATTCTATTATTCATTTGCCATAATCCCTGCAATCATTACCGGTATATTGGCAGCAGTATTAACAGGCACCGGGATATCAGGAGCAGTCATCGAGATCGCCGCAATACTTATACTGGCCCCTATAGTGTTTTTTGTAGAAGCAGCCCTTATTCATCTGTTCGGCAAATTCCTATTCCGCAAATTCCAAAAACCATACGCAACGACATTCACTACTATTACATTCGCATCAATACCTGCGGCTTTATTTTCATGGTTAATATTAATCACATCCATTTCAGTACCAGTCAGCACCGCCGTAAGCATAATATTTGACATATGGGCCGTGATAATACTGACTATAGCAATAATGAAACTTCAGAAGACCTCAGGACTCTTTGCTGTACTATCCTGGCTTGTCCCATTAATAATAATTTTAATAATAGTTACAGTCATTATAGCAGCACTGCTGTCAATTGTCGCTACTTTGCCCGGCGGCCTTGGCGCACTCCAGAACGGCACGCTTAACAGCACATTAATCCACACATTTAATGTAACTACTACTATCTGAAAACTAGGACAAATCGCAGTTTCCAGATGTCGTCGTAGTAAAAAGGTTAATATAATTATCTATAAGAATAAGAAATACTAATTTCAGTGGTTCTATGAAAATCAATGAGCTTAAAGGAGGAGTGGGCAACGTAGAGATAGAGGCAACTGTAGTTGACAAACAACCCACCAGAACCGTAGTTACAAAGTATGGAAAGCAGCTTACTGTATCAAGCGCTACCATAAAGGATGACACGGGAAGCATAACCCTATCATTATGGGAGAAGGATGCAGACGCCATAGATGTTGGAGACAAGATAAAGGTAACCAATGGCTATGTGAGCGAATACAAGGGCAACCCGCAGCTCTCTGCAGGCAAGTACGGAAAGATAGAGGTTATAGAGAAGGGAGAGGGCGGCTCGTCAGGAAACTCTGAACCTGAAGAGAATTTCGGCTCTGATTCAGAAGAGTTCTAAATATTAGAATTCAAAATCTATCGTATCCCCTACTTTAGGAGTGTGGACTTTGAATCCCTCCAACCTCAGGCTCTCTGCTGCCGCATTGATGTTCTCAACACTGCCATGCACAAGGACTATCTCTTCAGGAGAGCATAGCTTTGCATACTCGTGGAGATCTTTCTTACCTGCATGCGCAGAAAAATCATAAAAGCCAAACTCATTTCTGACAGTGAACTTCTTACCGTCTATTATCAACGGCTTGCCTTCCAGCAGCTTATGGCCATTCGTACCTTCAACCTGGAAACCGGTAAGGAATATTTTGGAATTCCTGCCAAGCTGCGTTATATAATTAAGTACAGGGCCTCCTGTAAGCATCCCAGATGTGGTGAGTATTATTCTCCCTCCTTTTACTGCATTCCTCCTAACATGCTGCATATCCACAACTGACACCTTGTTAACTCCCTCCGCAAGCAGCTTTCCATTCTTCAGGAAGCGCTTGTGCGCCAGGGCTATCTCGGTAGCTGCCCTTGCCATTCCGTCAAGATATGTTCTCTCTGCCAGCCCATTTTCTTCTAATATAGCAAGTATCTCCTGGCTTCTACCTACCGCGAAGACCGGTACGAGAGCAGTGCCTCCGTTGTCTATCACATCCTTTATATCCTCTATAAACGAGGATATCAGCTTCTCTCTTCCAGTATGCTCCCCGCCGCCGTAAGTGGCCTCCATTATCAATATATCGCATTTTACAGGATCCGCTCCTTTCTGCAGGGTCTGTTCCTCAAGCTTGAAATCCCCTGTATACCCGATAACCCTCCCGCTTCTTATACTCTCTATGGAAGATACCGCGCTTCCGCATATATGCCCTGCATCTCGCATTGTTATTACATAATCGTCAAATTCATTCTCGTATCCGTATTCGCAAGGGACATACTTGGACATCATCTCCCTGAATTCTGCCCTTGAGTATGCGGGCTTATCGTGCTTCCTCTTCCCTATCTTCATAGCATCTTCTATCAGCAGCTCTACCAGCTCCATTGTCGGCTGGGTCGCAAATGTCGGAGGACTTGCATCCCTGTAAATGGAAGGAAGGAAACCGCTATGGTCAAGATGAGCATGGCTGAGAATGCACGCATCTACCTTCCCTATCTCCAGAGGATATTCTGTAGCGCTCTCTACCTTCACTCCGCAATCAAGCAGTATGTTCTTCTTATCTTCTATAACAAACGCCGATCTTCCAACCTCTCCGGCGCCACCAAGAAAACGTATTCTCAAATAATCACGTTCAAAATAGAAACCAACAAACTTATGTTTATCTTAATATATTTAAGTGTTATTAAAGAATAGTATAGCGACCTGTGGTGAAATGGCGGACGATATAACCTTCCTAGATATTACATGCCTCATGAGGATATCAGACGACACGACGTTGGAGAGATTCGGATCGGCAATAAATGCAAGCATATTTGATGCATCTAACATAGCCGGTACACTCAAGCAAAAGGACCTGATAGACTTTACCTCCATATTTCCAGGACCAAATTCCATAGCAGTTACGGAGAAGGGGAAAGCCGTACTATCAGAAGCAGAACAAAGAGCCGCAACACCATTCGATAATCTTGACAAGAGCATCCTTTCACAGATATCAAACGGCAAGAGCTCCCCAAAGGACATACAGAGTTCTATAAGCCTGAATTCGAAAGATCTTGCAATGCGCCTGTACAAGCTGAGCAAGCAAAACCTTCTCACATACGAGTTGAAGAGCGGGCAGGTAGAGATACTGCTCACAGAGCAGGGTTTTCTTAAAGCTGCTCCACAGCAGCCCCAGCCTATGCCGTCAATGCAATCCCTGCAAACAACGCAACCAACACAGAATGACACTCAGGCACCTGTCCAGAACCCTTCACCAGTACACTCTCAGGTTCAACCTCAAACCGAACCGCAGGAGCAGCAGCTATCTGCTCCACAGGAGATTCATCTGCAGCCAAAGCCCATTAACAAGAAGCTCGTTGCAGGCATAATCATAATCTTGGTTATAATATTTCTTGCATATCTAGTAGTGATGAAGATAATATGACTCTATCAGATTATTTTGAAGGGGAGAGACTTCTGAAGAAGTACGGGATAAGCAGCATAAGGAGCTGGTATGTTGATTCTGCCGAAGAGGCAATATCCAAGGCAAACGGCAACCCTATAGTAATGAAGGTAATAACTGAGAAGGCTCTGCACAAATCGAAGAGCGGCCTGGTAGAACTAGACTTAAAGACAGACCAAGAGATAAAATCTGCATTCAAATCCCTCTCTGCAAAAGCGGCTAAGCTTAAACCATACAAAATAATAGTGCAGGAGATGTCAAAAGGCGGAATAGAGGTCATAATAGGTGGTAAGACAGACCCGCAGTTCGGAAAGGTCATACTTCTCGGCCTTGGCGGAATCTACGTAGAAGCATTCAAGGACTTTGCAATACGTGTATGCCCTATAAACAAAAACGATGCATCAAGCATGATAGATAATCTGAAATCAGAGAACGTGATAACCTACGGTTCAGAGAACAGGAAGATGCTCGAAGGCCTTCTGTTAAAAGTATCGGATATGCTTACGCATACGGATCTTAAGGAACTTGACCTCAACCCGGTCATACTAAGGAAGGATGACTACGACGTAGTCGATATAAGAATATTGAAATAAGTGTTTGAATGCCAGTCGACCTAAAATATATGCTGAACCCGAAATCGGTAGCAATAATAGGGGCATCGAAGAATCCTGAGAAGGTAGGGCACATCATATTACAAAATTACATAAACTCCGGATATTCTGGGAAGCTTTTCGCTGTTAACAAGGATGCGGAGTCCATTCTCGGAGTTAAGGCGTATGCGCATGTCGGGGAGATAAAGGAAAAACTTGATCTGGCAGTAATTGCAATACCTGCGCCCTTCGTACCTGCAGTCCTCGAGGAGTGCGGAAGAGCGGGGGTCAAGAGCACCATAGTCGTAACTGCAGGATTCGAGGAGATAGGGCAAAAAGAGCTTCAAGAACAGATTGTAAGCATATCTGAAAAGTATAAGATGCCTATGCTGGGTCCCAACTGCCTTGGAGTGATAGATACACGCGCAAGGACAGATACGCTCTTCCTGCCTACATACAAACTAAGCAAGCCTGGAGTCGGATATGTGAGCTTCATATCGCAGAGCGGTGCTGTGGGAAGTACAATACTCGATCTGATAGCCGGAGAGGGATTCGGCCTTTCAAAATTCATATCCTATGGAAACGCAGCTTATGTGGACGAATCCGATATACTCGAATACCTGATGAATGATGAAGATACAAAAGTAATCATAATGTACCTAGAGGGCATAAAGAACGGCAAGAAGTTCATAGAGGTCGCAAAGAAGGTGACAAAGAAAAAGCCGGTAGTGGTTCTAAAAGGCGGTAGAACATCCGTGGGGCAGCAGGCAACTCTATCACACACGGCATCTCTTGCAGGAGATTATCAGGTTTACGAGGGCGTATTCAAGCAGTTCGGTTTCACGATTGCAAACGATCTGAACGAGCTTCTGTACTATGCAAAGGTGCTTGTATCAGAACCCGCACCAAGCGGTAATCGTGTCGGGATAATAACCAACGGCGGAGGCGCAGGAGTGATCACAACAGATTCGGTAGGATTTGTAAAGACGCTAAAACTTGCAGAACTTAGCAAAAAGAGCCAGGAGATACTCAGGAAGAAGATGCCTCCACTGGTAAATATAAGAATACCATTGGACTTGGCAGGGGATGCAGGAGGGGACAGATATGAGACTGCAGTCTCAGTGCTAAAGGACGATGAGAATGTAGACATGATAATAGTCATAGCCCTTTTCCAAACTCCTGGGGCAGATTCCAGTGTCGTGGCGAAACTGGTACACTTCAAGGCGGATATCACAAAGCCGATGATAGTAATCAGCATAGGTGCGGAGTACACGCAGGTGCATAACAAAATGATGGAGGAATCAGGACTTCCTGTTTACGATTCACCTCTTGCAGCTGTCAACTCCTTGGCAGAACTCTTCAAATACTATTCATACAAGAATCAGAAGTGAATTCGCTATCCGAGAAGTTCGTCCATAGCCTTTGCAATTACCTTATCCTTTTTCTCTCCTGAGCTAAGAAGCTCAAAGAGCTCTGCAGGTCCTATACTGAGGTCATAGCCGTTCTTTTTCAGCTCTGCCATAAGTATTCCTATTCCAAGATCCTTTACAGATACGTTGCTTATGTCTGAGAATATCTCCGAGCGCTTCTCATCATCAGACACCTCCTCAAAGCCCTTCTTTGATATCTCAATAACTGCATCATTCTTGAATTTCTTGGCGATTTCCTGCATATCTATACCGAGTCTTTTCACAGCCTTGCTCTTTCCGTTTATCTCTATCCTTATTATGCACCCTTGTCCGTTCTTCGAAACAGCATCTTCAACTCTTTCCTCTATCTCCCTAAGCAACGTCCCTTCCTTTACAGAATCAGCATCCACTTTAAGCGACTGAAAACTCCTGGAATTTATGTGCACGAACTCATACGTCCTTGCCTTTGTATCATAGACGAAGAAGCCTTTTTTCTCAGTCTCTCCGTCCTTCAGCTGCGTAAGCACTGTGCTGCCAGGTATCAAGAAATGCTTTCCATGCACAGTTGATTCAAATCTACTGTGTATATGCCCGTTCACATAAAGGTCAAAGCCCACAGGAAGCTCTTCCATCCTCAGGAAAGAGTCGTTAAATGGAAGCAGCTCGTACAGAGACTGGTGAAACATCAGTATGTTGAAAGCCCCGTCAATCCTCCTGCCTGCATACTCCTTAAGCGCATCCCCGAATCGTTCTTCGACAACGCCTGCGATTCCTGTAACCGCTACCCTCTCTCCGTCCTTTTCAATCACCACAACTCCCATGCCTATGTCCGCAAGCAGCGATGTGAGATTCAGCAGATCAACAGGATCCTCAGTATCACTCGTCCTTCTCTCATGCGTTCCGGGGATCGCGAGTACAGGTTTGTCAGTGTATATCTTTCCAAGCCCTTCAAATCCGACTATTCGGGCACCGAACTCCTTTTCACGCAGCTCCTTGAATATGCCTATCGCTTCAGCAATCACATCAGGCTTAGGGAACCTTGTATCAAATATGTCTCCAGGTATGATTATTGCGTCAGCTCTTTCAGCAGCCATCATAAGAGCTTCCTTTGCCTGTGCGTACGCGTCCTTCCTGAAACGCTCATATCCTATATGCAGATCAGATACAATCGCTATCTTCATACACTCTCCTCCGTATCAGTAGTAAGTGTCTTCTCTATAGTATCCTTCATGCGCTCAGGAGAGTAAGCAAGCTTGATCAGCTTCGTGTGCCCTCTTATCCCCTTTCCAGACTCATAAGCCGAGATCAGTCCCTGCATCTCAAGGTCGAATATATACTTCCTATACCATCTTGAGCTCTTAGGGCCTTTGTTCAGGCTCTTAGCTATTGCAGAATATTTATTGTAAATATCGCCGCTGAAAAGATAGGTGTCGGTATCGCCGCTCAGCCTCTTGTACTTGCTTCCCTGTATGGAGAGCATGGCTATCGCATAAATGATAAGGCGCTGGTGCTCTGGCAGCGTGTTTACAAGTTCGTACACAAGCTCCTCCTCCGCTGCTTCCGAAGCCCTGTTAACATCATTAATTGTTATTACTCCCTCTCCTCTCTCATCGGCAAGCTCCCCCGCCTTTGAAAGAACCTTCAACGCCAGTCTTGCGTCCCCACTGTCCTTTGCAGATATCGCAGCTGCAAGGTTTATAGCTGCTTGGTCTATCACACCTTTCTTGAAACCCTTTTCAGCCCTTTCCTTCAGAATCAGCGCGAGCTCATTCGAATTGTAAGGCGGGAAGACCAACTCATTTTCATAAAGGGTCGACAAACTTCTCGGATCCAAATCCTCCTTGAAGGATATCTTGTTAGAAACCCCAACAATCATTATTCCTCCTGATTTTATGTCGCTGTTAGCCCTTGTGAGTGTGTAGATCAGGTCATCAAGATCCTTTACTACATCTATCTCATCAAGTACTACTATCAGTATCTTTGCATCCTCTTCTACCCAGTTTATTATCCTCTCGTAAATATCAACAAGCCCGTACCCACGTTTTGCATAAATCGGCAGGTAATCGCTCGTTATCTTGTAAAGTACCCTGTACCTGGAGTTGTATATCCTGCAATTTATGTATGACACGCGCGCCTTTGTAGGCAGATCCTTTATCTTATCCACTACATGCTTGACACACGAGGTCTTTCCTGTCCCGGTCTTCCCATAAACGAAGAGGTTTCTCCCACGTTCTCCCCTGAGAGACGGCGTCATATACTTTACAATATTCTCGATCTGCTTCTCCCTGAAAGGAAGGTTATCTGGCATGTAATGCGGCGAAAGAACCTCACGGTTAGCGAATATCGCAGAATCCTTGAACAGATCAGAGAAAGGCTCTTTCATTTTTCCACCAGCCCTGCCTTTTTGATTATATCTTCAAATTCCTTCCTGATCTCATCATCCTTGAGCACTGGGATGATTCCTGAATCACTCATCTCCCCAAACATCTTGTTGGACCTTACCTTTCCTACCAATTCGCAACCAAGCTCCTTTGCAACTTCTTCCCCTCCGTCTCCGCTGCCATCCGACATTGTCTCTACCACTCCGAGAAGCGCCACTCCCAATCTTTTGGCCATCATTCCGGACCTTATGGTATTGACTGCGGAGATATGCCTTGGAGTAGTGACAAGAACGAAGCCATCAAGAGACAGGAGCTGTATTATAGAGAGAGGAGCGTCGCTGGTCCCAGGCGGCAAATCTATTATTAGGTAATCTAATGGTCCCCAATCTGTATTATCAAGGAATTCACGTATCATCTTTGCGACAAGCGGCCCTCTCCATATTATCGGTTTCTTTGCGTCATCAACAAACATTGCAGTAGAGACCACCTTTACCCCCTCTTTCTCTGCAGGCTTCAACGGGTATTCGTCTGAGAACGTGCCCTCTATGCCTAGGAACATAAGCGCGTTTGGACAGTCTATATCCGCATCTATGAGCCCTACCTTGTATCCCATGCTGCTCAGTGTAAAAGCAGTATTAACGGCTACCGTGGTCTTCCCAACGCCTCCCTTTGCACTGTAAATGCCTATCTTGTGCTTTATATTAGAAAGTTTCTGGTTTATGTTCTTCTTGTCTTCTATCACCCTGAGTATGGAAGAGTGCATCATATTGGTTCCAGCTCCAGAAACCTGTTCAGTGTCGGCCATAAATTTCCCCAAGAATTAAATCGTGAATATATATGAGCATATAATATATAAATTAACTCAAAACCAACCGAAAATAAGCGCCACGACCATATAACTAGCGTTAAAGACTCTTTTAAAAATAATTTCCGCGTCTGTCACAATCAAAAGGTATTTAAGGGTAAACCCCTAATTATGTTTGCTATTTTATACTAAATTGCTAATTATATATGCAAATCGTATATGTGGTGTAATATATGTACCCAAATGTGCAAGCTTATGACCGAGGAGTGATGTTCAATCCAGACGGAAGGCTGTTCCAGGTAGAATATGCCAAGGAAGCGGTGAGAAAGGGCGCTACCTCAATAGGGATAGTGGGCAAAGACAGCGTAGTTCTTGTGGCTCACAAGAACATAAACGACCCTCTTGCAGTGGCGAGCACCATCCAGAAGGTATTCAGGATAGATTCCCAGATCTGCGCAACATACAGCGGCATGGTATCAGATGGTCTGCACATAATAGACACTGCAAGATCAAATACACAGAACCACCGCATGCTTTTCGACGAGATAAAATCAATAGAATCTCTTTCAAAGAACATATCTGCTTATATGATGCAGGCAACCCAATACGGAGGAATGCGACCTTATGCAGTCTCCCTTCTCGTAGGTGGGATAGATGATTACGGGCCAAGGCTCTTCGAAATAGAGCCTGGAGCTTCATTCCTAGGGTATAAAGCAGACGCGATAGGTTCAGGAAAGAAGGTCGCGATGGAGATGCTGCTCAAGGAGTACGAAGACAATATGGTGCTGGAAAAAGCGCTGGATCTTGGAGTCAAGGTAATAAAGAAGATAAGCGAGACAAAGCTCAATGAGGACAATCTGGATATAGGATACGTAACTATAAAGGATGGCTTCACCTTGCTCTCAAGGGAAAAGATAAAAGAATATATATGACAGTGACGGCATGTCCAAAACAGTAATAGCCAAATACTCCCATTCAGGAGAGAACTTCGAAATCTTTGTCGATTCGGATAAGGCTTACAATTTCATAACAGGCAAACTTACGGATCCGATAGCTGTGCTTGAAGCAGAAGAAATCTTCGCTGACGCCAACAAGGGAGAGCGTCAAAGCCAGGATAAGATAAAGAAGATATTCAATACAACGGAACTGCCGAAAGTAGTGGAATTCATACTCAAGCACGGAAACGTGCCGATAACAACAGAGCAGAGGAACAAGCTTCTCGAAGAGAAGAAGAAGCAGATAATAAACATAATAGCAAGAAACTCGATAGACCCAAGGACAAAAGCTCCTCATCCTCCGCAGAGGATAGAGGCGGCAATGCAGGAAGCGAGGGTAAGCATAGACCCGTTCAAAGGGGCAAGCGAGCAGGTAGATGAAGTAGTCAAGAAACTGTCCATGAAGCTGCCTATAAAGTTTGCAACAATGAAGGTAGAGGTTGTAATTCCTGCCGAGTACACAAACAGGTGCTATGGGACCCTGAAGCAGTACGGGCTCAAATCAGAAGAGTGGCAGTCAAATGGCTCCCTCAAATGCATACTCGAATTCCCCGCCGGCCTTCAAGGAGAGTTCTTCGAGAAGATAAACAACGCAACAAAAGGAAATGTTACAACAAAGAATCTTGAATAAAGTGAAAACATGCAAAGAATAGTAATACCAGGAGAAAAGATCAGCGACACGTCGGTCAGAATGCACAACACGCTGATACACAACGGGAAAACCTACTCCACCATAGTCGGACTTTACAACGACGAAAAGAGCACGCTGATACCTCTGGAAGGTCTGTGGAATCCTGCATACGGTGACACGGTAGTGGGTGTCATAGAGGAGGACAGGCTGAATACCTATAACGTTAACCTCAATTCCCCTTACAAAGGACTGCTCATATCCAAATTCGTGCAGGAGCAGCTGAACAAAGGGGATGTGGTAGAGGCTTCTGTAAAAGAGCTGGATAAGACCCAGACCGTAGTGCTGATGCGTCCAAGGAAGCTCTCAGGCGGCAAGATATTCTCGATAACGCCTTCAAAGGTACCGAGAGTCCTGGGAAAGGGAAACAACATGCTAAAGGAACTGTCAACAAGCACGAAGTCCAGCATAATTGTAGGACACAACGGCGTGGTATGGATAAAGGGAGGGAACATGCAGCTTGCAATGGACGCTATTCTCAGAATACAGGAAGAGGCACATACATCGGGCCTCACAGACAGAATAAAAGAGATGTTATCAAAGGGTAATTAGAATGTCAGGAGGAGGAGAAAAACCAGAATTGATCATAAACGGAAAGAGGCTCGACGGCAGGGGAGCTACGGACCTCCGCAGCTTAAAGATAGAACCGAATGTAATAAAGAACGCAGCAGGTTCTGCTTATGTCGAATGGGGAAACAACAAGATCATAGCTGCGGTGCATGGTCCAAAGGAAGCATTACCAAAGCATACTTCAGATCCTGAAAAGGCCGTGATAAAGTGCAGATATATGATGGCACCGTTCTCTTCATTGGAAGGACACGGGAGAACAGGCCCTAACAGGCGTTCCATAGAGATATCAAAAGTCACAAAAGAGGTATTCGAAAACGTTGTCATGCTCGAGCTGTTTCCAGGCACGGAAATAGACATATATGTAGAGGTTCTGCAGGGAGACGGAGGCACGCGCGCTGCAGGCATAACTGCTGCTGCCGTTGCAATGGCGCTCTCAGGGATACCTATGACCGACGTTCCGTATGCAGTATCTGCAGGCAAGATAGGCGAAACAGTTGTCCTTGATCTGAACATGATAGAGGATAACTATTCGGATGCCGATATGCCCGTAGCCGTCAAGCCGCTTACAAATGAGGTTCTCCTGCTGCAGATGGACGGTTCCTTGACAAAGGAGCAGTTCAAGGAGGGAATGGAGATGATACTGGAAGCAGGCAAGAAGATACACGAGATACAGGATGCAGCAATAAAGAGGCCATACCAGGAGATAATAGAGAGATACGAGAGATGAGATTATGTACATACAATCAGCAACAAAGGAGTTCATATCCGATCTGATAGCAAGCAACAAGCGAGAATTCGGAAGAGCTCTGAATGAATACAGGGATATAAAAATAGAAAAGAATTTCATAGAGCATGCAGAAGGATCCGCACAGGTCACGATCGGCAATACGAAGGTATTGGCCGGTGTAAAAATTACTGTCGGAGAACCTATGCATGACAAGCCGAACGAGGGCAACCTGATAACATCTGCAGAGCTTCTTCCAATGGCATCATCAGGTTATGAGATGGGTCCTCCATCCCCAGATGCAATAGAGGTCGCAAGAGTCATAGACCGCGGCATAAGGGCCGCAGGAATAATAGATACCGCTGCTCTTTTCATAGAGGAGGGCAAGGTCTGGGATGTCTTCGTTGACATATACGTGCTTAATTATGACGGCAATCTCTTCGATGCAGGAACAACGGCTGCAACAGTCGCACTGCTAAGCGCCAGAATGCCGAAGCTTGAAGGCGATAAGGTAATAAGCGAAGGAATAAAAGAGAAGCTCAAGACAAATGGTATAATAACTTCATGCACGTTCGCAAAGGTAGCAGGCAAGGTCTTCATAGATCCGGATGCAAACGAAGAGAAGTTCATGGACGCAAGGATTACGATAGCAAATGATGGAAAAGAGTTAAGAGCGATGCAGAAAGGGCTAAGAGGAAGCTTCACATTGCAGGAGCTCAACGACGCAGTCGCTATGTCATTTGAGAAGCACAATGATCTTAAGGCATTAATGGAAAAAGCACTGGGTGAATGATATGTCAAACAGCAGTATAAGATATGGAGTAGTATTGAGAAAGAGAAAAGCGTCTGTTCAGGCAGACAAGAGCGCAAGGTACGCGTGCGAGGTCTGCGGAAGGACTGCGGTAAAGAGACAGGGAAACGCAATATGGAAGTGCAGGCACTGCAATGCGGTATTTGCAGGCGGAGCATACACTCTCAAGACCCCGTCCGGAGAGAATGCGATACATATCCTGCAGAGGATAAAATCCGGTGCGATAAATGGTTGAGATAACCTACTCGCCTCTGAAGTCCCTTGTCGTGCACGACATACTCGAAGTTGACAAGGAGAGCATAATGCGCGGCAGGGTCACTCCTGCAGGCACAATGCCTCTTTACTGGTGTGACGGCTTCCTCTACAGCTTCTCATCTCTCCCTATGACAGACGAGGTTGTGAAGGATTACCTGAACGGAAGAATACACTGGGCAGAGGTCCAGTTCGCAAGGCTTGACAGGTTCGAGCCCGTGCTCATGCTCAACGAAGAGGAATATAAGGCAGAACTGAAGATAAGGGTCATGGACACGAGCATCTCCCAACTGCACAAGGAGTTTGTCAAATGGCTGAAATCTGTTACGAAGAAGAAGTGATATTTATGGCATATATATGCATGCATTGCGGAAAAGAGGTAAAATCGATAGACAAGTTTGTAAGATGCCCATACTGCGGATACAGGGTCCTTGCAAAGAAGAGGTCAACGATAGTAAGAGAGGTCTCTACGGATTAAGATCTCTCCCTTTCGCCAACTATAACCAGCTCTGCGACCTTCTTTACTCTCTTGTACTCTATGCTGTTCTTAAGGAAGTCGGAGCGCAAGTCGCTGCTCTTGGTGAGCTTGCTCATCTCGCTTAGCAACAGGTGCGTAACCGTCGCATTGTCAAGGTCAACAACCACTTCCTTTATAGTGCCCAGCATATTCCCTGAATTGGAGAGCACTCCCTTACCATAAAGCTCAGAAATCATAATGCTCATTAAATCATCTTATTCTGCTAATCTTCTTGGATGCAAAAATTCTTATTATATACTCTTGCAGAGTGCTTACGAAAACCTCTTCATTCACAGATAGTTCCTTAAGATCCTTTTCATCAAAGAGCTCCTTCTTATCCGCAACAAGACTTTTAAGATATGTGTCTGTCATCGAGTAAAAGCGCTTGCTGCAACCCTTGCATATATATGACGGTACGACAGGTACGGTATTTATGACTGAGGGATGAATCAGATCAAGCTCTCTTGCCAGTATTCCATTGCAGGATGTGCACGCAGCATCAACATTCATGCCTTTATAATCTCCAGACTCAATTATCTCCATACCTCTAGTCAGGTTCACATAAAAAGGATCGTCAGGCCTCATATAAACCTGCTTCTCAACAAGCCCCCTTTCATTCAATTCCGTTATCAGCATGCCGTTCTGTGTTTTCTCTATCAGGCAGCATAGCCTTCTGCCTCCATTAATGTAGAAATCGCTTCTGAGCCGTGTATCATTGCTCCTGAAAAACCTCATCATCTTCCCTTCTTTATAATATAATCCTCGATGTCCTCCTTGTTTATCCGCGTCCTCTTCGAACGCCTTGCATTCTGCACTGCAAATGCGGATATCCTTTCAGCTTCCTTTTCAAGTATCGCCGCAATCTTGTCTGCGCCGCTATCCGTTATCCTTGTCTTGAAATGGCTCTTCACGAGCTCCTTTATCGCCCTTCTAGATAGTTTTGCCATTTAATCAGCACTCAAGATCGTCATCACCAATCAGACCTTCAGCTCATCATCAGTTGTATATAAGATGTAAAAGTATATAATTGCAAAAGGTAAAATCCGAATGTTTATAATTATTCTCAGCTATTTATCATTGCTATTCATGGTGATATATATGATAGAAGATCTAGACGGCAAGAAGTTTGAAGAAAAGGTAATGCGCTCAACCAAGCCGGTCATAATAGACATATGGGCAACATGGTGCGGGCCATGCAGGATATTCTCTCCTGTGATAGAAGAGGTATCAAAAGAATTCGAGAGCAAAGCCACATTCTATAAACTTGATGCGGACCAGAACCAGGACATTGTGCAGAAGTACGACATAATGGGCATACCTACAGTGCTGCTCTTCGAGAAGGGAGTAGTGAAGGCCATGTCTGTAGGCGCCCTTCCAAAGGAGGCATTCAGGAAGTGGGTAGTCAATAATCTGTAACTCAATGGTAAGCATGTCATTAGAACTTCCGAGAGGGACAAGGGATTACGGGCCCAAGGAGAGCATACGCCTAAAGAATGTAATATCGCGTACCGAGCAGATTTTCAGGAGGTTCGGTTTTTATCCCATAACGACTCCGGCGATAGAGAAGATAGAGGTACTCAATTCAAAGATATACGGAAGCGATGCAAACAACGAAATCTACCTGCTTGACGGTAAGGAAGCGGGGTTAAGATATGATCTCACGGTGCCTACTGCCAGATACGTGGCGATGAATAAAGGCACGGCTCTGCCTTTTAAGAGGTATATGATAGCAGAAGCATGGAGACGGGACGAGCCGCAGTACATGCGCAGCAGGGAGTTCATACAAGCAGACGTAGATGTGATAGGCAGCTCTGAGATATCGGCTGAAGCGGAGGTAATAGCCGCAAGTGCGATAGCCCTTGAGAACCTTGGGATAACTGACTATACTATAATGCTCAACCACCGCATTGTCCTCTCTGCAATCATGGACAGGTTCGGCATCCCCAAGGACAAGCAGGTATCTGCAATGCGCATACTTGACAAGCTTGCAAAGATAAGTGCAGAAGAGATACTGAAGCAGATGGCTGAACTTGGAATAAGCAAGGACACCGCAGAGCAGATGCTGAATTTCATAAAGGTAGAAGAGGGTACGGAACAGAAGCTTACCAGGATCGAGGCAAATATAGACGCGACAAAAGCCCCGATTGCAGATATGCGGGAGCTGATCTCACTTCTTGGCATATACAAAATAAAAGGAGAGATAATCGTTGATTTATCGATAATACGTGGAATAGACTATTATACAGGAATGGTGTGGGAGATAACCGCCGCTGCAGCTGGAAAGAAGACGCTTGCCATAGGCTCTGGAGGAAGATACGACGGTCTTATTGAGAAATACTCAAATGTGCATACTCCTGCTGTCGGCTCTTCGATAGGGATA
>JAJYED010000013.1 GCA_021790305.1 Microcaldota archaeon
GGGATTAAGTTCTGAGCGAGAGGTATCTTATTCGGAAAGATATCTGAGAAGGACAGAAGGCGTAGGAATACGCCCTATCGTCAGAGGTTTAGATAATGATAAGAGATTGGTAATCAATGCAAGCGATGCCCAAGATATGAAGGCTGGAGTAGGATTTGTTGAACATGAAGATCATGGAACTAAGGAGGAGGAAGCGATAGGGATTATGGAGAGATTAAGAAGATTTTTTACGGTTAGGATTTTAAATCTTTGAAACAAATATGAAACAGAGATATTGAAATAACAAGTTTTGTTATAAATTAAAATATGGGATTTCATTAAAGAATTAATAAACAAAAGAGATTTACAGATTTGTATTTTTGGATGTTGAATTTGATAGAAAGATTTTTAATTTACAAATGTCATAATAAAGTGATTATAACTGGTAGGTTTAATTAAAGTTATAAAAGTTCCATATACATTTCAGATTTGTACTGAACGTATCAGATATTGAATATTAATTGGTAATATATTATATGGAATCTTATAGGACTAAAGTTAGTTCTCAGAAAGAGGATGTGCATCTCCGATCTAGAGCTTTTATTGAATTGTTAAGAGAGAATAGGGGATTAGTTTTCTCTAGGGAACAACAGCTATTTGTAGAGGGCATCAACGAGATAGCCAAGGTGCTTGATTCGAGAAATGTAGAGAGAGATTCCTGGATGATTATAGCGGGAGGAGGCGTGTTCCTTTATCAATTGATGCATTATGGAGGCTCGAAGCCGGAGCGGATAGACAGAAGCCCTACGGATTTGGATATAGTCTTAAATAATACCGTCGGTAGTGGCCTTATACTTGATTCGATAAAAGATGCATTTGCTGCTCCTGCTGTTGTAAATAAAGAACCAGTTATGCATTACGGGCACGTTTTGGAAGGGCCTACACTTAGCACCAAGACCACTAATGGCCTTGATGTAGATATAATTACTGAATTATCGCAGGTGTATCCTAAAGATCATAGATTCGCGCCTTCTATGAGGTACAAATATCCTCTTGCCGATACCATGCTCTCTCAGGCTAAGACATATACACATCAGTTAATATACGGAGAAATTAAAGTTGCTCATCCCGGATTCATAGCTTTCTACAAATTAATGCTGTATAGGGATTTGAATGGAAAACAGGATACAGCAGACATAAGGAGATTGAAAGCTCTCGGAGTTCTTGGAGATTCTAAGGAACTTAATGAAGTGTTGTTAACTATGTGCCATCAAGATACAAAGATATTTAACGCATTGAGGAAGGCAATAGATGAAATTTGATTGCTTAAAGTGTTGGATTTGAAACTTATAACATTGAATATATGGTGCGGGAAGCTTTTTGATAAGTTAGAGCCATTTATAGAAAAGAATAGGAATGATACAGATATATTTTGTTTTCAGGAGGTTCTTGATAATGAGCCAGGGATCAAAAGTGCTGTTTTTAAGGATGGAACTGAAGATGTATTTAGTAGAATAGGTAGAATTCTTGGAGATGGTTTTGAAGGATATAGTGCTCTCCCACATCCTGGAGAACGAGGACTCGCCACATTCGTAAACAAAAGGTGGGATATCCTCGATAAGAAAGAAGAATATGTTTTAGGGAAGAAGAACTCCATGGTAGACAACAAGTGGTCGACACTTGGAATAAATGTATTATATTCAAAGATAGGCAAAGGAGATCAGGAATATAACATATGGACAACTCATGGTATATTTATAAACATGGACAAGAATGATACAAAGGAGACGATAGAGCAATCCATTAATCTGAAATCCATGATGGAGAAGGTTGATGGGAAGCGGATATTATGTGGCGATTTGAATCTTCATCCTAATACTGAAAGCATAAAGATAATTGAAGACATACCTATGAGAAATCTGGTAAAAGAATATGGGATTAAGTCAACTAGAACCCCTTATTATGGATTCCCTCAGCCTTATGCTGACTACATATTTACCTCGTATGACATAGAAGTGAAGGAGTTTGCCGCAATGCCTGATGTGGTATCTGACCACCTTCCACTTTCAGTTGTGTGTTAGCTCAGAGCTTAGCATATTGCGCCGTTGTTTCTGGAACTTTACAATTAGCAGGTATGCCGTATATATGGCTTTAGAAATCGGGCTTAGGTGGAATTTTCCTATGCTTTGTATAAATAAAGGCTATGATTAAGATTATTAAAATGAGAACTACAACTGCAATTAGACTAATACTTATATTATTGATTTCTGGAATGTTTTGAGCTGTTAGAAGGATGTTTTGGCCTGTTGGAATTTTGTTTATTGTTTCGTTATAACCATAATTGACTACATATAGCATAGTTCCTAACGGATTAATAGCTAACGCTTGAACTCCTGCGCCTAGCGATATCTCATTTGTCACTTTTTGTGTTTTTGTATTTATAAATAAAATATCGGAACCTGGCATGCAGTCAGAAGCTCCCCCACAAGTACTCTCATTGTATATGGTTAGGTAGGCTAAAGATCCAGTTTTATCAAAGCCTATGAAGTATGGATATAAACTATAATTATAAGAGATGGATCCTGTAATATTGTTATTATTGGTATTTATTATCAAAATTGGATCTGCTAACACATATATTTCCGGCTTTGAAGGATTTGTAGCGAGGGCTTCTGCATAGATAGGTATTTTTTTAATAGGTTTGTCTGTTTGTGTACTTATGACCATTATCGTATTGTTCTGAATTTGGTATATTCCTTCAGTATTATTTGAGTAATAAGTGGTGACATACATATTATTAGGAGTATTTCCTATCGGTTCTCCTGTGGAACTGTTTATAGAGTAATTTTCATAGGTATAATTGGAACTTATCACATACAGGTATGTGCCTGCAGAATTTATTACCAAATGGTCTGGTAACTCAGGATTTTCTGTAATGTCGCCTATTAGCCTATCTGTTTTTGTGTTTATCATAATTATTGAGTTATTATACGCTAATCCATCTGATGAGCCTGACTTTCTGTTGGAAGCGCTGGAATTATACGGGTTCCATGGGAAAGGTTGCTTTACCTGACCTTCGTTTTTTATTGCGTATATTATAGTACCGGAGGGATTTATTGCTGGTGAAGAGATAAAGTAAGGATATTGTGATTGGCCTATTATCTTGTTTGTCGAGAGATCTATTGTTGTTATCATGCTCATGTTGAAAGGATTGCATTTATGCATGGCAGAATAGCAAGATAAGGAATAGTTGGAAGGATATTGATACCAATCATTAATGATATATAGGTATTCTCCCGAAGGCGAAGGAATTAATAGGGTTGTGGGGTGGGTACTATACCCAGTGCTTATATTTGAACGAAATTCCATTGGAATTTTGCTTAGCATGCTTCCGGTTTGGGCATTCTCTATCAACAATCCTGAACTGTTTATCATTCCTGACTCATTGTTTGTATAGTAAGATACATATAGGTATTTTCCATTTATGCTTGTTGTTACATTGGATATGCCAAAATTTACAGCAATTACTTGGGCGCCTACTACACCTATCGATTGCCCTAATACTAGGATTATACTTATCAGAGATAGTACCTTTACAAATTCTAAGTAGGTCTTGGTTTGCATGTTGACTTTTATCTATTTTATTGAGTATTAATAAATGTAGTGGTAGGCTTGGTCTTTTGGAATCTGGAGATCTTGTGACTGATGACTGGCATCTGTCTTATTTCTTTCCGATATTTCCGAAAGCTTCTACATAGGCAGACTTGGAAAACTGACCAAACCCCATTGCAGTGGCGGGCATGACTATACAGCAGGAGCGTTGATTGAGGGTCTAATCTATAAGATGAAAACGAATAAATATACGAGAAGTAGAACAATAAATCAGAAGATTTATGGGAATTACTGATTACGAAATCGGGGAATCAAGGAAGAAACTAGACATAAAGGCTGATAAGGTCAAGAAACATAAGACTACTTTATGTCAGGCTAATCGATGTTCTAAATATGCTACTGATACTGTAAATACTGTGGAAGAGGGTTCTGTGGAAACAAGTAATTTAACATATTTTGTATTGGAAATTGCTCCGTTCTTTCCGTATGGAAGATAAAGAGGTGTTTTATTGATAATAGAAGTAAGACCTATGAGAGAAAAGAGAGAACGGGAGAATGAAGCTGTAAGAAGATTTTGTGATGAATATAAAAGTTCGAGAAAATATAAACGGGAAAGCGCTAAGGCGACAAAAAATGATTGGAATTATTATAGATGATGAATTAGGATATAGGGATGAGAGATGTCTAAAGAAGAATGCAGTTCTAATGAATGCAATAAGGAAGCTGTAGAAAAGTGTAGCTTTTGTGGGAGAAACTGGTGCGAATACCATCTAAAACCAAAACATACTGCCTCTCGTAGATATATTGGCAGTCTAACTGATCCTATCCTAATTAAGATTTTCAGCGAGGAAGAAGGAGATGATGGACATCCGTGCCCAAAATATCATGAAAGATGGCTGGAAGAATACGAAAAAGAGAAAGAGAAGAAACTATCAATGATCAGTATAATAGATGCTCTTGATAGTTTAGCTTCCAACGAAAGTGAAATTTCTACATATTCAGGCACTTGTCAAGCACCAAATTGTGATAATCGTTCAGTTGTCAGATGCAAAACCTGTAAAAGCTACTATTGTGGTTATCACGCAAGTCGTAAAAAGAGATTACTAGCGCGTCTTGGAGGGCACGTATGTGAAAGGCAATCATCTACAATATTTAATCAATTATGATATACGAAAAGATCAGTTCTTCTTCTTGATCTGAACAAAGAGAAAAGACCTGTTAGACCTAAGAGTCCAGAAGGTCAATCACCACCAAACCACATTATAATACCTATGAATACTGAAACAACTTCCAGAATATCCATAGACCAAACGCCTAAATCTGATCTGCCTGAGGTGATACTATTTACAACTATTAATGAAGTGAGTAGAATTACTATGGCAACTATCCAATCGTAGATAAACCCAGCGATGTGACGGGCATGACGGGATTTGAACCCGCAACCATCTGGTCCGAAGCCAGATGCGCTATCCAAGTTGCGCCACATGCCCATTCGCAATTGCTGATATAAGTTAGACAGTTTAGGATTATAACATTATCTGGAATGTGGCTTGTTTTGCAAGAATTAGAAGAGACTCAGACCCGCTTTTCCATTGGTTCCAGTCCATAGGCGAATTCTTTTTTCATCTTGTTGAATATTGTAGAGTATTCTGGCCTGGTTTTCTCATCCATGACATGGTAGAACCACATTGTCAGGGCAAACTGGTTGAAGGAGCCGTTCTTGTCTGCGCAGTTTATTACCTCTTCTATGTCGTTCTCGCTTATGAATTTCCAGTTCTCTTTCTGAGCTGCTTGGAATTCCTCAGACAACGCTTCTTTATCAAGATCACAGTAGCTGTTTAGGTATTTTGATGTCTTCCAGGAGTGGTTAGATGAGAGGGCAGCTATAAGTACTGCTTTTTTAATAGTATCGTAGTCTTTACTGCAGTAGTTGCTCTTTCCGGAAAGTTTCCTTACTTCGCTTATGAATAATACGCAGTTATTGAATATTACTCTTCCAGGAATTAAACCAGCCCAACCTGATATTGTATAAAAACTGTGAGGCTTTTAAACCTTGCTATTGCCTTTTATATACCTGCATACATAATTTCGATATTTTTACAAGAAATAGAAGGTTTGGAAGCCCTCGTAAGCCAGCGTTATTAAGGCAGTTATGGAAGTGTTTTTATAGATTAGGTGCGTAATTAAGATGAGTGATTTTATGATAACAGGGATAGAGATAAGCAAGGTAGAAGCACAAAGGGAACTCAGCGAAGCAGTATCGAACATGAGGTTCAATATAAACTTCGAGGAAGTGAAGGTCAACCAGGAAAATGTAAGGATCGCTTTCACATTTTCAACGCTTTATGACGGAGGAACACAGGCTAAAGCCACAAAGGTAGGCGAGCTGAAGATAGCCGGAGAGGTAATCACAAAGGAATCCAAGAAAGAAGCGGAGGAGATAGAGAATACATGGAAGAACAAGAAGACACTGCCTCTCAAGATAGCCGAAGATGTCATAAATATACTAAATTTTGAGTGTGGGGCAAGAGGAACACTTCTTGCATATGCGATAGGATTCGCTGCGCCTATTCCTATAACAAGGGCAAAGCTGACCGAGACGGATTCTGGAACCAAGTGATAGAAATATCAGATACTGCTAAATTATTCTCTGTCCAATTCTAATAAGGAGAAGCAAATGGAATTGGAAGGAGTGGTAGTAGATGCAGACTATGTTCTGGAAGATGGAAGGAGCATAATCAGGCTTACTGTAAGGAATGAGAGCAATATATATCCGATTTATGATATGCTCTTCTATCCCTATTTTTACCTTATGCCCGATAACGATGATGTAAGCGGCGTGGAGCTTGAGAAGGTCGAAACATCATTCAATGGGGAGAGAATAACTGTACACTCGGTTGAAGAGAAGAGAATGAATGCAAGAGGCGTAATAAAAAAGATATTCAAGATAAGCACAAGCCAGTCTAAGAACGTGCCAAAGCTTGGCGATGCTTTTAAGAAATTCGGAAAGGTCTATGAGCATGACATAGTCTTCTGGAAGAGATATCTGATAGACAAGCAGATATCTCCGATGGCTGGGATACATGCAGAGATCTCTGAAGAGAATGGTAGGCTGCATATAAAGGAGATAGCAGGAACAAAAGCTAGCAAGATTGGACTAAAGTCGCTCTGCTTTGATATTGAGACCTACAATCCGGCAGAAGTTCCAAGGCCGGAGATAGATCCGATACTCATGATAAGCTACGCTTACGGTGAAGAAAAAGGCGTCCTTACTACAAAAAAGATAGATAGGGATTTCGTAAGATATTTTGAAAGCGAGAAGGAGATGATAGAGGAATTCAGCAGGATTATACGCGATAATGAGATAGATGCGATAGTAGGATATAACTCTTCGAACTTTGATATGCCGTATCTCATAAAGAGAGCCGAGAAATTAAAGGCGGATTTCAACATAAGCAGGTATGGAAGCATGCCTAAGCAGGAGCACCACGGCCTTCTTGAAACTATAAAGATACCGGGAAGGATAAATGTAGATGCTTACCACATAGCCAAATTCGTCTCAACAGTTGGTGCTTCGGAGAAGCTTCAGAGAGCCAACAGATTTACCCTGTCAGAGGTATATGCGGCAATATCGGGAAGCCAGAAGAAGATGGTAGACAGGAAGAATATATGGCAGATATGGGATGGAAGCGATGCTGACAGGGAGGAACTGGCAGATTACTCGCTTGGAGACGCTGTCTCACTGAAAACAGTCTATGATTTCTTCATGCCTCTGGAGATTGAGATATCCAGGGTTACCGGGACAACCCTTGGAGAGGCTTGCATATCCACAACAGGGCAGTTGGTTGAGTACTTCCTGATGAGATATGCATTTAATAACAATGAGATAGTTCCTGAAAAACCTTCTGAATATGAAATAGGCATAAGGAATGCAAATCCCATAGAAGGCGCTTATGTAAAGGCACCTGAAGCAGGCATATACAAAAGGATAGCTGTATTCGATTTCAGGAGCCTGTATCCCTCCATAATCATAGCTTACAATATAGATCCATCTACGCTCTACAGAGGCTCCGGAGAATATAATGAAGCATCTAACGGAGTCAGGTTTATAAAAAGCCCGGAGGGCATTGTGCCTAAGGCATTAAGGATACTTCTTAAAGAGAGAGGACAGGTTAAGGATGCATACAAAAAGAACCCTAATGATGTCTTTCTTGGTGCAAGGTCACAGGCTTTGAAGATAATAGCAAATTCCTTCTATGGATATCTGGGCTATGCAAGGTCTAGATGGTATTCCAGGGATTGTGCGGGGAGCGTTACAGCGCTTGGAAGGGCATATATAGCCAAGACCATAGAAGCCGCAGAGGCTGCCGGTTTCAAGGTTTTGTATGCAGATACAGATTCATGCTTCCTGCTTCTTGGAGATAGGCCAAATCAGGATGCGCTTGAATTCGTGAAAGGCTACAACAAGACCCTTCCAGACACAATGGAGCTTGAGCTTGAAGATTTTTATGTAAGCGGTGTATTCGTAGGAAAGAAAGGAGTGGAGAAAGGAGGAGCTAAGAAGAAGTATGCTCTTCTTTCTGAATCGGGGAGGATAAAGATCAAGGGATTCGAGCTTGTGAGAAGGGATTGGTCTAACATATCTAGAGAGACGCAGAAGAGGGTTCTGGATACCATACTCAAGGATGGAAACAAGGAGAAGGCAGTCTCGATAGTCAAAGAGGTGGTTAAGAAGCTCAGGGAAGGCGACGTGGACATAGGCGATCTTGTCATAAGGACACAGCTTAGGAGGAAGATAGACAGCTATGATGGAAAATCCCCCGAGTTGTCTGCGGCGATGAAAGCCATAAGCGCGGGAGTTAAGACGAAGGAGGAGATGGAGGGCTCTACAATAGGATATGTGGTTACCAGAAGCGGAAGCTCTGTTTCAGACAAGGCCATGCTTGCCGAGCTTGCTGAGGATTATGATCCCGATTATTACATAAACCATCAGATAATACCTTCTACACTCAAGATACTGAAAGAGCTGGGAATCAGCGAGGAAGAGCTGAAAGGCCTGGGTAAACAGAAAAAACTTTAGGTGATATAATGAAGGCAATGTTATTGAAAAAAACAGCAGAGATAGGCAGCAGGCCTCTATCTTTTGATGAGATAGAGATTCCAAGGCCAGGATATGGAGAGGTATTGATTAAGGTAAAGGCATGCGGAGTCTGCCGCTCGAATTTACAAGTTATTGAAGGAGAGAGAGGAACTCCGCCTAAGCTTCCGCTGGTACCGGGGCATGAGGTTGTCGGAGTAGTAAGCGAGCTGGGCGCAGGAGTGAGCTCGCTTGCCGTTGGAGACAGAGTTGGCGCGCAGCCTCAATTCAGCGTTGACAATACCTGCGAGTACTGCATTTCAGGCAGGGAGAATCTATGCATAAACTCCAAGAGGCTGGGATGGAGCATTGACGGAGGCTATGCGGAATATATGATAGGCTATGCAAATCATCTGCATAAGATACCTGGGAATATAAGCGATATAGATGCGGCTCCCTTATTTTGTCCTGGGGCAACAGCATACGGAGCGGTAAAGAACGCGGAGCCTTTTCCTGGAAAGAAGATAGCTGTTTTTGGCATAGGTGGAGTTGGACATCTTGCAATAGAGTTTGCGAAGATAGCCGGAGCCAGGGTCACAGCAGTCAGCAGGAATGCCCTGCATACTGAGCTGGCTGAGAGGGTCGGGGCCGACCGTACGATAATTTCATCTGAAGAGGATCCTGCTGATGCGATCTCAGAGGATGGAGGAGTCGATTCGTCTATAGTGTTTGCTCCTTCTGATGAGGCGGTTTCGCAGGCCATAAGGTCTACAAAGAAGGGAGGAATAGTAGTCATAGGGGTAGACTGTAATATAAAGGATTTCAGGTTTATGAACGGACAGGTGATAAAGAGCACTGTCGTAGGCACCAGAAATGACATTAACAGAGTATTGGAGCTTGCCTCACAGGGTCTTGTAAAGGTATTTGCTAAGGAGTACAAGCTGAAGGATGCCAACGAGGCTCTTCAGCTTCTCAAGAATAACAAAGTTGAAGGCAGAATAGTATTGACAACGTGATTGAATGGAAGACGAATATGATTATAATACACTGAGGGAGGTGGGCAGAGTCTCTGCTGAGGCATTGGAGTACTCCAAAACCGTAGTGAAGGAAGGCGCCGGATTTCTTGAGGTTGCTGAAAGCTTAGAAGAATTTATAAAAGGCAGGGGAATGCAGCTGGCATTTCCTGTAAACATATCGGTTGACAGCAATGCCGCCCATTATACTCCTGAGCCGGATGACAAGGCAGTGCTCTCTGGCAGCGAGATAGTGAAGATAGACTTGGGAGCCAGGAAGGGAGAATACCTGGGAGATTGTGCAATAACAATAGATCTTTCCGGGAAGAATGCAAAGCTTGTTGAAGCTGCTGAAGATGCGCTTGAAAATGCTATAAGCATGGTTAAAGCTGGCCGGGCAGTCAATGAGATAGGTAGAGAGATAGCCGCCACCGCGTCTTCTAAAGGCTTCAATACCATAAGAAACCTTGGAGGGCATGGAATAAGCAGGCTTGACCTTCATGCCGATATCTTCATACCCAACTTCGATAACGGAGACACTACCACGCTTGAGGAAGGGCAGGTCATAGCAATAGAGCCTTTTGTTACTGATGGAGAAGGGTTTGTTATAGAGGGAGAACACCTCCAGATATTCCAAAAGACCAAGGAGGCTACCACCAGATCAAATGACCTTAGGCCAATTTCTGACTTCATAAGCGACAATTATATGACTTATCCTTTTGCCTTGAGATGGCTTAAGAAGGGGCCTGTCAACGATGAATTCAAGATAAGGAGGGCTTTGAATGAGCTCGCAAGGCAGGAAGCGATTGAAGGCTTCCCTGTGCTTGTGGAAAGGAAGAAGGGAATGGTTGCACAATCAGAGAAAGAGATGATAGTCCAGAAGGATGGATGCGAGATAGTGACTAAATGAATATCTTCGCAATCGAATCTTGTTACATGGAAGGCTCTTTGGCGTTTTAGACAATTGTAAGCCAGTCATTGAATCCGTCATCGTTGCCTTCCACTATCTTGGTGAACGAATCTGAAAGCATCTTCGTTATGGGACCCATTCTTCCAAGGCCTATCTTCTTTCCGTCTACTTTTATTATGGGGGTAAGCTCTGCTGCAGTCCCAGTGAAGAAGATCTCTTCTGCGATATAGAGTTCCTCCCTGTGGACATCACGCTCTTCTACAACTAATCCCTTCTCTTCTGCCAGTTTTATTATAGAGTCTCGGGTTATCCCTATCAGTATATCGGATCTGGGTGAAGGCGTGACCAGAACGCCTTTCATCACAAGAAATATGTTTTCTCCAGGGCCTTCTGCAACATATCCTCCCGAAGTCAGCATTATGGCTTCGTCTGCTCCCGAAGCTTTTGCCTCTGATGAGGCTAGTATAGAGTTGCGGTAATTTCCGCTTGCCTTTGCATGCGGAGGCATTATCTCCGAATTTATTCTCTTCCAGGAAGAGACCTTGCAGCTTATTCCTTTGCCCTTATTCTCAAAGTAGTTACCGAAAGGTATTGCAGCTATTGCAACGCTTACCTTCTTGCCTTCCACAGAAAGCCCTATTCTGGAGTCGTTGTAGTATGCGAAAGGCCGTATATAGCATTGCTGCAGCCTGTTCTTCTTTACAAGAGTTATGATTGCGGCTGAGAGTTCTTCTTCGTCATAGCCTAGGTCCATTGAGTATATCTTAGCCGTTTCTACGAATCTTCTTACATGTTCTTTCAGACGGAATATTGCAGCCCTGCCGCCATGAGGATATGCCCTTATTCCTTCGAAGATTCCGCTTCCGTATTGGAGCGAATGCGTTAGTATATGCACTTTTGCATTATTAAAATCGATAAATTTTCCATCCTGCCAGATGTACTGCTTTGTTGCCATGATTTTTATAAGGTATAAACTAATTTAAATGTATAGAGAAGAGAATGGTCCATGCGTGTTTATCTAAGTAATAAACTGCACCTGGCTCTTTGAAGGATTTGGATATGAGGATTGTGGCTGCTTTTTGATTTGCATGCTTTTCCTGCTTTGAGATAATCTTATTAATTTATACAGCATATGGATTAGCATGGGTAGTATGAGATTTATACGTGTGTTCCTGCTCTTTGCTGGAATTTTTACTCTTTCAATTGTAAATGCATCTCCGTATCTACAGATAATTGGTCCAGTAAATAAGACCGTATACAATGGGCAGTCTGTATTCCTTGGGAAGGTTGGCCCTGGAGAGAGCTTCTATGTACTTGCAAGCCCTAATACCACAGACAACGGCAATTACATAAATTTGGGATGGGATACCCTTGAAACAGTAAATCTTTCTGGAGGATGGTCATCGCTAAGATCCCCATTGTACCAGAATCCCATGAAAGTCAAGATAACGGTAGCGCCTGATGCACCCGACGGAACTTATAAAATAACGCTCAGGTCAGTTAACATACAGAATTATTCAAGAATAGGGAACCTGACATTCTTTGCGTACGTAAATGTGAGCAGAAACATATTCAAGGTAGATGTCTCCCCCAATAGTCTGAGCTCTGGTCCAGGACAGCCTGCAGATATCCATGTATCGATAAACAATACAGGAATTTCTGATGAGCCTTTCTATATCTCTGCGGGAGGGCTGCCTGCGTGGAACGCTACTGATGAAGTCATATCCCTTCATTTTAAAGAGGAAACATATACATATCCTGTATTCGAGAATGAGCCTGGGGCTTATAGCATAAATTTTTCAGTGGACTCTGCAACCAGTGCGCTCGTGTCAGACACTTTTAATATAAGATTCAAGGTCAAAAACAGCCTCCTGAATGATTTCAATGCGGTAGGTAATGGAATAGGACTTTCACCCATAATATTCGAACCTTCCTACGCATTTATGTCGGGTTTGTATTATATTTACAACAATCTTACAAAAGGGCCGAAAAGTCATTAATAAATAGTTTATCTTACCAAAAGTCTATGCTTATTCTGCCCGAATAGCTCAGTGGTAGAGCGCGTGGCTGTTAACCATGAGGTCGCAGGTTCAATCCCTGCTTCGGGCGAAGTTCTGTGAAGTTATACCCCGTAACTCACAAGGGCTAATAAAGTGGCTAAAATCACAGATAGAAGCATGGAAGCAAAGAAACCGCACTATCTCAAAGAAGGAGCGTACAAGGTCAATCTGGAGCTGAATCGGATAGACAAGGACTTCAAGAGCTCTAACCGAAACTATGCCTTTGACTACAAGAGCTATCTGGAGCTCAATAACCGCAAGGAAAAGACTATTGCAAGGAGGATACCCCAGGGCTTGCCCTGGGGTTGTTCATTTAAGGCATTCAAACTACCAATAGTCTCAATGTTTCGTCGAAACCAATCCAAAGCTTTTGAGAGGGACATAATGCTTAAATAGGATAATTGCACCGATAATAGTGTGATATAATGGTATTCGAAATGAAGGCAGGGGAAACAGTTCAGTTCAACGAGGTAAGAAACAGTGGAGTTTTCATAACCCAGACAGAGGCAAATCGGAAAAAATCAATGAGTCTACTTCAGCAGAAAGGTTACAGGGCATTGACTTATCAGGAGGCACTTGTAAAAATAGACCAGAATCCAGAACTTAAGAAACAATTGAAAGAAAAGTGGTTCTATTTAGAAGGAAAAGGCTCTGCTCTGTCAGGATACTATACCTTCAATGATAAAGGAGAATTGACTCAAGGAAAAGGAGATATAGAGAAGACAGTTTATGTTTGGAAAGGCTCCCAGCCGCTGTCGCTCTACGTGCTTAAGGACTTCAACGCCCGCAGCGACGGGAGGCGCTTCGACCTCGATGCAGACGACGCGTCCTTTGTTGCTCGGGTGGTGGTTGGGGTTCGCATCGGCCACGAAGTGGCCGTGCCAAAAATTGAAGCTTCAGAAGGCTCAAAGATCGCTCCTGAACTAAAGGAGAAGTTCAGAACGGCAGTCGCCAAAGTCGAAGGTGTGCTTGATTCTGAGATAACCGATGTCTTCAAGGAAGTCCTCAGAGCAATAGAATAAAAGCATTAAGACACCTACTATATCCTGCCTAGGTCAAAGTGGATAACCATTGCCACTATATCCATGAACAGCTAACCTCTTGTTCATGGATGTAAGCCTAGGAGCCACACACTCGACTACAGTGCTGACAGTTCATAAACTTGTCAGACATAAAGTTCAACAGCAATACTGAGTAAGTTGTATGCTGAAAACGTAAAGCTGCGGTGTCGCCAGAAATGGCATTATAGTAGATGGGTTAACATTGTGCCGCTGTCGCTCAACGTGCATACGGACAACAATGCCCGCAACAACGAGAGGCGCTTCAACCTCAATGCGAACAACGACCCATCCAATGTTGCTCGAATGGTTCTTGCTTACATCCTAGGTTTATGCATGATGATTTCATGGAAACATATACCAACCTCTATACTTCTATCAAATTGCAAGACATTCGCATGCATACCACGATTGGAAATCGTGGGCTTTCTGCTATGCATTTTTGTAATACCGTTCCGGCATGTCAACATAACATATTTATATATATCATAATATGATACATGGTGGATGCGATGTCCGACATAGAGATAAAGAACATGGTAAAGCTGTTCACAGTCCTTCTGCTCAGCGAGAAAGGACAGCATGGCTATGAGATAATGAAAGAGGTGGAGAAAAAGACAGGCAAGAAGGTCAGCCCGGGGCAGATATATCCATTCCTCAAGCAACTGAAAAAGTATCGCTATGTTGAAACAAAAGGCAGGGCAGAAAGGGATAGGCAGGTCTATTATCTTACTCCGGAAGGCAGGAAGTTCATGGAGAGGCTTTCAGATAAGTTCGGAGACATGTTCGAGATTGCAATAAAACCAAAGCTTACTGTGTGCGCACATTGCAACTGCGAGATATACAAGGGCGGATATAAGGAAAGGATTAACGGCAGGCTCCTGAGCTTCTGCTGTGAAAACTGTGCTAAGGGCTATAGTACGCTGAATGCCAGGTAATATTGGTGAGAATATGGCCAAACAAACCTTTTCAGAAATAAGAGTGAAGGCTTCTGCAATAAATGGGCAGTTGTTAGGTTTCTCTGGCTACGGAGTTATGGATTCCTTTGGTGGATACGGGATGATGGACTACAAGTACACGGGCTACATGAGGAATGGAATATTCTATACGTACAATGGAACCGGATATCATATTCCCAGAGGCATACTCCACAATTATAGCCTTGCCTTTGTGATAATCGACATCGTGTTAGGTGCCTTGGTCGGTCTTGCAATTGCAGCGGCGTACAATTGGACGTTAACGTTGGATAAAAGGTGAAAAAATGAAAGATATTATATGTGGAATGGAAGTAGGCGAGAACTCCGAGTTTAAGAGCAGTTATAAGGGCAAGACTTATGTCTTCTGCTCAGCTAACTGCAAGCATAATTTCGACAAAAAGCCAGAGAACTATGCAAGGAGTTAGCCGTGACAGAGTACAAATGCACCATATGTGGTTTGCACTACAGGAGCAGAGAACTGGTCGACAAATGCCATAAATGGTGTTCTACGCACAGCAGCTGCAGGCTGGAGATCGCAAGATACTCTATCGAAGCCAGCAAAAAGAGATGATATTTTGGCAACAGACCCTGTATGTGGCATGTATGTTGATGAAAAAAACTCTACATTGGCTGTAGAGAGGGAAGATAGGAAGTACTATTTCTGCAGTACAAATTGCAAGCTTCAGTTCGAGAGGCCCGAGAAAGAGATTAGGAACCTGAGAATCGCGCTGATGGTCTCATGGCCCCTCACTATAGTAGTTGCAATACTTACTTACGTTCTACACCTCGGCTTTGGCAACTACGTAATGCTGGTTCTGGCAAGCATAGTGCAGTTCTACGCTGGGCAGAGGTTCTATGCTGGCATAGCTGATGCGATAAAGAACAGGTCCGCCAATATGGATGCGTTGATTGCAATAGGCACGAGCGCAGCATGGACTTATAGCACTGTGGTTACGCTCTTTCCAGCAGCCTTCCCTGCTGGAGGGATATACTTCGATACCTCCACAATAATAATTTCCTTGATACTAACTGGAACATACATGCAGAGGCTTGCGGAGTCAAGGGCGTCAACCGCAGTTTCTGCACTAATCGCCCTGCAGCCTAAGGTAGCACACAGAATTGATGGTGGCAAGGTTGTTGACACCACTATAGAGCAAATCAAGAAGGGAGACATGCTCCTTGTGAAACCCGGAGATAAGATACCTACTGATTCTGTTGTTGTAGAAGGGGAAAGTTCAGTTGACGAGTCCATGATTACTGGCGAGAGCATGCCCGTTACCAAGAGGGCAGGTGACAAGGTGATGGGCGGCACCATCAATGCCACAAGCTCTTTGAAAATCAGGGCTGCCAAGGTTGGAGATGATACCGCACTATCGCAGATAGTAAAGATTGTGCAAGATGCGGCATCGAGCAAGGTTCCCATACAGAAACTGGCAGACAGGGTCGCATCATATTTTGTACCCGTAGTCGTGCTTGTCGGAATCTTGGCTTCGCTGTCCTGGTACTTCATAGGGGGAGTGAGTGTAAATGTCTCTATACTCATATTCGTAAGTGTTCTGATAATAGCATGCCCATGCGCCCTTGGCATAGCAACGCCCGCAGCATTGCTCGTCGCTTCAAGCAGGGCGGCAAAGGAAGGGATACTGGTGAAAAGCGGAGAAAGCCTGCAGAAAGCAAGCAAGATTAACGCATTGGTATTGGATAAAACAGGGACGCTCACAAAGGGTAAGCCAGAGATCACTGACATAGTTGCGGTTTCTGGATACAAAGAGAAAGAGATACTGCAGTTTGCGGCCACAGCAGAAATGAACTCGGAGCACGTAATAGCGAAGGCAATAATCGCAAAAGTTGATAAACTTGGCATAAAGGCTGAGTTTCCTAAAAAATTTACCTACAAACAGGGCAGCGGCATAACTGCACTTGACAGGAATGACAGAAAGATAGTTGTTGGGAACAGGGATCTATTCGATAATGAACAGATTGGCAGTATAGAGAGACAGCTGCAGGGGCTGGAGTCTGATGGCAAAACCACGCTCATTATAGGCGTCGGGAACAAGATTATAGGGATGATAGCGCTGGCAGACGTTCTCAAGGAGGATAGCAAGAAGGCGATAAACGCGTTCAAGAGCGCAGACTACGAGATATGGTTGATAACTGGAGACAACGAAAGAGTGGCAAATGCCACAGCAAAGCAGCTAGGCATAAGCAACGTTATTCCACATGCAAAGCCCAAGGACAAGATGGATAAGATAGCGCAGTTGCAGAGGGAGGGAAAGGTTGTCGCAATGATTGGAGACGGTATAAACGATGCGCCTGCATTGACAAAGGCTGATGTCGGTATAGCGATTGGTGCAGGCACCGATGTTGCACTTCAGGCGGGTAGCATAGTCCTGATAAAGAATAGTATCTACGATGCATTTATTGCCATACGGCTGGGCAAGAAGACAATGGGCAAGATAAGGCAGAACCTCTTCTGGGCATTTGCATACAACATAGTCTTGATTCCTATAGCTGCTGGTGCACTAATACCATTCTTTACAGTAAGTATCTACAACATTTTACCGCTATTAGCAGCCTTTGCGATGGCCTTTAGCTCCGTGACCGTAGTTTCCAACTCCTTATTGCTTGAGAGGTTCAAGGTATCGTGACACACATATCTGCAGCCTGGGCATCCGCATTAGATCGG
>JAJYED010000014.1:0-15489 GCA_021790305.1 Microcaldota archaeon
ACTTCACTACTCATGCAGCATACCAAACTCTGATGTTGCTCCATTCATACTCAGAAACGGCACATGGCAGGAGATAACCCCATTCACCTTGAATGTTGCTGCATGTACTGTAGAATTTGCAGTTCCGTCAGATCCTGTGATAGCGTTACTTAATACAAACACAACCTCGACCACACTTACAACATCTGCAGCTACTACTGCACAGACATCTATACCGAATGTAACCGTCCAGCAGAATACGGGAACAATCTGGGAGATCCTGATAATTGTAATAATCGTAATAGTGGTAATTGCACTATTCATCTACTTCAGAAGGAAAAGATGAGACCACTAATGGGTAAATCAGGATAAATGTATGGTTTACTATCTTAGAATATTGCCATTTCAGATTATGCTCTCTCCAAGCTTCTTGGAAGCTTCAGTGTCAAGGTAGTGGTTCTTCCTGTTCTTTTTGTAATAAGAGATATCTGCAACTCCGCTCCTCTTCATCTTAAGAAGTATCCTGCGTTCGTTGGCTATCTCTCCCTTGACAGAGAGTATTTCAGCACCATTCATCGCATGGTCATACAAGCGTCTCTTAACTCCAATATCACGCTCGTAATCAGCCGCCTTCTCCCATCCTTCAGAGATCTCTCTAAGAAGATCTAATCCAAGCCCTTTCTTTACTATCAGCCTGCGTTCTGTAGGGTTAAGAAATCTGCTCTCATCCCCTAAAGCAAATAACTTGTAGGTCTTTGAGTTCTTATCCTCGTCCCTGAGCAGTCTGTCTATGTCGCGGTTGTACAGCCTTCTATGGTACAAATGCACTATCTGGGCCTCTGCCATGCATATCCCTATATTATGTAGTTATGCTCGCTTATGCCCCTCAAGCTTAGGCGGCTTTGGAGTCTCTCCATTCCTGCTCTTTCTATAGGCATTTATGTCAGTGACAGTGTCGCTCTTCTCCATCTTTGGCGCTGCGCTGCTGTTCTTCCTGAGCTTTATGCCTATGCGCAGCTCCTTTGCCTTCCTTTCATCATAAGGCAGGTCCATTGCAAAACGCAGTGCCCTCTTATAATAAAATGCTCTCTTCGAACTGTCATCAGCGTAATCTCCTGCCTTCTCCCATCCGCTAGATGCACTATTGATAAACTCATCCGCATTGCCGCTGTTCATGGAGAGGAATTCCTTATAAAGAGGATCCTTAAGCCTATCCTCATATCCTCGTGCAAGCAGTATATAGGTGGCTGCCTTCTCATCCTCATTGCTGCCTAAGGCTACCTTCTCGTTATATAGCTTCCTGCTATACAGCCTTACAACATTTTCATTCTTTACCTTATTCTCATTGTTTCCAATTGCCATTATCCCACCTTACTCCTGATGCCTTACTTTCCTATGCTGTCCGTACGTCCTTCCTTAAATATTTAATATGCAATAAATTATTTATAGCTTTGTATCAAAGCTAGAATGTAGAGGCTTTACATGGGAAAGATGGCAGACGCACTGACAAGGCTTGCATACATGATAGACGGCTGGCAGGTGCTTGAACAGAGAGGAAGCATACTGGTTCTCAGAAAGAAAGGGGTTAAGATGATGTGCCACGGAATAGGCACCATATACTCTATATCAAATGATGATAATTATTATACAAACAACTATTGGGACCTATTCATGCCTCTGCCGGGTCTGTATTCAAGGCCACAGATACTTCTGATAGGCCTCGGAGGCGGAACCATCACCAGGCAGATAACTGCATTCTATAATGATGCAAGCATAGATGCTGTGGAGATAGACCGGGATATTACTGAACTGGCGACAAAGCATTTTGACATGGGCGATGCAAGAATCATAGTTGCAGATGGGGCAGAATTTGTAAAGAAAGCAGATTCGCATTATGACCTGATAATACTTGATGCGTTCAAGGGCAGTAAGGTGCCCGAAGCATTCATGAGCAAAGAGTTCTTTGAAGATGCCTATGCGATACTGTCAAAGGAAGGCATGCTTGCAATAAATTCCATGGATACTCTGAATACGGCTGCGATACCTGCATCGAAATTCAATATCTACAGCCTTAAGTCCTCCCTTGCATCAGGCAATAACATAACCATATGCTCAAAAGCAAAGAATGCAGGCCAGATAAAGGCAGGAATAGCAAACATGCAGGTCAGCGAGAGCGTAAAGAAAGCATATGCCCTACTAGCATAACCAATAATAAAATTGCAATCCAGTTTGCGGATTTATCCTCCCTTCCTGATATTATTTAGCATAGACTGTTATGGACAGGGGGCCTGTGAAGTTGTATCCAGGGGCCTTTGCAAAGATACTCTCCTGTATCTGTGATTCCTGAGGCATAGTGTAAGGCAATGGCGGCTGTTCGTATATCAGCTTGAATCCGTTGTTGTTTATGCCTATATTTGTTACGGTGTAATTGCAGTATGACGTGGATATATAGAAGTAGAATGTGAAATTTGCAAATGCATTCATACGTCCTCCTTCAGCCAACGAATACGCGGTTGACGTTCCTGCGCACGTAACTCCATCTACTTCTGCAGGGCCTGTATACTGGATCTTTATGTCTACGCCAGTTATATTAGTGAAGTTATTGCTAGCCAATGCGTTATACGTGGTTATATATGGGGGAATAGTCATGCTTGTAGTGCCATTTATCTCCCCTCCTGTAGCAGTTGTTGTGCTCTTTGAACTGCTTCCATGGCTGGAAAGCAACACATATGCGACTATTATTACTACAACGACTATTGCAATTATTATCAATGTGCGAGGTTCCATAAAACACACTACTATTGAAAACAGATGTGCGTGCAGGTATTAAAAACTTGCTATATCTGAAAAATAAGTAAAAAGAATAAGAAAAAGAAAAAAAAGAAAAGAAAAACAATCTGAAGAGTTTATCTTCTTTTCTTTCTTGCAACTCTTCCCCTTCTGTTCATCTTTGTCCTTGCTACATATCCGCTCTTGTCTATAAAGTAGAGATAGCCTTCCTGTCTCTTTACCTTCTCTTCGCTCACTCGGGCCTTTCTACCTCGCGGATTATTCTTCATAGGGGTCTTCCAGACTGCGCCATCCTTTCCGAGGAAATATAGATAGCCGTCTTCCCTTCGGATCTTTTCTGATCCTACTCTTTCAGCCATTTTACCACGATAGTATATCCGTCGAAGGATTTTTATATATATCACAGATAAAGACGACATTTCCATACACGAGGGAAACAGGCTAAAAAGGGGAAAATCCATAAAAGGTTATTAAACATTATCGTTGAAAGTCTACTGATATCATGGTCGAGATAAAACTATTCAAGGACTATAATCTTTCAGGCTATACCGTCATAGAGGGCTTCCCGAGCGCAGGTCTCGTCGGACCAATGGCTGTAAGCTATATGATAGACAAGCTAAAGCCAGAGTACATCGGATACATAACAAGCCAGAGATTTCCTCCGATAGCGGCGATACATAACGCCATACCTATGCACCCTGCAAGGCTCTACAAATACGACAAGCTAAAGATAATACTGGTAATGGCAGAGTTTGTAATACCTGCAGATGTGGTCAGCGATGTTGCGATGGAGCTAATCTCATTCTGCAAGAAGAACAAGATAAACCAAGTTTTCTCGATAAGCGGGATGGCCATGAAGAAGCCAAAAGACAACATCTATCTGATAGGGCCGCAGGATATGCTGAAGAAAGCCGCTTCCAACAGCATAAAGCCGATAGCTGAAGGGGCAGTGGCCGGGGTTAACGCAATACTTCTGATAAACGCCCAGCAGTACGGGATAAAGGCTGCGAATGTATTGGTAGAGGTGGATCCTGCAATAACGGATCCGAAGTATGCCGAACTTGCAATAGAAGGTCTGCAGAAACTCATGCCTCTGGACATAGACTTAGCTGAGCTCGACAAAGAGGCAAAGCTTGTAGAGGCAAAGATACGCGATATGCTGAAAAACGTGAAGGAATCACACGAACAATACAATAATACTGCAGAATCGACGAGCGGACCTTCAATGTATGCATGATAACACTTATGTTGCAGGGGTTGCAGAGTCTGGTTTGGCAAAAGAGCCACAGAAAAACGCGCAGGACTTAAGATCCTGTGGCCTAGCGCCTTCGTGAGTTCAAATCTCACCCCCTGCACATTAAAATCACGCCGATAGAGAATGGTTTGCATCGAACATCGTCCGAACAATAGCTACGGCTACTTTAAGGGATCCCAATCATTTCTCAAAGCAAGATCAGAGCTGGGAGACAACAAGGAAAGAGATAAAAAAGATTAGACTTATTGATTATCATGCGAGATATGCGCAAGGTTGTAAAAGAGGGATACGAAAAAGGTGACTACGGAAAAGCCTTCAGGTTACATAGAGTAAGATTGACAAAATTTGAACTTACTCTTTTCAAAAAGTTATGTAATTTACTGCCGGAGCAAGGCAAGATTTTGGACTTAGGATGCGGTTTAGGTATACCTTACGATAAATATCTAGCTGATAAAGATTTTAATGTTACCGGAGTAGATTTCTCAAAAAAGCATATATCAATGGCTAGAAAAAATGTTCCAAAAGCAAGATTTATCTATAAAGATTTTACAAAGGTAAATTTTAGGCCAGCTACGTTCGATGCTATTGTTTCTTTCTATGCGATATTTCACATACCACGAAAGGAAAACAAGGAGCTTTTCCTCATGATTAACAAATTGCTTAAAGAAAATGGAATTATTTTAGTTAGTTTGGGGACTAGTGACAATGAATATAGTTCTAAAAAAGACTGGGCCGGTGCGCCAATGGCATGGAGCACGTATAAGCCCAAGGAATATATGTCAATCATAAAAAATGCTGGATTTAAGATTATTAAAGCAGTTTTTGAAGGTGAGCTTGGAGACAAAGAATATCATTTTTGGGTATTAGCTAAAAAGGTCCCTTCAAAATAAGTGATACAATACTGATTATCCATGCATGGTTCTTCATGATTTTATGTTGATATGCAGGTTCGAATTCTCTGAAACTCGAACGCTACAGGCTTAAATAAACTCGATGTGTTATTGCTAGGGTTCAGATGTGTGGCTTCGGGCTTTAGAAAAATGCTTAAAATGGTGTGGAATATGGCCAGAAACATAGAAGCAAAACGGCTAAGCTCACGAATCCCTAGCGCCTTCGTGAGTTCAAATCTCACCCCCTGCACACAGAAAAACAGAAGAAAATAAAAGTTGCCTGCCTGGCCAAGGAAAATCTTATCTAGTATATTTATAAACTAATAATCTCAGTAATACACAGATTTGTTATGAAGTTTGATAATAAGATTATACTATTTTTCATCTTCTCCCTCTCCTTATTGTTCTTCTTTTTAATCACTATCTCGTATATTGGGTATACAATAACGCTGGTATGTTCAATAGCATTGATAGGATTGATCTTTTTTTTGATTCGCGGAAGAAACGATATAAAGCGAGAACTATCCGAACGAATAAACAAGTATTCCCTAATTGCATTGTTTGTTATAGTATTATTCTTTGTAACCTTTTCATTATTCTTTTTGAAAAATACAGAATTGATATTTTTTGATGAGCAAATCTATCAAAGCATAGCATTGAACATAATAAATCACGGAAACGCTCTAACGTGCATGTTTGGCACAGGATACCTGCACTCCTGCCATGTGAACGGTATCGGTTTTGATCCTAACGGGTGGCCATTTCTAATTGCGATAGCATTTACGTTTTTTGGAATTGGGACTGCAACTGCGCATAACTTAGAGATTTTCTTTGGAGCATCCTCTATAATCTCGGTTTTTTTGCTCTCCAGTCTTTTAACAGACAAAAAGGAAATACCAATATTATCAGCATTAATATTTACGCTCATACCTGAAATTTTTATATGGTCCAAGACGCTGGCGAACCCAAATGTCCCATTCATGTTCTTTGCGACCATGTCAATATTCTTCTTTGTACTGTTCGCCAGAACCAGAACGAAAAATACGTTGGCTTTATCATTGTTTAGTATAGTACTTGCCATCTATCTAAGAGTCGAAGCTTTTCTATTGATTCCCATCTTCGTTATAGTTTTCTTCACATTCAGCGAAAACGGAGTTAAAGAAACTTTAAAAAACCGGATAAAATCACTCAAGCAAAAGAATACGCTTTCACAGACTATCCCGCTACTTATGATATTCTTATTGCTTATACTGCCAGAAGTGCTGGTTGTAATCTCCACTACACCAGAACTTTTTACAAATGCATCATCATTTTTAAGTCATAATATGGGGTTATTCTCACTTTCATACCTGCCTAAGACGGGGTATCAGAATATTTTATTTTTGTTTGGCGGCATAGCAGAATATCCAATATTCTTTTTACCTGAAATAACAGTGTTTGCAATACTTGGTGCAATAGCTTTAGCATTGAGAAAAGAGAAAAGAATCAAGAATAATATAGGTGTGCTTCTCCTGCTTTTGTCCTTATTTCTTGGCTATTTTATATTTTACGGGATATATTTTTCCGGTTCAGCTTTACTTGGGGGTTCTGTAAGGTTCCTCCTCGTATTGTATCCGGCATTGGCAATACTGGCAGCATTTGGACTATATGGATTATCGGAAATGCCAGCTTCGCTTTTGCGTAAAAGACACAGGAGAAGCAAGCAATTAAAATCTGTTAAAAATGCGATTTGTATTATATTAATAATCCTATTCTTCATAGTGCCTTTTGTTTATTACGCGGTCCCATTTTTGACGCACCCTAACTATTCTTATGCTGATTTCCCGATAATACCCAATACAACATCACAAAATGATTCTTATGCCATGACTTACGCTAACAAATCGCTGGCATTTATAAATAGCAATTATGATTTAGTGCCAACAACATGCTTGGTGTTTTCACCCTCCCCTTATATATGGTATAAATTGAATAGAAGCTCAGCATATGTCTCGGAATATAATGCATCCAATCAAAACATAACTGGTTATCGCTGTTTTATTCTGGATTACAGCTGGTTCTGCGGGAATCCATTTAATAATACTATATGCAATGCCATCCTAAATAAATACAAACTAAAAGTATTGGCGACAGAAAGTGGCGATGGAAGTTCTAATTTCTCCTTATATCAGATACTTAATTATTCACCAACTTAGCAACCTTCAGTTAAAATCTTGAAAATACGGGCGCCATCTGCTTAATAGACGTGAGCGGGAAATCCCATACTGTTTACGGGTGGGTAGTTTACGTCAGACCTGATCAGTGCATATTCTGCAGTCTCTTTATCCTCTCATCTATAGGAGGATGCGTTGAAAAGAGATTGGTAACCGACTGCATATTTATTGGATTGGAGAAGTAAAGGTATGTCGTTACGGGATTTGCATAATTTCCGCTCTGCTTTGCAGCAGCTACCTTCTGCGGATTCTGCGTAAAGTCCTTTATCTTGTTAAGGGCACTTGCAAGAGAGGCAGGATCCCTTGTCATCCTTGCACCGTTTGCATCAGCCATATACTCCCTCCTTCTTGATATGGCAAGTCTGAGGAGCATTGCGACCAATGGGGCGAGCAGTGCCAATACCAACTCTACAATCAGTACAAGTCCGCCATTGCTCCTGTTCCCGCCTATTCCACCGAAGAAGAATGAGTACCTGAAGAAAGCCGCAATTATGCCTATGACGCCTCCAAAGACAATGGCAAGCATCATGAACTGTATGTCGTTGTTGTATATGTGGGATATCTCATGCGAGAGGACACCCTCGAGCTCCTGCCTGTTCATCATTGAGAGAAGGCCGGTTGTCACTGCTATGGAAGCGTTGTTCTTGTTTCTCCCAGTTGCAAATGCATTAGGATCCTTGGTATCTATTACGTATATCTTTGGCATCTTTATCTGCCCGGCAGCAGCAAGTCCCCCTACTATTTCATATAGTACAGGATAATCCTTCTGGCTTGCAGGTTTAGCCCTTGATAACTTAAGCACTGTGCTTGCCCCGTAAAAGTATGAGAAGAGCGCATATGCGGCTATTATTATGCTGCCTATTATCAATCCGAACAGACCTCCGCCAAGCAGCCACACTACCAAGTATATTATCGCGAAGAAGAACAAGGAGAAGAGCATCATCAGTATTATTGACTTCAGCCTGTTTCTTGCTATTTCGTCAAAGAAGCTCGCCACTCTCATCACCAGTTAAACTACTTGCCGCCTGCTTTCTTCCCAGCCTTTGGCTGGTCCTGTGCAGGCTGCTGTCCTCCCTGCTGAGGCTGTGCAGCAGGCTGCTGCGAAGCCTGTGAATTGAGGTCGCTGAAGTCTACCTTGACTACAGCCTTTTCCTCATCAGGTGCCTGGAAGAAGTCAGCCTTCTTGAAGTTAAACGTAGACGCAATCCATACGTTAGGCACGGTCTGCGTTGCATTGTTGTAATCAAGAACATAATCGTTATAAGAGGTCCTTACAAAGGCTATCCTGTCCTCTGTAGCTGCGAGCTCCTGCTGCAGCTGCTGGAAGTTCTGCGATGCCTTAAGGTCCGGATAGTTCTCAGCCACTGCGAATATCGACTTCAGGGCCTGGCTTAGCTGGTTGTTTGCAGTAGCTTTGTCCTGGACCGAACCGGTAACAAGAGATGCCCTTATCTTTGTAACGTCTGTAAGTACTCCGCGCTCATACTTGGCATAGCCCTTTACGGAATCTATCAGATTAGGTATCAGGTCATACCTTCTCTTAAGCTGCACATCTATCTGCGCCCACGCATCCTGTACCCTGTTCCTCTTCACTACAAGGCCGTTGTACATCGCCCCTATGGCTATAAGGACCAAAAGAACAACTATGCCTCCTATTATTTCAAGCAATACCATGATCTCACAGCAGGAAGCGTTTCCGACCGATTTTTTTAAATAAGCTTCCGATACAATTATGAATAATAAGTATATATACTTATCTTCACGTTACGCCTCCGTAGCTCAGTGGTAGAGCGTCTGCATGGTAAGCAGAAGGTCGCGAGTCCAATTCTCGCCGGTGGCTTACAGCAGATGGCAAGACGCATAGAAAGGCAATACTATTTGCCTGCAGATCACAATAAGGTTTAGGGGATTATGATAAAAAAGATGGTGGTAAAATGGAAGAAATGATAGATATAGTGGATGAGAACAACAGGATTATCGGGGAAGCGCCTAGGAAGGGCATACACAAGACTGACAAGATGCACCGTGCAGTGCATATCTTCCTCTTTGACAGGTCAGGAAGGATGTGGCTTGAACTCAGGTCTGCAGATACTGATACCTTCCCGTTGCATTACAATTCTGCCGCAGCAGGCCATGTCAGCAAGGGAGAGTCGACGTTAAATGCTGCCATTCGCGAAGTGGACGAGGAGCTGGGCGTTCCGGTAAAGCTCAAGATGCTGTATACACAGACGCCATCAGAATCGACTGCAAACGAGTTCATAACGTTATATGTAGCAGTAACTGACAAAGAGCCGAGAAAGCATGAGATGACAGAGAAACTTGAGAAATTCACAATTCCAGAGATAGACAATATGATAAATAGCGGAGTAAAGGTAGCTCCGTCATTCCTGAACTTGTACAGATGGTGGAAGGAGAACGGGATGGTTATGGGAGAGGAGCAGGGATAAATTCAAAAGAATATCCTCTCCTCTGCCAAAGCCTACTCCTTGTACCCTTCATACACTTCAGAACGTGAGTGCTCCTTGTCGTATGTGTAGACATGATCGCTCTCTTCTCCATGCGTCTTTGCATGGCTTCCGTCGCAGAACGGCTTGTTCTTTGACAATCCACAGGCGCAGATGTGCACCTCATATTTGAGTAGTTTCTCATCTGTTGTAAGGTTCTTGAACCCTGCAAGATCCCCTAGCTTCACAGCGTAGGGATGGTCTCTCTCGTGGACAATTATCCTCTTTCCCATCTTATCACAAGACTCTATCACAGTCAATATTAATAATCAATCCGACGCCGTTATCATATTGCTATAAACCGTAAGGCTTACCATACCCCTATATGCTTCCTCTCTTCCTGCATGCCATTCTTGGGAGGGAAGCCCTTGTCAAAGGCAGGGTTGTTCTGCGATGGTATTATCGCCCTGTACTTCGGCGGCGAGTGCGGATCAGTTACAATGTACATGGTAGTCAATTCCTTGCTATAAACCGATCTCCATACCTGTGCGTACGAGATGAAGAATCTCTGGCTCTGGTCGAATCCATCAACTACTACATTCCCTGAAGGATCCTTGCTGAGCCTTCGCATCAGAGCGTCGTACGCGATGTTAACTCCTCCGAGATCCGCAAGATTCTCTCCCATCGTGAGTTTGCCGTTTATGAAGACCCCAGGAAGGATCTCTTTTGCGGAGTATTCCTTTTCCACAAGGTCTGCAAGCTCATTGAATTTCTTCTCATCCTCTTTTGTCCACCAGTCATTAAGGTTTCCATCCGCGTCGTGCGACCTTCCATTATTGTCAAAGCCATGCGTAATCTCATGTCCTATGACCGTCCCTATGCCTCCATAATTGACAGCATAATCCATATTCTTGTCGAAGAACGGTGGCTGCAGTATGCCTGCAGGGAAGACCACTCTGTTATCAGAAAGGGAATTGTATGCGTTTACCTCCTGTGGGTACATCTGCCACTCCTCTTTATCAACAGGGAGTCCCACGCGCCTGGTCTGCCTCAGGGTCTCAAATACCGATGCGCGTATGACATTGCCTACATAATCATCAGGGTGTGTCACAAGCCCATTGTATTCGCGGAATCTATCAGGATAGCCGACCATCACCTTCATCCTGCTCAACTTCTCTACTGCCTTGGCCTTTGTCTCATCTCCCATCCATGTAAGCGCCTTTATCCTCTCCTTGAGAACCTCTATAAGGTCAGAAACCAATTCCTGGGTCTTCCTCTTGGATTCCTCGTCAAAGTGCTCCTTTACATATATTCTTCCGAGAGCTTCCCCTACGCACGCGTTCGTCATCCTTATAGCACGCTTCCATCTGACGCGCTGCTCCTTCTGGCCAAGGAGCTTCCTTCCGAACATGTCAAAATGCTCCTCATCGGCCTGCTTGTGCAGCATTGAAGCATACTCGTTTATCACATTCCAGTACAGGTAAATCTTTATCCTCTCCAGACTCTCGTTAATCATCATAGAATTTATGAAGTCAAGGAAGTCAGGCTGCCTGACTATTATGTAATCGACATCAGGAACCTCAATCCTCTTCATATGCTCTACAAGCATCAGGTTTCCATATCTCTTCTCAAGCTCATCGGTCTTAACCTGATTATAGTTCTTTATATCGTTGATGACATCTTCGCTTGCCCAGCTTGCCTTTGCGATCTTTGTTTCTATATCCAGAACAGCATTTGCCCACTCTCTTGCCGTGTTCTCATCCATGCCATACAGGATGAACATTTTCCTCATGTGTTCAAAGTAGTATCTGCGTATCTCTGCCATATCCTCTTTAAGGTAGTAATCCCTGTCAGGCAGCGATAAACCTCCTTGATTTATGTAAAAGGCATATACCGAAGATTTTTTGTCATCAGGCGCCACGAAGAATCCGAAGAAAGGATAAACCCCAAGCATATTGAGTTCAGGAATCGAGCGTGAAAGTTCCTCCTTCGAGTTTATGCTGCTGACTAATTTCCATGCATTTTCAATCGGCCTGAATTTCAGCTCCTCTATCTTTTCTGTATTCATGGCAGACGAATAAATATCTCCGACAAGCTTTGCATAAAATCCTGCATCACTCTTTCCAGATGCGCATCTCTCAGCTATCTCATGCAGGTAATCCAGATTAAGCTCGCTCAACTCCCTGAATGCACCTATCGAGGGAAGATCAGGGGGCAGAGGGTGCGTATCTATCCATTTTCCAGCTGCAAACCTGTAGAAATCATCCCTTGGATCTGTGGATTTATCCATATACTCTAGAGAAAATCCTATGTCCTTTTTTGTACTATCACTCATTGTATCAAGAGATAACTGGATGCTTAAAAATTATAATTGCATGCACCTAGACTTTTTAGTCCTGTAGAAGAATGCGTTCGCGCAATATCAGTCAATTTTCCTTGAACCTCACAGTCCAGCACACCTTATCCTTATGCCTTAAACCAGTTTCCACCTTCTTATAAGCCTCTTCGAGTGTTATTCCCTTGCCCGCTTCTATAACCAATATCTTATTCTTCATATAGCCACCTTATTTTTAGTATTATGGACTTGACAGAATATAAAGACTAACTTTAGGTGCAAAGCCTGTATCATAAAAAACTACCTCTTTCTACAAATCACAAGCAATACTAATACATTTATGCGAGGGCTTTTCCAAATAAGCGAAAGCCAGGAAAGGGAGTTGAACCCCTCTACTCCGCTCTGCAGGCGGACGCATAGCCGATCTGCCATCCTGGCAACAGTAGCACAAGACTAAAATCTTAAAACTACATATTATAAAGATAGATTGCTTAATAAATTTGTCCTGCTTAGGGCAAACGGTGTTTGAAATGGCAATAGCATTCGAAACGATACCAAAAGAGCTTGTCTCTGAGTCATCTGTTTATGACTACAAGACGCCTCTTGTGAAATTGATAGAGAAGATAAATGAGGAGGGAGCGGTTGTTGTAACAAGGAACAAGCGCTATTACGGAGTAGTGGACAGGAAGGCACTAGGGAAGAAAAGGAACCTTACTGTATCAGAGACGCTTCCTGTAGGAAAGCTTGCCGTAAAGACTGCGGTAGTAAATGCAGGCTCCAGCATAAACAGCGTGATAAAGGAGTTTAATTCTTCATCTACAAATGCACTCCCTTACATGGAGAACAACAAGGTAAAGGGCATGCTCAAGAGGAACGGAATACTAAAGACGATGCTTTCATTGCACATGCTTTCAGATAAGAAGGTATCCGAGGCGATGAGCTTCCCGATACTTGTCATAGAGCAGGACGAGGATGTAAGGCGGGCAAAGGAGTTGATGGAGCAGTACAAAGTAAAGAAGCTTCCTGTTGCATCTGCAAAAGGGGAGATATACGGGGTGCTAAGGTATAGCGATATATTGCGATTCGGGATGAAAGGGGCAAGCAGGAGTTCCAAGAGCAACAAAGGCACAGTATCAATGAGCGGTACAAGGGCAGGAGACATAGCGACCCATGATTTCAGGACTGTAGACTCTGATTCAAACCTTGAAGGGGCTATAAGGGATTTTATAAACAACAAGAGCAGTACCATCATAGCTACGAGGAAGAGCAAGCCGGTTGGCATACTGACAATAAGCAACATATTCGAGCTTGCATCAAAGGAGATAAGCACAACTGATTATGACATAGTGCTATCAGGTCTTGATGAGTATACAAAGGAGTATGAAAGCGATCTGCTAAATGAGCTTAACAGGATGGCGGAGAAGATAGACAGGTTCAGCGGCATAAAGGTCAGCTACATGCACCTTAATGTAAAAAGGATAAAGTCCAGGGGCTACCAGCTGAAAGCAATGGTGGGCCTTACAAACAAGGGAGTCACGACAATACATGTGGAGGACTTCAACCTGTACAAAACAATGCAGAAGCTGGAGAAGATCATGTACGACAAGATTAAAAACCAGAAGGAGCTCATAATAACAAATAGGGAGAGAGAGTGACTGGTGGAAGAATGCGATCAAGGGGCAGGAAGGGGCAGTCCAGCTTTGAGCTTCTGCTCACGCTCTCTTTCGGCCTTGCAATACTCCTTCCTGTAGTCGTAATCGCATTCATACAGGTATCTAATGCAAACACCTCTTTCGGCAGTGCAGAGTCACAGCAGGCAGCCTCGAATCTTGCAAGCGTAGCATCGATAGTAGGGAGTGAAGGTCCTCCTGCAAGAGTGATAACGAGCATAAACGTCCCTCCAGGAGTCAGCAGCATATATGTTGGCAATACTACTGGTGGTGTAGGGAATCTTGTAATATTTGTTGTAGACTCGGCTGCAGGGCCTAGCTATATAACTGAATATGTGCCGGTAACAGTGAGCGGCAATCTCCAAGGAATAACTACGCCCGGCACATATCTGATCAATGTAACTGACCTTGCCACATGTCCTACAGATCCTACTACAGGCTGCGTTTATATACAAGCAGTAACCTAACTCTTTTTTAGTCTTTCCTTATTGATACTAATCTATCCTATGCAGGGATAGCAAAGCCTGGTCAAATGCGGCAGGTTCAGGGCCTGCTCCCGTAGGGGTTCGAGAGTTCAAATCTCTCTCCCTGCATAACTAGAATAAAACTGAAACGAAGTAAGTATTATAAATATGATTGGCTATTCATATATCATGGCAAAAGACTTCGGCACAATAAATGCCATACGCTTAGTATTGGGCTCTAAGGCTTACCTATTCGCTTTTCTACTTATAACAGCATTATCCTTTTTCGGTTATTCGTTTCTCATCTCCAGCTCTTCGTTAAATCTCTCTCAGCCCAAGATAGCGCTAGGACTCAATATATACTCTCTGACAGCATCGGCATTAATCAGTGTGCTCCTCGGACTCTCTCTTGCTGCAAATGCCTATGCATTTGCAAATCGGGCTTCAACGAGCAGCAAGACAGGCTTCGGGGCAGTGATCGCCGCGATACTGCCGAGCAGTCTTTGCTGCACATCGTTTATACCTGCCATACTCGCTGCATTCGGTGCATCCACATCAACGATACTGGGGATAACCGGCACTATTCAGGGACCGTTTGCAACCTACGAGATACTATTTATCATATCCTCAATAATACTTCTTGTTTTCAGTGTCTTGCTCGTAACAAGAAACATTGATAGATGTTGTAAGGTGAAAAAATGAAAAAAAGCCTGATAATAGGTGTGGCAGTCGGGATTGTAGTAATTGCAGCTGTGCTGTTGTTTATGCAATCAAATCAGAATATCGGGAGTAAAAATACAAAAAATATTACTGTAGGGTCTAAAGCTCCGGATTATAATTTTCTTCTGGATAACGGTTCATATGCAAATCTCTCCAGATACAAGGGGCACACTACTCTCTTATGGTTTGTAGCTACATGGTGTTCCACATGTGCGCAGGGAAATCAGGCTGTAAATCAGAATTATCAGTTCTTCAAGAGCCACGGGATCAAGATAGTGGAATTGGAGATGTACAATGACCTTGGTTACCCAGGCCCGGCAATAACAAATTTTGTAAGCTCTTATGCACCAAATGCTTACTCTAACAATACATTAATACCGGCTCTTTCAGGATATAACATGACTGCAAGATACGACCCTAACGGCTATCTTGACATATACTATCTTATCTCGTCAAACGGCACTGTGTTATATATAAACGGATCCCCTGCTTCGACTATGGGCCAATTGAAAGGAGCAATAAACAGCTCTTTATAGCGTGATCATATGGACAAATCAGAGTTTAAGGCATTCTTCTATGCGATAGGGGATTACAGCAGGTTCAGTATACTGGAGGCGCTTGAAAATGATGACCTTAATGTAAGCGAGATCATTGAAATTACAGGTATCGAGCAGAGCAATGCCTCCCATCATCTAAACTGCCTGCTTAATTGCGGTTTTGTTAATGTAA
>JAJYED010000014.1:15499-17326 GCA_021790305.1 Microcaldota archaeon
AAATACGGAAGTAAAACAGACAGTAAGAAGCATAATCAGGCACATAGATGACTACAAAAAGCAGATAATCTCTTGTGATATTGCAAACAAGGAGTATATTTCAAAGGTGGTTAAATAGAAGATTTCGAATATGCGATATTGGGGCAGGGTTCTGCAGCCTTTGCGGCAGCTATAAAAGCAAATGAGCTTGGAATCAAGACGGTAATGATAGGCCACGGTGCAACTAAAGGTGCAGTACTGGGAGGAACATGCATAAATGTCGGCTGTGTACCAAGCAAGAGGATGATAACAGTAAGTACCTTCGTAGAGGAGCTAAGAAAAAGAAGATATTCAGGACTGCGATACGAGATCGGAAAGATAGAGTACGGGGAGATAGTTGCAGAGAAGAACAAACTGGTGGATGAGTTAAGAAATCAGAAATATGTGGATGTGCTGAAAGGGATGGAGAACATCACCTTCATAGACAAATTAGGGAAGTTCGAAGATGCAAATACGATCATTGCAGGGACAGAAGAGGTACACTCAAAAAATACGCTTATAGCGACAGGCGCAAGAGCATCTGTTCCAAAGATCGAAGGGATAGAAAAGGCAAGGTATCTTACAAACGAAGAGGCCTTGTCAATGAAAGAGCTTCCAGAATCATTGATAGTCGTAGGCGGGAGGGCGCTAGGCCTAGAATTCACACAGCTATTTGCAAGACTCGGGGTAAAAGTCACATTGCTTCAGAGAAGCAGCAGGATAATACCAAACTGGGAGCCTGAGATAAGCAATTATATGGCCGAGTATATGGATGAGGATGGGATCAAGGTAGTGACCAACGCTGAATTACAAAGGATAGAATCGAGTAAAGAGTCGACAGGAATAACCGTAAATATCAAAGGAAAGGAGCAGCTCTTTGAAGCCCAAGAGATACTCTTTGCAACGGGAAGAACAGCCAACATAGAAGAACTTAATCTTAATTCTGCAGGAGTGAAGCTAAACGAGAGGAACTTCATAAAAGTTGACAAGGAGCTAAAGACCACTGCAGGAAACATATGTGCTGCAGGAGATGTGACGGGAGAGCCGATGCTTGAGACGCTTGCTGCGAAAGAAGGCAATATTGCAACATCAAACATCTTCGAGAATGCGAAGAAGACTATAAATCTGAATGAAGTGCCAAGTGCAATATTTACGTATCCAGAGGCTGCGATGGTCGGAATGACCGAAGAGCAGGTCATTAAAAACAAGATAAGGTGCAGCTGCAGCCCTCTAGAACTAAAATTTGTAGCAAAATCAGCTATAATCGGCGATACCAGAGGCCTGGCAAAGATAGTGATAGACAATAAGACAAAGAGGATATTGGGGGTGCACATACTCGCACCGCATGCCGCAGAGCTGATACATGAAGGAGTGCTTGCAGTTAAATTCGGTCTTACTATAGATGACATAATAGACACTGTTCATGTGTTCCCGACGCTTAGCGAGAGCCTGAAGCTTGCTGCAATGGCATTCTACCAGGACATCTCCAAGCTCAGTTGCTGTACAGTATAGCATTACACGGTGCATTCTGTCCAGAAGGCATCATCCACACCAACTTCACAAAAGTTACAGTTCCACTAAAACCCAGCATATAATAAATCTGTCCGGGATATAGGATAAAAGTGAGTCTATGAATAAGACAACAGCAATAGGAATATCGGTATTGGCAATAACCATGCTGTTCAGCATGGTATCTGCACAAGGAACACTGCAGTCTCCAGGATACAACCAGGCAAATGAGGCAGGAACATGCCATGGCGTGTTCGGCTCGTATTTTGGAACTGTGATCGGAGGTCTAGGTTCTCTGAT
>JAJYED010000015.1 GCA_021790305.1 Microcaldota archaeon
TTGAATAATCGTAAGGAGCTATTCTCTTTTCCAGCTTCAGCCACTTCCATCCTCTCTCCTTGTCATCGACTGTCTTCTTGTCGAGAATTGCAAGAAGGATTCTGTCAAGGCCGATGCTGAGTTCTGCAACACTTGGAAGTATCTTCTCCTCTCCATTCATTATTGAAAGGTCTTGTCCGGATAGTTTTGAATGCGACTGCAGGTCGAACGTCCCCCTGTCAGCTATGCCAGTAATCTCTATGGTACCGTATGACGTCTCAGTCTCTACGTCAAGGTTGCATCTCGAATAATGAGGTAGTTCCTCCTTCTCAATCTCCCTGAACCAGTACTCCTCTGTCTCGAAGCCTATGCTCTTCATGAATTCGTAATCCTTGTAGATCATGAATGCAAAGTACTCATTAGGAACCTTCTTTGTGTCTATCAACTCTTTTATGCTTATCTTCTTCGGATCCTTTCCGCTCTCTGCAAAGAGTATCTCTGTATCGAATATCTTGTGGCTCTTTGAATATTCGCCAAGAGGCGTGCTGTTGAAGTCTGTCTTCGGGTCGTAGAAGAGTTCGGCTTCCATCTGCGTGAATTCACGCATGCGGACAAGCTGCTGCCTTGGAGAGATCTCATTCCTATAGGCCTTTCCGGACTGGCAGATTGCACATGGAAGTTTTAGTGAGTTGAGCCTGTACAGCTCCTTGAAGTCCATGAATATTCCCTGCGCGGTTTCAGGCCTCAGGTACATTGGTTCAGCTGTGCCCTGGCCGGCATAGCTCTTGAACATCAGGTTGAAGTACTCGACCTTGCCGGTAAGTTCTGTGCCGCACTTTTCGCACTTCAGCCTGTTCTTCTTTATCTCGGCTTCCATGCCTTTTATGTCCATCTTCCTGAGCGCAATCATGGCTGCCTTGTCATTCTTCTTTGAATAGAAGCTTTCCAGAATCTTGTCCGCCCTGTTTCCAGAATGGCAGGAGCTGCAGACTATTATAGGATCTGTGAAGGTTGAGAGATGGCCGCTTGCCTTGAACACAGGCTCAGGGGCAAGAGTCGTAACCTCTATCTCTATGAAGCCCGGATGTTCAGGAACAGCCTTCCTCCATGCCTTCTCTATATTCCTCTTTATCGAAAGGCCTATCGGTCCGAAATCATAGAAGCCTGCAGGCTCGCCATATATGCTGAATGCCTTGTAGAAGATTGACCTTCTTTTTATGATGTCCTCTGAACGCAACTCGCTCTTTTCCATGCTATGCCTCTATGATAACTAAAAGGATTGAAGTATGAAGATTATTTATTCTTTACCTTGTATGTTAGTTAGCTGTATTTTGCATTTGGTGATTCTGTAAGCGAGAGTATAAAGGAAAAGAGGACGCGTTTGCTGGAAAACGCGAAGATAAACGTCAGCGAAGCCTATTCTAAGATGGACCACTCGCTCATACAGGCATTCTCCACGTACACGGAGAATGAACGCATGATCAATCTGATGAACGAGAAGCTTGAGGAGTGGTACAGCATGTACTTCCCGGAGCTCAAGACGGGAAGCCCGAGAAGCTATGCCATGTTTGTGGCAGAGTACGGGAAGGAAAAGAAAAGCGTAAGCGCAGAGAAGCTTGAGAAGATATTCTGGGAGAACGCAGGCAATGTTGCAAAGAGCGCGCAGAACAGCATGGGAGCCGACCCTGAGGAAAAGGAGTATGCGCTCCTGAAGAGCATAGCCGAGCATGAGATACAGATGATAGAGCTCAATGAGAAGATCCTGGAATACATAAAGGAGAGCGCGGAGAGGCTCATGCCGAATGTCACCGCCCTAATAGATTACAAGATTGCCGCGGAACTGCTTGCAAAGGCAGGTTCTGTAGAGAAACTTGCGCTCATGCCTGCAAGCACGATACAGCTCCTTGGAGCAGAGAAGGCATTGTTCAAGCATCTGAAATTCGGTTCCAAACCGCCAAAGTACGGAGCTTTATTCAAGATGCAGGATATAGCCAATGCAGGAAGGGAGGACAGAGGAAGGATAGCGAGAGTATACGCTACAAAGCTTGCGATTGCCGCAAGGGCAGATGCATTCTCCAAGAATTACATAGCAGACAGACTGAAGGAGGATCTGAAGAAGTCCCTTAATAGGAACAAGACTAGAAAAGATAGATGAGTGATTACCTTGTAACTGAGAAGGTTAGGTTGTTACCATTCATAACCCCCACTGTAACCGTCACCTAGTTCTTTAAAATCTTCAGCGTCTTGCCTCACCAAGGACCGGAATCCTGCTTCACTCATGCGTATCTTTTTCTTAGCTTTTGCAGGTGTGTTATCTTTTAGTGCCCTTACGAGAATGTCGGAGTAGCTCTCTGCCTGGTTTTTCCTCCTTGCTTCAAGCATATTTAATGCCTCTTTTGATAATGGTACATTTTTTGGAGTGTCACTTATCGTGGATCGTGCCATATAATCACATTTAAATTAGGGTTTTTCTTATATATAAATACATGTCCAATACTTTAGAATTGGAGCATGCGTTGTACAAAGATATTTTAAGCTGATTTGTAGGAAGTAGTGTTCATATGCAGGATAAAGAGTTTGACAGGCTTCTGAAGATAACAAGGCTTAGAGTCAGCGCTGAGGAGCGTGTGCAGATAAAGAGTGATTTTGAGCAGGTAATAGCTTATTTTGACGAGATCTCTTCCTTGGAAGCGGATGGAGAGCCGGCATACCATCCTGTAGAGATTCCTGGAAGGCTGAGAGAGGATAAGGTAAAGCCATTTGCAGATTCAGAGAGCCTGAAGAAGAGAGCTAAAACAAGCAACGGCTATATCGTAGGGCCCAAATTATAAGGAAGGATCGGATGACCAGTTATATAGAAGAATTCAATGGGATTGAGAAGCAGAAGGACTATTACGATAATCTTTTTGCGCAGTTGGAGAGAGCGAATGAGGAGCATCATGCGTTCAATCTTATCAACAAGGATGCAAAGGGCGGCTTTCTCCTCAGCACCAAGGCCAATATCTGCGTTAGGGGTTTTGAGACAGATGCAGGTTCAAAGATGCTTAAAGGATATGTGCCGAGTTTCAATGCCACTGCCGTTGAGCGCATCATATCTGACAAAAGGTTTGCATTTGCAGGAGTCACAGGCATGGATGAGTTCGGCTTCGGCACCTTTGGAACCAATACAGAGGTACCTGCGAGAAACGCATTTGACAGGGAGTATGCTGCAGGGGGATCAAGCAGCGGTGCAGCGGTTGCAGCTGCTCTTATGAAGTACCAGGTCTCCATAGCAGAGTCTACAGGAGGGAGCATAGCAGCTCCTGCCTCTCTTAACGGAGTTGTCGGTTTTACGCCCACATATGGCACCGTATCAAGATATGGGCTGATAGATTATGCGAACTCCCTTGACAAGATAGGGGTGATGGCAAGGAGCAGCGATGACGCAAGGATTGTCTTTGACATGATAAGAGGGATAGATGATTATGACACAACATGCGCTGTTGAAAAGATAACCTTGGAGCGAAGGAAGAAGATATTCGTAATCAATGGTATGCTTGAAAAGGCAGACTCTGGCATCAGAGCAGCTTTTGAGAAGCTGCTGAACAAGTTGGGAAGCAGATATGAGATAGTTCATGTCGATTCATCGATAATGGAGAAGGCGATCGCTCCTTATTATATAATCGCGATGGCAGAGGCATCGACAAATCTTGCTAAGTATACAGGATACAAGTACGGACTGATGTCAGAGGACTTTTACAAGCAGTATAATGAATTCTTCACCGATGCGAGGGAGAGCTTTGGCATAGAAGCGAAGAGGAGGATACTTCTTGGCACCTTCATAAGGAGCGAGAGTGTCAAGGACAAGTATTATACAAAAGCGCTCGTGATACGCAGGATGCTGATAAAGGAGATGGACAGGATGCTCAAGGAGGGTTACATACTCTCGCCAACACTGCCGATAAAAGCGCCAAAGATTGCAGATGTGAAGAAGCTCTCGCCTGTTGAGAGCTACTCGATGGACCTGTTTACGATACCGCCAAACCTCGGTGGCTTCCCTCATGTCTCCTTCCCTTATGATTATGTTGATGGTATGCCGCTTGGCGCACAGTTGGTTACAGGGCATGGAAATGATTATGCCATACTTGATTTCGTAAAGGAGTGGGAAGAGGGATTTGAATACGTTTACAGGAAAAACCTGGGAGAGCTATGAAGATAGGATTAGAGGTGCATGTCGCACTTCCTACAAGGTCGAAGCTGTTCTGTTCATGCAGCACTGAAGGAGCGGAGCCAAATTCTTCCATATGCCCGATATGCATGGGCTTCCCAGGATCGAAGCCTATGCTGAACAAGGGCGCTGTTGAAGCTGCAATGGGAATAGCCAATGCTCTCCACTGCCCTATAAACAAGAGGATATCTTTTGTAAGGAAGGTATACTTCTATCCTGACCTTCCGAAATCCTACCAGATAACCCAGATGGAGGGCGCTGTTGGAAGCAAGGGCCATCTTGCAATAGGTGAAAAGAGGATAAGGATCAGGAGAGTGCAGATAGAAGAGGACCCGGCACAGATAATAAGGGACGGAGCGCTTACGCTCATAGACTTCAACAGGTCTGGCACACCGCTTGTAGAGATCGTTACCGAACCTGATATCAGCAGCGAGGAGGAGATGCGCAGCTTCATTAGCGGTCTGAGAAGCATGCTCTACTACTTAGGAGTTGACATAAACAAGGAGATAAAGGCAGATGTCAACATATCATTGGCTGAGACAAGGGTCGAGGTAAAGAACGTAACCGGGATAAAGAACATGATAGAGACGCTGAGGTTTGAGATAGAGAGGCAGACGGAACTGATAAAGAACAATGAAGAGATAGCAAGGGAGACCCGCGGCTATAACGAGAAGTCAAGATCCACGCAGACGCTGAGGGAGAAGGAGAGCGATGAGGAGTACGGCTATGTCTTTGAGCCTGACCTTACAGCCTTTGACATTGCAGGACTGGAGTTCAATGAGCCGGTTTATGCAAATGAAGTGGCGATTGAGCTTGCAAAAGGCACGGATGTCAGCCCCAGGACGGTATCTGAGATAATAATGCTTGACAAGGACTCCTTGAGGCAGATAGAGCGGTTAAGAAACAGGCACAGCCTGAGGAGCATCATACATGGCATAGAGCGCTACAAGAAGTACGGAAGCATGGGCAGTGTTCCTGATAAGGTACTGGATAATATAGTATTATTAATAGAGGAAGGGAAGGAGGTGTCCAAAGAGGTCATAGCAGACCTTGAATCAGGCAAAACGGTAAAGGTAGAGTATTCGCAGTTGTCAGATGCCCAGCTTGGGGAGCTGATAAACAGGTATCTGGAGGAGAACCCTAAACTTGTACGTGAGTATGCCAAACAGCCTAAGACAATTAACCTTATAATAGAGAATATAGCAAGAGGGAATGGACTGCATCCAAAGGAGGTTGCGAGGAAGCTTGTGCCGATAATCGGCAGGTTTGCAGAGGGAAAATAAATACGTTTCGTCTGCTTGATGAAGCTCATATATAAAAAAGATTTTAATAATCATAGCATGCTTTAAATAAGTTTATACACACAATACAGAACGATAAAAGCCCGGTGAAATTGGATGAGTGGAGAAAACAATAACTCGGTAATAATGGAGACTGTAGATCAGAATCTTGTAATAAATATAAACAACAAGAGACCAGAGCAGAAAGGAGATGCTGCTGAGGATCTTACAAACCCCGTATTAGCGCCTTATCACAGGACCATGGAGTATATAGAAAGGATGCCTGTGCTTGAGAGGACTAAGACCGTTTGTCCAGAATGCAAGCTCATAGTCGATGGTATAATCTATCGTGACGGAGATAATGTCATGATAAGGAAGACCTGTGAAGAGCACGGCATGACAGTGGAGAAGTACTGGGAAGACTATGACATGTACATGAAGATGCGCGATTACAATTACTATGGCAGAGGATTCGACAACCCTAACTACATAAACAAGGGAGAGAACTGCCCTTATGACTGTGGAATATGCGAGAGGCACAAGTCACACACCGGCCTTGCAAACGTGGTCATAACGAACAGATGTCACCTGAGCTGCTGGTACTGCTTCTTCTACGCAAAGGAGGGAGAGGCGATATACGAGCCTACAAGAGACGAGATAGACCATCTCTTCCACGTGCTCAGGACGCAGAAGCCGATACCTGCTAACGCACTGCAGATAACAGGAGGCGAGCCGCTCATGCGCTCAGACATACTTGAGATAGTGGGAATGGCAAAGAAGGCTGGCTTCGACCAGATACAGCTTAACACTACAGGAATAATCCTTGGAGAGAACCCTGAACTTGCGATAAAGCTTAAGCACGCAGGAGTGAGCTGCTTATACATGAGCTTTGACGGAGTCTCAAAGAGGGCCAACCCTAAGAATCACTGGGAGGTTCCTAAGACGATAGATGCATGCAGAAAGGCAAACCTCGGAGTCGTTCTTGTGCCTACAGTGATAAGAGGGGTCAACGACCATGAAATGGGCAAGATGATAAACTTTGCACTGAACAATACCGATGTCGTAAAGGCAGTCAACTTCCAGCCGGTATCACTGGTAGGAAGAATGCCTTCAAGATTGAGGGAGAAGCAGAGAATATCCATACCTGGGGCTATAAAGCTCATAGAGGAGCAGACCGATGGCGTCATAATGAAGGAGGACTGGTTCTCAGTGCCTTACGTAGGAGGCATAAACAGGTTCATAGAAGCACTCTCAGGCGAATACAAGTACGACCTGTCCATACACTTTGCATGCGGAGCCGGTTCGTACATCTTCCAGGATCCTGATGGAAGAATAGTCCCTATAACAAGATTCGTAAATGTAGAGGGCCTGTTCGAGCACCTGCAGAATGCGATAAACGAGATGGAGGGCAAGTCGAAGCTTGAGAGGAGAGTAGTTGCAACGAGGGCATTATTGCAGTTGAGGAAGTTCATAGACAAGGAAAAGCAGCCTAAGTCTGTAAACTTCTCAAAGATGTTCATGAGCCTTCTCATGAAGAGAGACTTTGCAACTATGGGCAGGTTCCAGCTAAAGTCATTGTTCCTCGGAATGATGCACTTCCAGGACGAATATACTTATGACATAAAGAGGGTAGAGAAGTGTGATATACACTACTCGATGCCTGATGGAAGAGTTCTTCCATTCTGCACCTTCAATGTCTTCCCTGAGATATACAGGGACAAGCTGCAGAGACAGTACGCAATACCTTCAAAGCAGTGGCAGGAGATGCACCATGATTGGACATATGCGTCAGACAAGTACAAGCGTGATGTAAAGGCTCTTGAATCATCTGATCTATACAAGAAGGCATATGATAACATGGGCGATTACTTCATGTTTCCTGTAAACAGGGAGCAGGCGCTGATAAACAAGTCAGCCAAGAGCCAGCGTGTAGCCGCACAGCCTATGCAGATGACTGCGATGGCTGCCGAAGCAGGTCACACCCACACAGAGGATGCAAAGGAGGAGCATGGCCATGCACATGAGGCAGAGGCTGAAGGAGACTCATGCGCATGCGGAGGGAAGTGCGGCTGCGGAGGCAACTGCTGATTCGTTTGTAAAATATCTCAGGAGGTAGCTCACGATGGACCGTAGAGACATAAAAGAGGAAAGCGGATTCGCCAAGGATCTTAAGAATACTGGCAAGGACGAATACATAGACTATACAGTAACTGAGAATGGCAAATCATACAGGATACCTTACAAGATGGTACGAGAGATGGTCATAACTGGCGTTGACAAGCAGGAGCTGAAGGACATACCCCATTCGGCAAGGATACAGTACAGGCTCCTTCTGCTCGATTCCGTACTCAAGGCGAAGATAGAGTTTATCAGAGGCAAGGTAACCATAACATACAACCCTACTGGGGCTGCAAATTCAAAGGACAAGATAAGCAAGGATGAGATAATCAAGTTCTTTGCAGAACAGGGAGTACACATAGACCCTAAGGGCATAGCTGAAAGAGAGGTAGACTACATAAGTGAGATCTACAAGCCTCAGTTTGACCCTGCACAGATAAGGGAGCATGCGCCTTACGGCTACACCAGAGAGGAATGGAAGAAGATGAAGCCAGAGTATATGCAAAAGACGCTTGAAGGAGAGAGGAAGAAGCAGGAGAAGTTCCATGAATGGCAGCAGAGTTACATAGTCAGGTATCCTGAAATAGCAAAGGAGTATGGAATAGAAGCTGCACCTGCAAAGAAGGGCATCTTCGCAAAGTTTACGGGAAAAGACAAGAAGGAGAAGGGCTTCTGGTTCCACGGAGTCTGATTCTGAGCTGCGAACAGTTTTTCATTTAACTTCTTTAGAGTCCATGCTCTTTACAGCATTTACAAGCGCGGTTATTACCTCAGGTTTTGATTCCTTTATACGTACTTTGACGCTTGAAGCATACTCATGTCCGCCATAAGATTCTATCAGTCCTGGCTTGCTCTCAGATGCAAGCTCTATCGCTCTCTTTATGCTTACTGCTCTGTTGCTCACATTTGACCTTATCGAGATGTATGCGCCTGCATGCACCATCACTATCACTCCGCTCTTCTCTTTTTCCTCAAGCCTTTCCAGGAATTTTGATGAGAACCTTCCTGGAAGAGGGTACTTCGATTCAGGCTTCACCCTTTCGTAATCAAGCACATATATCGCTATTCCGTTCTGCGTCTCATACCGTTTGGACTCCTTGAAAGAGTTATCAAGAACCTCGTTAAGCACCACATTTGCAAAATTAAGCAGCTCCTGCCTCTTCTGCCCATTCACTGCATTCAGCAGCTCCTTTGGCGAGATATTATCCGATGAGCCTATTATGGTAGGATCGCTTGTCAGCATGTCCAGTATGGCTGCCGTGCCCATAGCGTCATCAAACGTTACCCTGTAATCACTGTAATCTCCTATCATTGAAGAGTATATGAACTCTTTGACGTCGGCATTTGAGAGTATTGATGCAAATATCGATGCGAGGGTTCCTGCAGTATAGTTCGAATCCGATGAGAACTGCCATGGATTTATGTAATACTTTAGCTTCTGACATTCTGCATCGTCATGAAGCGGATGGTGATCAAGCCATATTATGTCGGCTTTGTCTTTGATTGCCCCTATTCCTTCATTGCTCTCCGGAGAGGTCCCGAAGTCCACCATTAGGATTAAGGGTTTTTCATATGATGAGTAGGCATTGAAGAAAAGAGTGTCTGATTCCGCATCCTCCTTCCTGTATGATATTCCCTTGTGCATTATCCAATATGGGCTGTTTATCGCTCCAATCTTTTCATAGAGCAGGTCTATGCTTTTGTACAATGAACATGCACCGCTTGATCCGTCAGCGTCGTTGTGGAACCTTATTATTATAGGTACAGAGAAGAAGAGCTTCCTTAGGAGGAGCTTTGCAGCATGCTCCAGCTTTGGCCACATCCGTTCCGTTGCTTCGTCTATCTCCCTTATGCCTATTGAATATGGATTGCTCCTCTGTATGCCTTCTGATGCCGAATCCACAGCTTCTGAGAGGGTTTTGTACAACTCTTCCTTAGGCTCAGATATCGCTACGAGGCCGTTTCCAGAGTAATCTACAGCTTCGCCAGTATTGAATTTTGTGCGCTCTGATGATTCAACAACCACAGGGCTACCTTCCAGAATAGTAAGCAGATTGTACTTCCTGTTCAGCTCGACTCCGCTTACGCATGTAATCAGTGCTTTCATACTGAGCTATTTGTGCTGTTAGTATATAAAACACTCTCCACACATGCGCTGTTCAGTGTCGCATTTGTTATGTATCCGCAGTATGATGAGTTGTGGTAGTATGATGCGAGCGACGCAAAGCACCCGGTACTTGCACTGCCGTTAAGGGATCGGCATGCAGTAAGATTCTTGTAGTATATCGCATTTAACAATGTCGAATAGGCGCATGAGCTCTGTCCTGATACGGAGCAGAGTTTGGATAGGTTTCCGTAGTAGGAAGTTCCGTTTAAAGTGTTGTTTACGGTGTATGCTTTCTGGCATAGTGTTTTGATGGATGAATTTGTTATCCCTTGGCAGTATGACGGGCTGCTGGTCTGGTATGCCAGTGAGTAGTAGCACATATCCCTTGGTGAGATCGACAGGTTTAGGTATGAGCTGTAGTAGTAGAAGATGATGGCGAGATTCCCTACTGTTGAACCGTTATTCTGGCTAAGAGTAGAATTCAGAATCTTTCCTGTCTGCGCGTATGTGCCGTTGCTTATGAGCGAGCAGTAAGTGGAATTCCTTTGTTCAGTAGCTTTTGTAAAGTATATTGTATAGGAGCATGTGTCGGAAAGAGTAGTGTTTGTTATCGAAGAGCATGCAGATTCGTTTCTTCTGCTTGTTCCTATGGAATAAAGGCATGCATCATTGTAAGGCTGGTTCAGCTGCAGGCAATAGTCATAAGTTCCGGTGCTGTTTGCAACCTCTGTCGTGCATGCTGCTTTCAGCGTGTAATTGGATACATTGCCGCATAATTGAATATTGCTCTCCTTCGCAGCTATCTGCGCGTAGCAGTTGTCCTGGTAGCTTCCTGAAAGAGATGCGCAGGCTGTGCTATTGTCAGAACTTACTGCAAGAGACTCAAGGCAGGTGTACCTCTGCTGGCTTGTGAACTGCGAGCCGCAGAAGTTTGAAGAATGCCCGGTATTTATGAACATGGATAGCACTGCGGCAATTACAAGTATCGCGGCAACTATCCCGAACGCAAATAGCTTCTCCTTTTCTGCTGAGTCCGTCTTGGCATTGGCATTTGCTTTGGCATTTTTTTTCGCAGTAACACCGTTACGCCAGTTTATATCTGGTCAGTTATAGGCGATATCTTTATTCCTGAAGAGGTTATCTCGTAAGGCGCAGTGTAGAAACTGTGCTTTGCTCCGCGCATCTTTATCACTTCTATGCCTGTTGTCCTCTTCTCCTGCTTCCCATTCTGATACATCATTATTATGCCGTCGAAGATGAAGTATTCGGGCTTGAACTCAACCTTGCTCCTCTCAAGATTGTTCGATTCCACTATAAGGATAGTGGTTACGCCTAGTCTTCTGAAGTTGCTTGACAATGCGAGCATAAGCCTTCTGTACATCAGAGGCGTCTGCACCAGAAGACTCAGGATTGCGCTTGAATCTACGATTATCAGTTTTGCGCTCTCCTTGAAGATCATGGATTCCATCTGCGAAACGATATTGCCGAATTCATGCTCCGTTTCGGAAGGCCTGTTAGAAAGCTCTGCGCTTATCTGCCTCCCTTCAACGATTATGATTTTCTTTTTTATCAGGTCATCCACATCAGTAAATTGCGAGAATGTGGATTTGAGGTTTGAGACTAGCTTTCCTTCACTCTCTTCCAGAGAGAAGTATATGCCCTTGTTTCCCATCTTTGCATTCCTGTAGAGAATTTCAAAGCTTAGAAGAGTCTTTCCCGCACCAGGTCCTCCTGCAAGAACTACTTGATTTGCGAATGGTATTCCGCCACCTATCAAATCGTCAAGACCCTCTATACCTGTTTTTATCATGTTTATTTGTTCGTCCATAAGCTATCAACTATATACTTATCAATAATCAAAGAATATAAATCATTTGTACCTAATTACTTTTGATTATGATGAATAAAAGAGTGCTCGGTTTTGGTTTCCTGCTTTTGCTTGCCGGAATAATAATGGCGTACGCCTCTGTGCAGAGCATTTTCTCCAATATACCTAATTACATATCTTCGACGCAGACCCTTGCATTGCAGCCCAAGTCAGGTTTCTTCGTGCCTATATCGATAAGGAATGAGTCAATATTGCAGATAGTCTACAATTCAACTGTTCCAATTAACTTCTTCCTGATGAACAGCACTGCAAAGGGAATGCTTCCCCAGTCCAATTTAACTGGCATAGGAAATGCGGCGTATTTGCAGGGGAATGGGCTCATATATACTATTTATAACAGCACGCATGGAATGTTCCCTTACATTACAAACATATCCCTGGCACAGGCGCCTAATTACTGGTATCGAAACCAGACAATAATAGGAAATGGCACATATTATGCGGTATTCCAGAACTACGAAAACAAATCAAATACGGTATTTTATACAATGCTCAACAGGAGCGTATCTTCCCTGGCATCTTCAGAGCAGAACTACTCATATGGGAATATAGCGCTCAACGTATTCAGCACCCTTGCGGTTATAGCAGGTATAATAATCATGTTTTATGCCTTATTCATGAAACCAAAGGCGGTAGAGGAGCAGGAAGGAAAGGAGGTTGAGAGCATTTATGCCTCGATAGGCAGAAGACCCGCAGTAAGGCATAGGAAACCTAAGAAGGCTACGAAGAAGAGCAAGGGGAAGAAAAGGAAGAGAGCATAGAATCGTGATATGCCGATGCATAGTTCGGCAGTTGGCTTATAAAGCTTTACTGAGAATAGATTTTGATGGACAGCTTAAAAGAGAGAATAGCAGGAGAGATAGCATTATCAGACAGTCCTGGAAGCAATATGAAGAAGTGGAGGGAGCTGTTTGGCATCTCACAGACAGAGCTGGCAAAGAGCCTGAAGATATCTACTTCTACTATAAGCGATTATGAAGGCAACAGGAGAGCCAGTCCTGGTGTAGGTATAATAAAGAGGTTCGTTGAGACGCTCTTTGCGATGGATGAAGAGAGAGGCGGAAGCGTAATAAAGAATCTTGAGAAGTACAATCTTGCCCCTCAGAGCGATGCTCCATTCTATACAGTGCATGATTTCTCATCGCCTATAAACGGAAATGATTTTGTAAGGATAATAGAGGCAAAGGTAGTCTCCAATCCTGCTGCTCTGGACAACATAAAACTCTTCGGTTACACACTTCTGGACTCTTTGAGAGTCATACTTGAGATATCCCCTAGCGATTACCCAAGGCTCTTCGGAACGACCAACGAGCGCGTCTTCATATTTGACCAGGTATCGACCGGCAGGTCGCCTATGGTAGTAATAAGAGTGGCTCCGATAAAGCCTAGAGTCGTAGTGATACAGAATATAGACAATGTTGATAAGCTTGCGGTGAAGATATCACAGATAGAGAAGATACCCCTTCTTACTACAAAATTAGACATAAAGGAGATAAAGGAGAGGCTCAGCAACATCTAGAAAAAGAAAGGAATTGGCTTAATCCTTTATCCTGAGCTTCTTGTGCTTCCAGTCTCTTGCAAACTTGTTCTGCTGTATCTTCCTGTGGGTCTTGAGGATTGCAAGCATAGGGATCCTGCGGTTCTGCTTGATCTTCTTTGCAAGCCTTGACTTCTTTGCTCTGCTTTTTTTTACCATATTATCCACTTATTTCCTCTTGAATTCTATCTTTGGTTCAGGCTTGTATGTAAGCCTTGATAAAATCTCTACAAGCTGCTTCTCCGTTATCCTTTCGGAAAATCTGCCCGACTGCGCCGTAGATATTATCATGTTCAGTATATTCATGTATAGATCATAATTTGAGACGCGAACATTCATAAGCCTCTCGTATGCTCCGTCTGTCATATACCTCTTTGCAAGAAGGCGCTTCTGCTGCTCCAGCTGTATAGCCTTCAGCCGCTTGTTTAGCTCCTTTCTTGCCGCATCCTCTGTGTTATCAGGCACTTTCAGGCACCCTTTAGCATATCGTTTGCCGTCTTGTCGAGGAATGACCTGCCAGCAGGCGTTATAGTCCTTCCCTGCTTAGAGGTCTTCACGTATCCGGCCCTCTCCAATTCGTCGAATGCATCCTTTATCACGCTGCCCCCTCCTTTGTAATGATGGTGTCTGTGGCTGGTGTGGTTCTTCCTGTTGCCGTATCTGGCCCTGAGCCTTGAGATCCCTATAGGACCATTCAGGTATACCTGTCTCAGTACCGATGCACATCTGGTGTACCAGAAGTCCTCATCTGTAGGAGGGCGTTCCCTGCCGGCTCCGGTCTTCACATAATCAACGTATTCAGGCTTCTTGAGGCCCTTCTCCTTCAGCTTGGCTGCAGCTCTCGATATGAGGTCTGCAGTGTCTACTTCCAATATGTCAGCCATATAAATTCCTTACTGTTTTTATCGCCTTTTAGGCATATGAATAAAAGAACAGCGTATGTATATAAAACGTTAGTTATTTATTAATTATTGCTTAGTGTTCTACAGCTATTTGTACAGGCTATATAGATAGATGGCTAAAAAAAGTGATTTTGATGAAGCTTAATATCGTGCAGGACGACCAGAAGGAGCTCATAATAGAGTTCGACAGCAGTATAGACAGGGGAATACCCGAGCTCATAAAGAGCAAGCTTCTATACGACAAAAGCGTATCTTTCGCAGGAGTTGTTAAGGAGCACCCTGAGAGAGGGAATACAAGGCTTATAATAAAGTCCTCGAAGAACGCAAAGTCTCTTGTTCTTAAGGCTGTTGAGGAGCTTGAAGACGAATTCAAGGAATTGTCCTCAGGAATAAAGTGATTATAAATTCCGATTCTGGGATAATTACACTGGATGACTAAGATTATTAGTATAACATATTGGTGTTAATATGTTCGAAAACCTGAAGAATGGATGGAAGCTTGGAAGCGCAACAAGGAAGTTGATATTCGGAGATAAGAGACTTCTTATTTATCCAATAATAGGCGGATTAGTCACTTGTCTGCTCGCTCTTGCGCTTTTTGTGCCACTGGCGCTTACGATATCCTCTGCAAGCAATACGCTGATAGTTGCTGCAGTCATACTCTTTGGTTTTCTCTCGACCTTTGTATCGGTATACTTCCTGGTTGCACTTTTGCTGGCTTTCAGGCAGTACTCCAAGACTGGAAAGAAAATGTCGATTGCAGATGCGTTATCGCAGGCTTCGCAGTACTGGGTACAGATTCTTGAATGGGCTGTTTTCTACACCATAATAATCACGATATTAAGAGCGATAGAATCCAGAGTGCAGGGTATTGGAGGATTCTTGATTGGAGCAATAGGATCTATGGCGCTCGCATTGGCCACAATATTTGTCGTGCCTTCGATAATAGACAATAAGACGGGTCCGATAAAATCCATAGAAAGCAGTGTGAAGATGATAACCAAGAACTTCGGCGCTACCTTTGGAGGAATTATATACTCTGACCTTTATGCGCTTATGTTCATTATACCAGGTATACTTCTTTTCATTGTAGGCATTATTGTAGCTTTTACCTCATTCATACCAGGAATAGCTTTGGCGATAGTAGGAGTAGTGCTTACAGTATTCGGAATCATGCTGAATTACGTTACAAGCAATACCTTCATCTTCATACTTTACAATTATGTCAACACAGGCAAGCTGCCTAAGGGCTTCACCAAGGATATGATGGATAAGGCGATACGCAAGAAAAAGAGCAGCAGACTGACAGGAGGATTTGTTTAATATATTTATCGTAAATAGATGATATCATGTCAACAATATCGACACCGCAGCAGCAGGCGGGAATACTGAGCTTCTATGATGCACCAGAGCAAGGCCCTCAGATGAATGCGAAGGCATTGCTTATAGCTGTAATCATATTCGCAGTGGTAATACTTATCTTCAACCACTTTGCGGTGGTATGAATAAAGTACAGGATAAGCTCAGGCTAACGCAAAGAGATCCTTCTTCTTCTCGGTTATTTCACCGCTTTCGGCTAGCAGGTATAGAATGGCCTTTGTCCCGTCTACATCAAGTTTTGCCTTTCTTGCTATCTCCTCTGCTTTTGTAGGACCTGCCTTGAGCTCCTTTATTATGCTTGGAGAGCACTTGTTCAGGTAATCTCTCAGCACTATGTAGAATTTCTTATTGAATGCCCTTGTCCCTAGAATTTCACCCTGTCTTATGCTCTGTTCGAGGAGCATAGATACCCTTGAGGCTTCGGCTTCACTGAGAAGCACAATATAGCCGTTCTTTGAGAGTGCCTTTATGTACTCGTCGTTAGGGTCTTTGCTCCTTACATTGTAACTCTGCACTTCCTTGTGAAGCTCCTTGAATGCGTCATCCTGAGAAGGCTTTTTGGTAGCTCCTTTCCTCATCAGGAAGTTGTCATATATCGATTTTGATATGCTGTAGACCTCTATTCCCTGCTTGCTCTTGAAAGGCTTCAGATAGTCTTTTTTGACCATCTCCGACAGTACACCTTTCTCCTGATCGTTTAGAAGCTTTGCAACATTCTCCCTTGTCCTGTCGTTGTACCTAAGAGTATCTATCTTCTTAAGTACCTGTATCTCAATCGCTGAGGGGCCTTTGGTTGCAGTCTGAGAAGGCTTTGGAACATTAGTGGCAGTACCTTGCATTATCATGTTAAGGATATCTGATTTCTTTGAGACGAGGAAAGCATTTGCATTGAACTCTATGAATTCCAGCTCGTCCCCTTCCTTTATGTCAAGCGCACTGGTTACATTATAAGGAAGATAGCTGCATAGCTTGTTTTTATATTTGTAGACTTTCATATACAACACGATTGACGGCGGTTTTTTGACGATGCTTCGTAAACGCAAAAATGGGCTTTCTGCACAGGCGCTAGACAATAATATGATGCGCCTTAAAGTTAAAAATGCATATGTTAGCGGACCTGTAGAGCTTAAATACATTATGTCCATGAGGAAACCTCTTTCTGATAAGAGAGCAAATGGAAGCGTCCTTATAATTGGTGGGAGCAAGGACTACCACGGAGCACCAGTGCTTGCGGCAGGAGCGGCGTATAGCACCTTGGCTGCCTTGAGGAGCGGAGCCGGATATGCAAAGGTCGCAGTGCCATCCTGTATATTGGATCCTGTAAGAAGCCTTTCAGCTGACATAATAGCATTTGCAAATGGGAGAAACAACATAGCTTTTGGTAGCAGGATTAAGCAGGAGATAGATAAGGCTGATGCAATAGCAATAGGTATGGGAATAGGAAGGGGCGTATCCGCGGATAGAGCTG
>JAJYED010000016.1 GCA_021790305.1 Microcaldota archaeon
GTTAATTTCGGGCTTATCTGCCACTCATATTGTAAGGAAGATCCAGTATACAATCGCATTTAAGACCGTGACTACTATCCCCACTTTTGCAAAATCAAGGAAGGATAAGGAGCTCTTGTATTTTTTCTCTGCCATCTGTATTATTATCACGTTGCTTGCTGCTCCAAGTATAAACAGGTTACCTGCAATGGTGCTTCCGGCTACAAGAGCCATAGCCGCTGCAGTTGTCACATGAGTGTATGAGAGCAGCTTGAGATAGAGAAGAGTCATCGGCACATTTGATATCAGCTGGCTTCCCAGAATATTTACAATGAGTATAGTTGGGACCTGACTTATGCCAAGGTGCAGGCCGTTTATTGCATTCTGGAAGAAGCCTGACTGCCATACGCTTCCGACCAGTACGAAAAGGGCTATGAATAAGACTATTGTTGACCAATCTATTCCCTTGATTATCTGCACTCTCTCTTTGCTGAAGAGCAGTATCGGCAGGGCTGCGATAATCGCTATGTATGCAAAACTCAGACCGTTTGACATGCCAAGAGTACCGAGCACAGTGTAGGTTAATATGGAAATGCCAAGCAGGGCTATCGATATTTTGCAGAGTTTTGCAAGCCCTTTGTCCTTTATGCTTATGCTTGTATGTGCAAGGGGCCTGCTCCCAAACTCTTCCCTGAAGAAAAACCTGAGGACGATGTAGGCTATGAATAGGTTTATTACCGTAGGTATCAGAAGGTTTGAGAAGAAGGTTATAAACGGCTCGCTTACAAGACCGCTTGATGCAACAAGCAGGTTCTGCGGATTCCCGATAGGGCTTGCAACACTGCCTGTTGTTATTGCAAATGCTAAAGATAGTAGCATGAGCTTTGGATTTATCCCCTCCTTTACTGCGAAGAGCATGATTATTGGCGTACCGATTATTGCCATTGTATCGTTGAGCATGAACATCGATGCGAAGCCCATGGAGAAGATAATGGCAAGTACAAGATGGTCTACTGAACCGAAGCGTTTGAACAGTCTATGTGCAAGGTATTGTATATACCCACTCCTCACCATCGCCTCGCCAAGGATGAAGATTCCGATTAGAAAGACTATTACAGTAGGGTCAATGTACGATGCAGCTGCACTTACTGATATCTGACCTGTTAAAAGAACTATGAGTGCACCGCCGAGGATTATCTGCCATATCTGCAGCCTGATTCTGCCTATCTGCCTTACTGCTACCAGTATAAAGGAGATTGTCAGCACTATGACAGACAACGGCAAGGGCATGTTTTGTATATCATGTGCAAACTCTTAAACCCTTATTCCTATACCACTGACTCTGCGTGGCCTTCATGCACTTCTAAGTTATTACTAATAAATATTGGATTAGTCCCAATCATCATACCATAACTTTTAAATATCTGTAAGATTATCTTACTAGTATGGAAACTGAAATGGTTGAGATAACGAAAGCCAGCTCAAAAGGGCAGATAGTTATACCTGAAGATATTAGAAAACGTCTAAAGATAAGCAAAGGAAGTGTCTTTGCCGTAACTTCAAAGAAGGGGATGATCGTGATGAGGAAAATCGACACGAAGATGAGTAAAGCAGATCTGAAGACGCTTAAAGGTCTGGAAGAGGCATGGAAAGATATTAAAAACGGTAAATATAAGGTGCTAAGCCCTGATGAATTTTCAAAAGAGCTGGCCAAATGGTAATAGAAAAAATAATACCAACAGATAAATTTGTGAGAGACGTCAAGAAGCTTAGAGACAAGAAGACTAAAGAACGAATAGACGCAGAGGTTAGACGAATACGGGAAAACCCTGATGTTGGAAAACCATTAGGTTATGGTCTAAAGGGAGAGAAAACTGTGAGGATACCGCCATACAGGCTAATATATGCTGTTATAGGCAATAATTTGATATTATTAAGATTTGAGCATAGAGACGAGGTTTACGATTAACGGAAATATTGGTGAGAACATGCTCAAAACTAAAGAGCGTAGAACCTCTCATGATAGCGACTGCATCGGGAGATGTCACTGATGGGAGATTACATTTATGATAAGGCAAGGAGAGAAGCGTTATCAACGATTGTGTAATTCTCACACTATGGCATATTCCTGCTTTTCCTGCCTATTATAGTGCGCCATATGTTAACCGCATGCAACAAAACTGCCACTATCATCACTATCAGCCCTCCCAGGATCACCGCAGCGTCCTTCTGGCCTGTGATTGCGACACTCTCAAATGCGATTATCCCTGCGTTTAGAAGGATGTATTCTATGATTATTAGCTTGTAATTTGCCCCGCCATGTCGCGAGACGCCTGGCACAAAGATATATGAAATTCCAAAAATCAGCTGCGTTACAAAGCCATACAATAACAGTATGAATATCGGATCCCTATCCACAGCAACTATGCCAGAAAGACTAAAAGCAAGAAGTATCGTACCTATTACGAAGTACAAGAATCCAGTAGCTATGTAAAGTCTTGTCATCTTGCTCGTTGCAGCAACGTTGTCCATATACGCACCGATTACCTTTTGCAGACTGATTATTTATAAACTATGTTTAGTCTGTTCAGCTTTGCGCTTTTTGTTAGCTTGTGTGGTTTTGAATTGGTCGGACTGAGGATATGCCTGATCTCTATGCCTCTGACCAGAAGTGCATCCGCTATCAGATATCTGTGACATCGCCAAGGTACTGCCTCTGCACACATTATGACTACCTGCCTTTTCTTTGCTATTCCTATGAGCCCGATGAGGCTCTTCCTGAACTCTCTGGTTTGCATATAATCTGCGAAGCCTCTGAATGATGCGTTGTGCCAGTATGTATTGATTGAATCCTTCAATGGATGCCTGAGACCTCCAAGGCCTTTCATATGCTTATATATTATGTGGTGCTTTTTTAGGCAAGCTGCAAGCCTTTTTTCGCTGAACTGCGGATTGGTTCTGGACTTTGGTATTGCACGCACATCTATCAATTCCTTTATATTGTATGCGTCAAGCAACTTCACAAATTCGCTAAGCTTGCGTGTTGAGTGGCCTATAGTGAAAACCGTCTGCTTATTTTTAGCCATAAATTGTCACCGTATAAACCATTACAGTAACCTAATATCTTATACATCTCTTATAGTTCTAAATAACTTAAATTAAACTATAGGACCTGCATCAACAAAATCTATAATTTATGTCCTTACTGTCTGAGATGTGCCAGTAGCGTGTATTGCACATCTGAAAATGTCATGTGGTTCGGCTTGATAGCAGAGTTAGTTATATAACTCTGATATGCAAACAATCATTGAATTGAATGATTGCGATTGCGTATTTCATAGCCCTGTTGCTCGCCGGTTTTGCAGCAGGCATTGTAGGATCAATGAGTGGCCTTGGAGGGGGAGTGGTGATTGTTCCTGCGCTCACTCTGCTTTTCGGCATACCGCTGGAGTACGCAGCTGGAGCGAGCCTTGTGTCTACAATAGCAACTTCAAGCGGTGCGGCTAGCGCATATGTGAAGGACAGGCTCTCCAACATAAGGATAGGCATGTCATTGGAAGTGGCCACCACGCTTGGAGCGATAGCAGGCTCATTGATTGCAGCTTACATATATGCAAAGGGCATAAGCAGTTATTTGTTCATAACATTCGGAGTAGTTCTTCTGCTCTCCCTTTATCCCACTTATAAGGAGTATAAGAGAACGCACAGGAAGAGGATGTACAGGGACTGGAGCACGGACTTCTTCCAGCTCTCTGGAAGCTATTACGACAAGGCTGAAAAGAAGATGATAAAGTACTCTGGATATAAGTGGTGGCTTGGAGAGCTGGTAAGCGGAGGAGGAGGTCTTATGTCAGGACTTCTCGGCATAGGCGGAGGGGTGTTGAAGGTGATGGGAATGAACAGGGGGATGAAGCTTCCGATGAAGGTCACTACATCCACGAGCAACTTCATGATAGGGGTTACAGCTGCCACGAGCAGTGCGATATACTGGGCGCTCGGATACATACAGCCGTTTATAGTAGCTCCGGTAGTAATAGGCATATTGGCAGGAGCTTATCTGGGATCCAAGCTCCTGGAGAAGACAGCAAGCCAGAAGATACGCCTGCTCTTCCTCATACTTCTTGGCATCATAGGAATTCAGATGATATTGAGAGGCTTTGGTGTTGCATGATGGAGATGGATGATGTTATAGCATATGTCCTGAGGATAGGAGTGGTCATAAGCGTGATTCTTATAATGATAGGGGCTATGCTTCTTTTCCTGCAGGGGAGCAGCAATGGCTTTGCCATAGGCGAGCTTGCAAGCACCGGCAGCAAGATAAACTCTTCACTGTTCTCCTTTTCTGATATAATAAATGGTCTTTTATCTTACCAGGGCCTTGATTTCATCCTTCTTGGCCTCGTAGTCCTGATAATCACACCGATAGCCAGAGTCATAGCCTCTGTCTTATCATTCATGTATGAGAGAAACTGGCTGTACGTAGTCATAACGCTGATAGTCTTCATTGACATCATGGTTGCCATATTTGTAGTACCTGGCCTACTTGGCCACTGATTCTTGCTGTTGTGTAAGTACAGGTTTAAATAAATTACACTGCCAGTTTATACTGTGATTTAAATGAAACAATCCAGTATGGCAGTAATTGGCGTAATAGCAGTAATCGTAATAGTGGCTATTGCAGCCTTGGCACTCTCCGGCCAGAAGAATAATTCGAGCAGTGTAACAACATCGAATTACACTACAGTTGCAACAACCGCTGCAAGCAATGCAAGCAAGACGACAAGTGTTGTCAATTCTACGACAACTGTGACGAATTCAACAGCACCTTCAAATTCAGTAAACCAATCAAATACAACGACAAAGAAGTACAACCTTATGGTTGGGAGCAGCCCTACAATAGGCAACTATATGGAAAACTCAGAAGGTTATACTTTGTATCTGCTAAATTCGGATATACCGTATAAGACAAGTACCTGCACAAGCACATGCGCTGGCTTATGGCCTCCTTACATGTTCAGCGGTAACCTCTCTTCACTCGCAGTGCAGACTGGCATAAATGCTTCTGCGCTTGGTGTGATAAATAGGACTGGTGGAGGAACACAGTTGACGTATTACGGATGGCCACTATATCTGTTCTATAGAGACACAGCTCCTGGGCAGACTAATGGAAACGGACTCAAGGTCTTCGGTGGCACATGGTATGCAGTAACTGTACCTAAACCAACCACCTCATAGATTATCTAGAGTTTTATGCGGGATGCACTTTGCCTTTTAGGGCGGTGCATCCTTGCATTTGTTTATTATTTCTATTTTTGACTCTTTGATTCGCGAGATTGAGGAGGGGTACTCTGTCCTTGGGTTTAGCAGTGGGGATCGATTATGGCAATATGTGGCCGGTTTCATTCGCATTGAGCAAGTTGACTGCGAAAGAGGAGAAGATGATTGCAGAACTGGTCAGAAGAGCAGTCAGATAGAAGCTACGGTTATGCGATATCCGGCAGGTATGTTTTGCCCGTTTATTACTTCTCATCTTTATACTGATATGAGAGAGTATTGTATTCTTCGGTGTCATATACGCAGATGCCGTCATCGTGCCATAATACAAATTCCTTTATGCCTGCATCTAACGACATCTTGCTGCATATTGTACAGTATGGTTTTCCCGATTTTGCTATGCTGCCATCTTCTGCCAGCCTTATGAAGTATATTCTAGAACCTGGCAGCTCTTCTGAATTCCTTTTCAGCGCATCCGTTATGGCCCTCTGCTCAGCATGCATGCAGCAGGTCTTATCCGTAACGCGCTTGTCATACGACTCTTTTTGAATAGAACATCTTCCTTGGTCCTCTTTGTTTGCAGGTGGGGAGTTCATCCCATTTCCTATTATGCTTCCGTTACTGACTATTAAGCTGCCGCATTTATGCCTGTTGCAAGTGGCACTCTTTGCAATCTGTGCAGCTGCATTCAGATAATCATTAGCTTCTTTCTCGTCATTGCCGGATAGGTAGCGCATTTAATCACGTTGCTTGTTTCTCTGGTGCAGGCAGGCGTTATACATAGTCTCTATCTGTTTATTAAGGTTTAATCTGTATACTATAAGGAAGATACCATACTTCTTATAGTTTAGATTTTGGTGAGATTATGAAAGATCCCGTATGCAAGATGGAAGTGAATGAAAAATCACAGTTTAAGAGCAGTTACAATGGCAGGGTTTATTTCTTCTGCTCTGCTGCATGCAAACAGAGTTTTGACAAGAATCCTGCTGCGTATGTAAAATGATGATAAGATGGCAGTATACCAGTGCAGTATATGCAAACTGCATTATAGGAGCAAGGAATTGGCAGAGGAGTGCCATAAGTGGTGCTCAACGCATGATAGCTGTAACTTCCAGACTGCCAGACAGTCAGTAGAAGCTGCACAGAAGAATAAGGGTTGAGTTTGTGGCCAACGATCCCGTATGCGGAATGTATGTCGATGAGAAAAGTACCTCCCTGACCAGTGATAAAGAGGGCAGGAAGTATTATTTCTGCAGCACTGCGTGCAAGCTCCAGTTTGACAGGCCTGAACTTGAGATGAGGATACTGAAGAGAGCTCTCGCTGTTTCATGGCCTCTGACCATAATAGTAGCCTTACTGACATATCTGCTTAGGCTCAGTTATGGCAACTACATCATGCTTGTGCTTGCAAGCGTAGTCCAGTTCTATGCAGGAAGGAGATTCTACGCAGGCATCATAGACGCTGTGAAGAATAGATCCGCAAATATGGACACTTTGATAGCAATAGGCACAACTGCAGCATGGTCTTATAGCGCTGTTGTTACTCTCTTCCCTTATTTCTTTCCTTCAGGAGGCATCTTCTTTGATACTTCCACAATAATAATATCGCTTATACTAACTGGAACATACCTGCAGAGGATCGCTGAGGAGAAGGCTTCTGTAGCAGTATCTGCCCTCACTTCATTGCAGCCGAAGACTGTGCATGTGATAAATGGGAATATCATCAATGATGTGCCTTTGGAGCAGATTGAGGAGAGAGATATGCTTCTCATCAGGCCAGGGGAGAGAGTGCCGACCGATGCAGTAGTAGTTGAAGGCGAGAGTTCTGTAGACGAATCCATGATTACAGGGGAGAGCATCCCTGTAACAAAGAGCGTAGGTGACAGTATGACAGGCGGTACGATAAATGTTACCGGAGCGGTTAGGGTGAAGGTCGTAAAGATAGGAGAGGATACGACACTTGCGCAGATAATAAGGATCGTCAAAGATGCAGCTTCTAGCAAGGTGCCGATACAGAGGCTTGCAGACAAGGTGGCCTCTTACTTCGTGCCTGCAGTCGTACTGATAGGCATATTGTCATCGCTTTCGTGGTACTTTTTAGGAGGAGTGGGGCTTAACGCTGCAATATTGATATTCGTCAGCGTGCTGATAATAGCGTGCCCGTGCGCTCTCGGGATAGCTACGCCTGCTGCACTTTTGGTCTCTTCTGGAAAGGCTGCAAGGAAGGGCATACTTGTTAAAAACGGTGAAAGCCTGCAGATAGCGAGCAAGGTAAATACAGTAGTGCTTGATAAGACAGGCACCCTTACAAAAGGAAGGCCTGAGGTTACCGATATTGTTGTGCTCACTGTTTATGATGATATGCAGATACTCGGTTTTGCGGCTGTAGCCGAGATGAATTCAGAACATGTACTTGGCAGAGCAATAACTTCCAAAGCTAATGAAAAGGGAATTAGAGTTGACTTTCCAAAGAGTTTCAGTTACAGGCAGGGATTCGGCGTCACTGCAATTGACAAGGAAGGGAGAGAGATAACTGTCGGGAACGCAGAGTTATTCAGCAGCATATCGGATGAGACAAGGGAGCAGCTGAATAGGCTTGAATCGGAAGGCAAAACCGCACTGATAGTAAGTATCGGCGGTTCTGTAGCAGGAATCATAGCTCTTGCAGATGTGCTTAAAAGGGATAGCAAAAAGGCCATAGAGATGCTGCAAAAGAATGGGATAGAGGTATGGCTCGTTACAGGAGACAACCAGAATGTTGCAGAAGCTGTCGCGAAACAGCTTGGCATAAAGAATGTCATATCAAAGGCAAAGCCAGAGCAGAAGATGGAAAAGATAATTGAGCTGCAGAAGAAAGGCAAGGTAGTGGCGATGGTAGGCGATGGCATAAATGATGCACCTGCGCTCACTAAAGCAGACCTTGGAATTGCAATAGGAGCAGGCACAGAGGTTGCAGCACAGGCAGGAGGAATAGTGCTCATAGAGAATAAGGTATACAATGTATATGTTGCTCTTGAGTTGGGGAAGAGGACCATGTCTAAGATAAGGCAGAATCTTTTCTGGGCCTTCGGTTACAACGTTGTCCTTATACCGATAGCTGCCGGTGCGCTTATACCTGTATTTACAATAAGCGTATATCAAGTGCTACCGGTACTTGCAGCTTTTGCAATGGCATTCAGCTCGGTAACCGTCGTGCTCAATTCACTTCTTCTCGGCAGGTTCAGGGCATAGTTTATGAGTGGTTCTGCAGCACAGGTATATGCTTAATAACTTTATTTAACCTTAGTCGTTTGCAGCATGGCATAACCTAAGATCTGACTTCCGTACAAAATATCACCTGTTGATCTTATTGACATTACTGCAGTTACAGTTAGTGTGAAGTGTGACCTAGGCGTCTTTTTCCAATGATTTTGTATAACTTTTATCCTAACTGCACATGATAACCGCAAAAACTATCGAAAATATGTCACCCAGACTCCTTGATACTGACTTCCCCGTTCTAATTCAAAAAGGGCCAGTTAGAATATGCCTAGAAATCCCACACCCAAAGGTGTGGATTCTTTAATTCTTTGTGGGTTAGGTGTCCCCATTATTGTTGTTTATATCTTGACAGGTATTTTTGATACGTGCTTTAGCGCCTCTGCAGGGTTCCTATTCGAACAGAATGTGAGCACTAAAAGAGAGCAACATTAAGCCCTTACGCCCCTCGCTTCTTGCCTCTGACTATTGAAAGTAATGCATTAGGTAGTTCGTGAAGTTCCACTAATATCAATGACTTATTTCTAAGCATTACATCTTGTGAGGCAATTTCATATATGTGCTTGTCTGTTATCAGAACCGCATCCAACGAGCCTTTCACCATCCAATCTTCACGTATTCGGTGAAGACCTTTTTCCGTGCCCACCACAGCGACAGCTGCTCGACCTTTACCTTTAGCGTAACCAATTTCCCAACCACAATCAATACCATATGTATCTGCCATCAATATAGTAACTTTTGCCTGTTCTATTTTAGTAACACACCGTCTGTACACTGCCTCTTCTATACCTTCGTGGTGTGTTTGCGGCGAGATTGTTTGTGGAAGAAATGTCCTGAACACACCACCACTCGCAAGTAATTCACTGATCCTAGTGTTCCCTTCAATAGCTTCTGCTCTTACTCTAGAAGAGAGATATACCCCTACATTATCTTCGTGGTGTCTTGATAGACTTTTTATGCGTTCCGCTACATTTGATATTTTTCTCTTTAGCATTCTAATCTACCTACTTCAGATTACTGATAATGAGATAGTTCCAGTTATTCGCATATATAATACCCACTATTTCAAATTGCAAAGTGCGGAGGGCATACCGAACATCCATCTAAGTTGCTGTTCCGACCACATAGCAAACCTATTACTTCCTCTGATCAGCATATTTTTAATTTCAGATTCATCAAAAAATCTGTACGTATAAACTTCTTTTTTGTTTATTATTGGGATTTTGTTTGTTGAGCATACAAACAATTTACTTATAACCTTTGCTTCTTGAATGTAATTTGCACGGCAATAAAGTACCTCCTTTAAAGACACTCCACTTATGCCAAGTTCTTCTTTTAGACCTCTTTGTACGGCATTTTCCCAAGACTCTTGAGGTTTTACATGCTCTGAGCATGAGCAGTCCCACCTGCTCGGATAAATACTAACGTCAGGAGAACGCATCTGCAGGAGTATTCTCCCATTTTTGTCGTATACAAAAACATGTGAAACCCTATGCCATAGCCCCAACGAATGGATAGTGCCCCGTTTCTCAATACCTATTACCCTATCTTCAATATCTACCACTTCCAAAAGTTCGTTCATATAATCAATGGCGATAGTCCATATATTATAAAAAATGTCACTGGAATAGACAAAACAAACGATAATAATATCTGAGCGGTCTTGTGCTGTCTTAGCTGCACTCTGGCAACGCCGACTATGGCCGCGATTATGGTTATTGTTAAAAGACCTAAAAGACCATAGTAGTAAAAGACTGCAACGGATGGACCAGAGATACCCCATACATGTACGCTAACCTTAGTAAAGTACTTTGTTACGAGGGCCGCTACCGTCGTGTTAAGGGTATAAGAGAGCATAAGTGCACTGAATATAAACGGTGCTCCCAGATCTCTCAGCAGAATAAAGCCTATTAGGTAGGATATTATTGCTATTAAAAATAGAGATGTCCTATTTTCTTTGTCAAAAACATTCGCATCGCCTTTCATGACGATTACGTAATACAATAAGGATAATAACGGAAAGGCAGAAGAAAATAGAACTGCTATGAAAATGAAGAGTAGAGGAGTTGGTGTATGGAGGGAGAGCAGTATGAAGAAGTAACTAGAAGATAGCTGTGGCATGAAAACGACTGAAAGAAATTCTGCTATCTTTTTCTGCATTAAAACCAATCCAATTGATTAAAGGACAGAAGGATTTTAACCCTTATGATAAAGTTGCTTTGCAAAACAGCGCGATGACTATTTGCATAAATTATTCCATACTTTTGTCCATCCCTATCCACTGATGGAATATGAAAAGTTGAACATAAGGGGCACGCTAAAGAACGGTCAGCTTTCAATGAATATATGTGATGCTTCATAGGCGAACTTCGTCGGGATGCTCTGCTACAAGGCTGAAAGTGCGGGTTGCAGAGCCATAAGAGTAACCCAAGAGGAGCATCAAAGAGATGCAGCAATTGTGGAAATGAAAAGGAAATGCCGCTGTCAGAAAGAATGTATAACTGCAACAAATACGGCCTTTCAACAGACAGGGATATAAATGCTGCGATAAATATACTGGATAGGCTACCGCAGGATATGCGGGAAGTTACGCCTCCGGAGATACTGTTACTACTAAGGGAGATCTGTGGCAAACAGTGTCGATGAACCGGGAACTACATATGGGGTAAAATCTGTTGGAAACCCATGTCTTTGGGCATAGGAGGATGTCATTGGTAAACAGTTAGGATGTGGAGATTATTATGCAAGGCAGAGAGATAGGATTGATTGGACTTGGAAAGATGGGAAAGAACATTGCAATACAGATGCATAACAAGAAGTATGATGTTGTAGTGTGGAACAGGTCAAAGGATCCTGTACGTGAACTGGAGAAGATGGGAGTACGCAGTGCTGAGAGCATAGAGAGCATGGTAAGTACACTTAAGCCTGCGAGGACCATCTGGGTTATGCTTCCTTCCGGAGACGTGACAGTTGAGTTTATAACCAGACTTCTTGGCATGATGCAGAAAGGAGATACTGTAATAGACGGGTCAAACTCTTTCTATAAGGAATCTGCTATGCTGTATGAGAGGGCAAAGGAGAAAGGTATAAACTATCTTGATGCAGGATGCAGCGGAGGTCCTAGCGGAGCGCTGAACGGAATGTCGATAATGGTAGGGGGCGACAAGGAAGTATTCGACAGATATGAGGAATTGTTCAGGGAGCTCAGCGTCAAGAACGGTTATCTGCATACGGGCAAGGCAGGGTCAGGCCACTTCGTCAAGATGGCCCACAATGCAATAGAGTACGGGATGATGCAGGCGATAGGGGAGGGACTTGAGCTGATAGAGGCAGGCCCTTACAAGGATACTGATCTTGTAAAGGTATGCAGGCTCTGGAACAATGGCTCTGTCATACGCGGATACCTTATGGAGCTTGCAGAGAGGGCTCTCTCCAAGGACAGGCATTTGTCTTCTATATCGCCTTACGTACAGGATAATGGAGAGGGAAGGTATGCGGTGCACACTGCAATAGATTATGATGTACCTCTTGACATAATAACAACCTCTTTGTATACCAGATTTGAATCCAGATCAGACAAGAAGTTCCAGAGGAGAATGCTCGCTGCACTGAGGCATGAGTTCGGAGGGCACGATGTTAAGACAGAGGAGAGCGCATGACATATAACCTCGGTGCTGTAGGATTCGGCCACTGGTTCAACAGGTTATATGCCGGACTCAAGGAGAGCAATGAATTCAGGATAGCAAAGGTAGTTGGAGTAAGCGAAGTTAGCAAGAAGATAGAGAAACTTAGTGAGATAGGGCTTGAAGAAAAGGATTATTACAGGGTTTCAGACGGCAGGCTTCCGGAGAATTTCTATAGCGGGCTTGATCTTGTACACATATCGGATCCGAATAATTACCATGCGCAACAGACGATAGATTCGCTGAAACACGGTAAATTTACAGTGACGGAGAAGACCTGGGGGGTAGACAGAGAGGAATTTGATAGTGTAGTAGAATTCATAAGGACGAATAATCTTGAGTCCAAAGCGTACCTGCATCTCCATTACCTGCACAAGCAGCTTACCTTCGGACTGGAAGGGCTTCTTGAGAAGTATACTAAGAAGTATGGAAAGATACGTAGAGTCTCTGCTACCTTGTTTGAGACTGCAAGCGATGAGGACATGCGAAGAAGCGGATGGCTCTTCTCCAGCAGGAGTGGCGGTCTGTTCATGGATACAGGCATACACCTGTTTGAGATAATAATAGCAGGGGCGAAAGCTGACGGCACAAGCATCAAGGATGTAAAGCAGTATGCGGTGAAAAAGGAGTATGGAGAGGAGAATGCGACAGGCGTAGAAGCCAGCATAAGCATATCCGGCAGGTTCTTCAGGGAAGGAGCTGATGGCGTGATAAGGATAGCCAAGGGAGCTCCTGCAGAATCCCGCTCTGCAAGATTCTATTTTGAGAGAGGAGCTTATCTTGACCTGTCATATCTGCATTCAGACATAGAGTACAATTCTGATAGGAGAGGGAGTTGGACACTTTATGAGAATGGAAAAGCAATAGAATCGGGAAACCCGAAAGGACCCAATAACTCAGAGGTTTTTGTCGAGCAGATAGTAGAGCTGTGCAGAGGAAGGAATACGGGGCTTACTATGCACGAGATAGATCTGTTGTTCGGGCCACAATGGCAATATCAGGAGATGGCTGGCGGAGCTGGAATCTTGACCTCTGAGAAGGAAGTGGACGCTTTCATTTCGAAAGGCACAGGTCTGGAATAGAGTACATTTCTTTTACCTGCCTCTTTACTTTTTTACCTTTGTACGGTATTATGCTTTTAAATTCTTTTCTAGCGAGTAGGATTTAGGTTTGGTTGGGAATTTAGAATGGTAAAATCAGTTGATGTTGCAATCGCTGTGCTCCTTCTTATACCGCTAGTGGCATTGCTCGCCATACCTACATACAATATGATTAATCCTAATCTTGGAGGCGTCTCTTTCTTCTACTGGTACCAATTATTATGGATGCCGTTGGGTGCGCTGCTTTATTACATAGCAGCTGTGCTCTGGGAGAAGAAGGATAAGGAAGAAGAAAAAGCAGCAAGGCCATCCAGAAGCTCAAAGGCTGGGAGGAAGAGGAGGAGATGAATGATTGACCTTTTGTCCATAGTTGTCTTTGTAGCGCTTTTCATAGTGTTCGTCTTCCTTGGATTCTGGGGAGCCAGATGGAGAAAGGGAGATCTCACAAAACTCAAGGAGTGGGGGCTTGCAGGAGGCAGGCTTGGTACCTTCCTCGGATGGTTCCTTCTTGGAGCTGATATTTATACGGCATATACATTCATTGCGGTTCCTTCCTCGTTATTTGCCAAAGGGGCGATATACTTCTTCGCTGCCCCTTATGTGATAATAACGTATGCATTTGCAATGTGGGCGATGCCTAGATTCTGGAAGATTGCAAACAAGCACGGCTATGTCACTATGGCAGATTTTGTAAGAGGAGTTTTCAACAGCAGGCTTCTCGCGGTCTCTATAGCGCTTGTAGGGATAGTCGCAGAGCTCCCTTACATAGCCTTGCAGATAGTTGGAATGCAGGCGGTGCTCATAGCTCTTTTGAGCAGCTTTGGAGCAGTAAACACTATAATAGAGCTCTCATTGATTATATCATTCATAATACTCGCAGCGTTTACCTGGACAAGCGGCCTTAGAGGAGCTACTCTTGCAGGAGTTCTCAAGGATGCGCTAATACTGGTTAGCATAGTTGCAGTAGTAATAGCAGTTATAACGCTAGGGGGCTTCCATACAGCTTTTGTAAATGCCTCAGCTACCAGCATACACTACTTCACGCTGCCTTCAAGCTTATACAATGCGTACTGGAGCCTCTTTGTCTTCAGCGCCCTCGCACTCTATCTTTATCCACATGTAGTGAATGGCACGCTTGCACAGAAGAGTGCACAGTCTGTAAGGAAGACTGCTTCGCTGCTCCCGCTTTATAGCATAGGATTAGGGCTTCTCGCAATGTTCGGATTCATGATATACGGAGTTCCTGCAGCGCTTAATTATGTAAAGGCCTTCCCTGCTTCAGTACAGGGTACGCAGGTAGTTCCTGGCATGATACTTACACTGCTCCCGTCATGGCTCTCAGGAGCAGCTCTTCTGGGCATATTCATAGGCGGTCTTGTACCTGCTGCAATAATGGCAATAGCTGCTGCAAACCTCTTCACAAGGAATATTGCAAAGGAGATAAAGCCGCATATGACAGATAAGCAGGAGACAAAGGTAGCACAGATATTTGCAGTGGTATTCAAGTTCCTTGCCCTTGGTTTTGTCTTCATAATACCTGCGACATTTGCTATTCAGCTGCAGCTCTTCGGAGGAATACTTATACTTCAGGTGCTTCCCGCATTCGTCTTCGGACTTATAACCAAGAACCTAAACAGGAGGGCTTTGTTCCTGGGTCTCCTTGCAGGAGTAGTCTCAGGAGTCTATATGATGGAGGCGGCAAACAGTTATGCTACCTGGACGACAACGTTAATAGGCACAGGATTAGGAGCTGTATTCATAGGTATGATAGCGCTTGCTATCAACATAATAATCGTATTTGTTGGAACGTGGATAGCCAATGCGATGAAGGTAACAAATGCACTGCCAAGAAATGCAGAAGTTTATTGATGGCTCATTTTTATGTACGGTAATCAGGTAGTTTTCAAGAGCAGGGATGAGACAGGAGGGCTTCTTGCAGAGAAGCTCGCTGCCCTTCAGCTTATCAATCCGATAGTAATAGCGATCCCTAGAGGAGGGGTTGTAATAGGCTGCGAGATAGCAAGACGCATAGGGGCTGAACTTGACATCGTTACACCGAAGAAGATACCTGCACCGCAGAATCCCGAGCTTGCAATAGGTGCAGTGATGCATGACGGAAGCTTCTTCCTGAATGAGGAGGTTGCAGCTGCGAGCAACGCTTCAAAAGCTTATATAGAGAGTGCGAAGGAGAGAGTCAGGAATGAATCTGCACGTAGATTGTCAATTTATAGGAGGGAAAGGGCGCCACCTGTGCTTAGGGGGAGAACGGTGATACTTACAGACGATGGAATAGCAACAGGTTCTACTATGGAGGTTGCTATAAAATGGGCAAGGGAGCAGAATTCAGAGAGAGTGATTGTTGCAGTGCCGGTAATACCTACGAGCATATTGGCAAAACTGAAGAGATATGTTGATAGTGTGGTTTACGTAGAGGCTACCGAATCGTTCTTTGCGATAGGGCAGTTCTACAAGATATTTGAGCAGGTAAGCGATGAGGAAGTGATAAGGATGCTGCAGGATTACTGGAAAAATTACAGTAAGGACAAAAAGCCTGCCTGAAAGCATATTTTACCTGTTTATAAACAGTGGATTTGCATAGAAAGCTCTTTATAATATGTTATTCATAATATATTGAAAAATGAGACATGCATGTCGTAAATACATGCTTTCTTAACCTACGGTGTGTTATTGGAATTCAAAGAGATGCAGTTAAAGCCTGAATTGATAGAAGCATTACGCAGAGTCGGCTTTGTTAGCGCTACAGAGGTGCAGAACGAGGCCATACCGATACTTCTTCAGGGCAAGAGCATAATAGCAAGGGCGAAGACAGGAACAGGGAAGACAGGAGCTTTCATAGTGCCTATAATGGAGATGATGAGCGGGTCGAGGAAGATAGAGGCTTTGATAATTGTGCCTACGAGAGAGCTCGCATCCCAGGTATCTGCTTTTGCTCAGAAGGTAGGCAGCCATCTTCATATTTATACAACTACAGTATACGGAGGTGCATCGATAAACGTGCAGATGCAGTCCCTCAGGTCAAGGCCGAACATTGTTGTTGGCACTCCCGGAAGACTGCTCGATCTGATAAAGCATGGTGCGCTTGAGCTTGATGATATAAAGTATCTTGTGCTTGAT
>JAJYED010000003.1:0-60514 GCA_021790305.1 Microcaldota archaeon
AGATGGAGAGGAGGCACTTGATAACGGCAGCAAACTTGCTGAGATAAGGATAGCTGCAAATACCTTCGATATTCACAAGCAGATACTCTTCTTCTACAGCACAAAGAGGAATACCGAAGCTGGCGCAGAGAGGCTCTCCCTCCTTACTTCATCTGTGCTTAGCCAGGAGGAGAAGCTGAAGCTCAGCGAGGTCTCTGCACGAATATTAGGGGCTCTCGGAAGGCCTACGACGCAGTGCGAGAAGCTTGCGAAGCTCGTTGAAAAGGGAGTTGCGTTCCACCACAGCGGGCTGGTGAATGAGCAGAGGCATGCAGTAGAGGAAGCATTCAAGGAAGGGCTGATAAAGGCGATATGTTCTACTACAACACTTGGCATGGGAGTGAATCTTCCGGCGCATACAGTAGTCGTAAGGGATACGGTAAGATATGATGCAGAGTATGGAAGCGTGCGCATGGGCGTAAATGTAGTAACGCAATTGTTCGGCAGGGCAGGACGCCCGAAGTATGACAAGATGGGAAGGGCACTGCTGATAGCAAAATCCAAGGAGGATATGCGCAGTTTGTATGAGAGATACATAGACGGGGAGCTGGAGCCGGTTGAATCAAAGCTTGGAATGGAGAGCGTCCTTAGAACTCATCTTCTTTCCTTCATAGCCACTAAATTCCTCACTAGCAAAGAGTCGATATCAGATTTCATGGCTGGAACCTTCTACGGCTACCAGTATGCTGACATGAATGATCTGAACAGGATAATAAGCAGGGTTCTGAAGGAGCTTCAGGAGTGGAACTTCATAGAGAGCTACGGAAGCTTTTACAGGGCGACTAAAGTAGGAGAGCGCGTGAGCGAACTGTACATAGATCCGATGTCTGCCAAGTGGATGATTGACTCTCTTCCCAAGGCAACAGACAGCATCTCGATGCTCTTCATGATCTCTAACACTATAGAGATGCGCCCTTATGTCAAGATAGTCGAGGAGGCTGAGGAGAGGTTCTTCAGCTATCAGCAGATGATAGAGAGCGAAGGCGGATACATCCTCTCTGAAGAGGTCGGCTATTATGATCCGCTCAGGCCTTTCTCGACGTCGATAATGCTGAACGACTGGATAAGCGAGAAGCATGAGCAGGAGATAACGCAGAAGTATGGGACGACTCCCGGAGCGCTTTATACGAAGATAAACAATGCGGACTGGCTGCTCTACTCTGCGGCAGAGCTTGGCAAGCTTCTCAAGGTCAGCTCAAGGAAGCTGACAGAGGTGAGAGTCAGGATGAGATATGGGATAAAGGAGGAGCTGATGGATCTCGTAAGGCTGGAGGGAATAGGAAGGGTCAGGGCGCGCCTTCTGTTCATGAATGGAATTCCCGACGTTAAAAGCCTGAGGAAGGCAGGCGCAAGGGAGAAGGTGGAGAGGCTTCTTGGCAAGGAAATCGCGAAAAGAGTATACGAACAGCTCAGCGAGTAGCAGTCTCCTCGTGTAATTCCGCTAATGGGATTTATAGAAAGCTTAATAAAAATGAGCAAGTATTATAAGTTCAGTTTTAAGGCGACTGGTGAAAAAAATGGGAGTTTTTGATAAGCTGGGCCAGACATTTGGCTCACAGAGCAAGGACATGGATCTCGGAGACTACATGAGCGCTGTAGAGATGGAAGATGTAGACGTAATGCACGAACCTGCAGATATGTACATCAAGCCTGTATCTATATCAAGCGAGGATGAAGTCAAGTCTGTTGAGGACGAAGTTTCCAAGAAGAACATAATACTTCTGGATATAACGGAGCTTAACAAGCGACCTACGACAAGGAGCAATGTAATATCAGAGCTGAAGAGATTCACTGCAAAGATAAACGGGGACATAGGGCAGATAGACCAGACAAGGATACTGCTGACCCCTGCGAAGATAAAGATAATAAAGAGAAAGAAGCAGTAATCACTTCTTCAGTGCAGTTATGAGGGCGTGCACCTCGGTGCCGCTCGGCTGCGAAGCGCGGACCATCCTTCGGAATACTGCGCTCACAGCCTTTTTGTTTCTTATCCTTTTCTTTTGAATAGAGTTATCGAAGATCCTGAATAAGTATTCCAGTTCCTTCTTTTCCACCTTCCTGTTCGATATATCCCTGTACAACGGGATGAAATCCTGCTTTGTGAATTCGTAGAGTATCAGTGCGAGGGCGTGCGAGATGTTCAGCACAGGATATTTTTTTGATGTTCCTATGTACATAACCATGTCGCATCCCTCTATCTCTTCTGCGCTTAACCCAGTGTCGTCCCTGCCTATCAGCACGCCCACTACAGCTCTTTCATCAATCTTCTTCAGCTTTGCAGCGGAATCCTGGAGGAGAGCGATGCGCTTGAAGGTCCTATTTGCCTTCTCCCATATGCCTGTAGTCCCTATAACCAGGGAGCACTCCTTCGTAGCATCCTCTATGCTATTGTATACCTTTGCATTCTTCAGCAGATGGCTTGCGTGCTTTGAGAACATTATGGCCTTGCTTCCCGTAAGCTTCGCCCTTGGCTTTACGAAGTAGAGCTTTCCTATTCCGAAGTTCATTGAGACTCTTGCTATGTAACCGATGTTTATCTGGTACTTAGGCTCTACGATTATTATCTTGAAGCGCATCTGATCAGTGGATTAGGATTATACTCAGTATGGCAAGAACTCCTATTGAGTTGACAAGGATATGGGCAAGCATGCTGGGATACAGTGAATCGGATTTGCTGAATACATAGCCTGCCATCAGCCCGAAGAACATTGCAGCGATAACTTCTATGGCAAATGTTGAATCGTAGCTTGCATGAAGCAGTCCGAAGATGATTGTGCTTGCAACTATTCCTACCCAGAAAGGCCTGTAGCTCCTCTTCAGCAACGATGAGCCGATAGCGCCGGCGCCTATGTTTATCCTCTTTATCAGGAAGCCCCTGAATACTATCTCCTCGTTTATCGGCTCTATTACAGCAACAAATACATAGAACCATAATGGAGCACCTGTGAAGAGTATGCCGGTATTTGTGTTTATAGTGGTGTTGGAAAAATTACCGAAGGTGCCTACTGCAAGCTCAAGCAGCAGTATGATTATGAACAGGAGTGCCCCTATCCACAGCGCATTTACCGATATCCTGTCCTTTGATAGACCCAGAAAGCTGAGAGTATCTTTTAAGCGCTCCTTCTTGTATAGCTTGGCATACAGGAATACCGCCACTGACAATGATAGCAATGAAGCTACTTCAAGGACGAAGGTCTCAGTATTGCTTGAGATAAGACCTATAGAGTATACGCCGTATGTGATAAGGCTGAAAAAGATAGTTGACACAAGAAACAGTGCCAGATATATTGCTGTTGAAAAGATAGAACGTCCCGATTCCTGCCACAGGTTATATCCCAAAAGGCGCACCTATTTGCCCTTGAACTCAGTGTATCGGCACTTGCCGCATGCGTATCTGTCCTTGTGGTCTGCCATGCGCGCACCGCACTTCGGGCAGTACTTTGCCCCTGGTTTGTATACAGCTGCCTTCTTTCCCTCTTTTGCCATGATAATCATCTAAAAATTATTACGCTCCCTCTGCCTTCTTCTCAGGCTTTGCCTCTTCTGCGGCTTCCTGCTTTGCAGGCGCTGCCCCTTTTGCAAGAGCCTCCTTCTTCTTTGCAGAGAGCTTGAAAGCGCCTCTCTTCTTTGCCTCTTGCGTAAGATAGGCGTATGCGGTTATGGTGCATCTCTTCTGCCCATACTCTTGGTCAACGCTGACTATCTCTACCATCTCAGGGTCGAGATTCTTCTTCTTGCATAGCTCCTCCTTGACCTGCTGCCTTGTAGGCGTCTTGTCCTTGAAGGTCGCATTCGCCTTTATCTCATTCCTCTCAAATAGCTTGTTTTCGTGCTCTCTCTCTATTTTCAATTCCATCTAACCGCCCATTACTCTTGATATAGCTCTTCTGCCTGAAGCCTCCATTATCTCTATCTCAGCCCCTGCCTTGACGCTTCCCTTCATGTCCTCAGGTATAGGAAGGTCAAAGGTCTCGTAGCTCTCCAGATCCATAACCTGCGCAGTAGTATCAGATACAGAGACAACCTGTGCCTTCTTCTTAGTTATCACAGGAACCTCTATGTCACCGGAGCTTGGCTTCAGAAGGGTCTTCTTCTGCCCATCGAATATCCCTATGCCTGTTATTCTCATCTTTGCAGCTCCATGCTTCCCAGGTGCAGAGACCTCTATGTCTACGACTCTGCACGCTATACCGTCTATCATCACGAAGCGACCTACCTTTAGGTCCTTCATAGTTCCATAAGTTATTTCGTCTGTCACCAAACCAGCTTCTCAAAAGTTTTACTGATAAAACAAGTAAACCTGTTTTCTATAGGAGTATTAACTAAGAAAAATTTATAAATACAAGTAGCAGGCCTTCATCAGGCCTGCTACAATGAAATAAGCTATCTTTTCAATAGATGCTCTGGAGTGCCTCTAAGCGCATAGGCGTCGCATTTGCATTCAGCTTGCGTTCGCCGAACTTTGCCTTCACGCCAGTCACTATTGACATTACCCTTATCTCCTCGCCGAGCTCAGGAAGCATCCTTGCGCCGAAGATGACGTTTGCATCTCCTGCAACGCCCTCCGTCACGCCGTTTGCTATCTCCGTAGCCTCGCTTATGGTCAGGTTCGCACCGCCTGTTATCTGTATGAGCGCTCCCTTTGCACCTTCATTCTCCACTGATAGCAGAGGATGTGCAAGAGTCGACTTTACAGCCTGTTCCACTCTGCCAGGACCCTTTCCTGAGCCGAGGCTTATGACAGCCGTGCCTGTGTTCCTGACCACTGTGTTTAAGTCTGCGAAGTCGAGGTTTATCAGGCTTGGGAAGTATATCGTGTCGGATATTCCCTTTACCGCATTGCCTGTTATATTGTCAACGAACTCGAAGGCCTTGTCCATAGGAAGGTTTGGCACGTATGATAGGAGCTTGTCGTTCTCCACCACTATTGTGCAGTCTGCTTCCTTGTTCAGCCTCTCTATGCCCCATTCTGCCTTTACCTTTCTGCTTCTCTCAAGTGCAAATGGATACGTTACAGTTGCTATTACGGTTGCGCCGCACTCTCTTGCTATATGTGCAACTATAGGAGCCGAACCTGTTCCTGTTCCTCCTCCCATACCGGCAGCAATGAATACAAGGCTGTAGCCTTCCAGGGCCTGCCTTATCTCCTCCTTGCTTACCTCTGCACACTTCTCGGCAACTTCAGGGAAACCTCCTGCTCCAAGTCCATTGGTTATGCTCTTTCCTATGAGCAGCTTCTTGTCAGCCTTGATTATGTTAAGATGCGCTATATCCGTGTTTATGGCAATCTTGTCAGCGCTCTGCATGCCATATCTTGATAGTCTGTTTACAAGGTTGCTTCCCTGCCCACCACAACCTACTACCGCTATCCTCGGCTTGTAGGCATCATAGTCGAACTGCTCGTTTCCCATTCTTGCACCCATTTATAATAAATATAAAGGGATCTCAAATGAGATCCAAATCATACTTTGCAGGCCTTTCGTCGCTGTTGAACTTCCCTGCTATGCTTGAGCCCTTTACTCCTGTCACTATTGCCACTATCTCTATCTGGCCCTCATAGCCTGGGATTATCCTTGCGCCCCACTTTATGTTTGCCTTAGGGTCCATGCGCTCGGTTATTATCTCTCCTGCATGTATTGCGTCTCCGAGGCTCAGGTCTGATGCGCCTGATATGTGTATCAGTGCTCCCTTTGCGTTCTCGAAGTCAACGTCAAGCAGCTTGTTCTTTATGACAGCCTCTGCAGCAGCGGTAACCTTCTCGTTGCCCTTTCCTACCCCTACGGATATGAATCCAACGTCTCCGCTTCCCATGATCGACCTTACATCAGCAAAGTCTATGTTGATCAGAGATGGCTGGGTTATCGTCCAGACAAGTCCTCCTATCGCCTTTGCCAGTATGTCGTCTGCTACTGCGAATGCCTCGTTCATTGGCAGGTTAGGAACCAGCTTCACCAATCTGTTGTTGTCCAGGATTATGACGCTGTCGCTGAACTTCCTCAGCTTCTGTATACCCTCTTCTGCCTTTACCTTCCTTACCCTCTCAAGATCAAATGGATACGTTACCATTGCGACTACTATAGCACCCTGTTCCTTTGCTATCTGAGCCACTACCGGCATTGCACCTGTTCCTGTTCCTCCTCCCATACCTGCGCACAGGAAGACCAGTTGTGCACCGTTTATTACCTCTTCTATTGCCTGCCTGTCAGCCTCAGCTGCCTTTGCTCCAACTTCAGGAGTTCCTCCGGCTCCGAGACCTCTTGTCAGGCTCTTTCCTATAAGGACCTTCTTTATTCGGTCATCAAGCATCTTGAAGTGCTGAACGTCCGTGTTAATTGCTACAAGGTCTGTGCCCTTAACACCGCTCTTCAGCAGTCTTTGTGCTGTGTTGTTGCCACCCCCGCCCACTCCTATGGTTACTATCTTTATCTGGGGTGTAGAGTTGCTGTCTATCTCCTCGCTTTTATTCGCAAGAAACTCACTAGAGAAATCTACCATGCGATCGCCAGTTTATATAAACTACTAAATATGTTTAAATATCTTTTGTATGGGAGTCAGTAATGGAATGGCTTATACTTTGATAAAAAACATATACCAGAATAAAATATTATTAGTGGAAGATAAGGATTTTTACGCAGAATCTGCACCAGAATTTGAGTTATACACAGGTTTTTACGACGTTAATTGAGATTTTGTATAAATATCAGCTGGACAGCTTGGACTTTCTCTGTATTCCAAACATCTCTATTACCTCCTCTGTCGTCGTTGCATCTGAAGCAGACTTGTCCTGCCTGATTCCATCGCTCACGAGTCTTGGGAATCTCAGGGCATAACCCATCCCGTCTTTAACGCCGCAGGTATGCATGCTCGATCTTGTTATCTCGTCAGCTCTTACCGTTACAACATATTTCGGTTCGACCCAGAAGTCCGGTTCAACTACTGCATTTACCCTTGCAGGCTTATGCTTCGTCTTTATTTCGTCCAGATCCTTCTTCAAGGATTTCATCTGTGCCTCACTGAATCCCGTGCCTATCCTAGTTATGGTTTCAAAAATGTCTTCTTTGTCGTTGTAGACGCCTGCAAGAAGGCCCCCGAACTTGAACTCGGCGCGCAGCCCCTTGCCGAGGAAGTATCCCAGTATCACAAGGTCAAGAGTATCGGAGAGTTCGCCCTTGTAGCTCCTCTTCAGCTTTATCCAGGAGAACTTCCTTGCCCCTGCCACATAGCTTGAACCAAGGTCCTTTGCCATTATTCCCTCCAGCCCGTCCTCTATCACAGTGTTGAAGTACTTGTCTATCTTCTTAGGATCGTCGGTAACTATCCTGTCCGATAATCTTATCATCTGCCTTTTCTTCAGCACGGATTCTAGCAGCTCCCTTCTCTCAGAATAGGGCTTTGACATCGTATCCTTTCCGTTGAGGTACATTATGTCGAATGAGAAGAGGGTAAGGGGTATCTCCTTTGACATCTCCTCTACACCATGCTTCCTCTTCCGCTGTATCGTCTCCTGGAAGGGCAGGAACTGATCAGTGGCTTCATTGTATCCTATCGCCTCTCCTTCTATTATCGCAGAATCGGCAGCTATCTCATCCAGTGCAGCATCGACTATCTCGGGGAACATCGGAGTGAGGACTTCGAGATTTCTGGAGTATATCTCGACCTTCCTCCTCTTCCTGTCCATGTGTATCTGCTCCCTTAGTCCGTCGTACTTTGATTCTATTGCGCACCTTCCATGCGTCTTCTCCAGAATCTGCTCCGCAGTAGGGAGCCTCTCTGCAAGCGCAGGCCTTATAGGGCTGAAGAGCTGAACCTCTATCCTCTCTACTCCCTTTATGCCCTTCTCGGCCATAATCTCCCCTATCCTTCCCAGATCGCTGCAGATGTTGTATGCATTCTCAAGTATTGGCTTTGATTCCCTGCTTCCTGTGAATGCCTTTGAAAGCGCCTCGAGGATAGTCGCATCGCCTAGTCCAAGTCGCAGCCTTCCGAGTGCGAATCTGGTAACGTATCTTGCTTCGAGAGGCGAAGAGGCTGAAAGTATCTCCATGAGCATCTTTATCTTAGTATCCTGGCTGCCCTGCCCGCCTGTCCTCGCTATCTTGTGCATCGATTCAAAGACATCATTTACCGTAAAGGACTTGGAGCTTATCCTCTTCAGCTTTGACTTGGCAGAGAAATCCTCTGCGACAGCGCCGAGGTCTCCTGATTTCTTGTATGCCTGTATAACAGAATCTTTTGAATAGCCGGTAGCTGCTGCTATCGCCTGTTCAGCGAAGCTCTCTGCCAGCCCTATCACCACCCCTTCGAATGAAGGACTGAGAACTCCCTGCGTTATGTATATCAGATGCTTTATCTCGTCAGGAGAGGATTTTGAGAAAAGTTCCGAGAGCGTCTCTATCATCTCCAGCCTTGAGCTTGTGCTCTCGAGCTTTTCGTAATAAACTGCAGTATCTTTGAACAGCATCTCAACCAGAATACAATCTGTTCTCATGTTTATATAGTTTCTTAAAAGACTTAGGGCATAGGGGCAGCATTTACGATAAAGATGAGCGCTCATTCCTCGTTTATTATCTCATATATCTTATCTGCGAAGAAGCCCATGTTTCGCTCCTTCTTCTCAGGAGTAAGTATTCCTTCCTTGACAAGCATGTCAACTGCGCGTTTTGCAGTAGGGTATGTTGCATTTATAGCATCCCTCGCATCGGCTATTGTTATGTATGGATTCTTGAATAATTCATTGAGCACTATCCTTGACGATTCTGAGGATTTTGAAGTGCCCAGCTTCTTCATGCATGCCTCTCTGTATTCGGAGAGCTTTACAGCTGTTCTCACAGCCTTCTTGGCCTGGAAGTGCATGGCCTTAAGGAAGAACTTTATCCATGAGAGATAGTCGCCTGTCTTGCTCACATGCAGTATCGTGTCGTAGTATGATGCCCTGTCCTTCTCGAAGTACTCGCTCATGCACAGGCTTGGAAGCGAGAGTAACTTGCTCTTCTGCAGGTATACGGATATGAGCACTCTTCCCGTCCTTCCGTTCGCACGTTCGAATGGCCTTATCGCCTCGAACTGGTAATGCATAAGAGCTATCTGGACTATCGGATGTATTGATTCATATTCTTGCATATAGTAAAGCGTGTTCTCCAGCAGCGGCATCACCCTCTCCGGCGGAGGGGGCACATATCTTGCTATTGTAGCAGGAGTATCGGGAGAGCCGAGCCAGTTCTGCCTGTTCCTTATTATAATATCCTTTTCATTTGTGCTGCCTATGAGGGCTTTGTGCGCCTCGAGTACTGTATTTGTGCTTATCTCACCGCGGCTTATGGCAGGTATGCAGCTCCTCAGAGCTTCTATATGGCCGAGGGCTTCCTTTGCGGCCTTTGGATCCTTTATAGAGCGTCTTCCCCGCTCATACCTGAAGATATTGTCCAGTGTCTCCCCGTTTCCATGCAGCTTTGCACTTTCAAGCGCCTCCTTTCTCGCCTGGAGCTCTGCAAATTCAGGGAATTCAGAGGATATCGCTTCGAGCTTCCCCAACTCGAAGCTTGTCTTTGCCAGAAGAGTTGTCGCCTCATCGTCAAATTTGATCTGTACAGGGAGCAGCCTCGGTACAAAGGCGTAGTAGTTGTTGTGTGCATTCTGTACGAATATGAGCTCTCCTGCCATACCATTGAAATCACTGGGATTCACCACAGGCACCAATCATTATATTAAAAGAATATATTTAAATCTTTACTAAATCAGTATTTATTACAATAATAATCAATTATATAGTATTAGAATTAAATATAGATACGATAAACATATTATGATTGGTAATATGCAATTATTTATCAGCATGACTTATCTTTGTTCAATTATTCACAATTATAATTAATATAGGATAATTATATTCATTTTTACCTTTTTTTATAGATTTTTTAATTAATATATAGCATATAAATTAAAGATAATCGCATAAGCAGTGTATTCTGATCGGCAAGAGCCGCGTCTAAATTATTTAAATATAATTAAAGAAACCATATTTATAATTAATATAAATTAATAATCAGCATTTAATTAATATTTTAGTATTTTATATTAAACTATATGCATATTAATTTAATACTATTATAACTGGTGGTCAGTACGAGGCAGAATGCAACATGAAGTTAATGGTAGGGGGCGATTATAATAAATATATTAAACATATTAAATACTTTACTAATATTATTCAATATAATGCATTTTTTAATTGATATAATTGGTGGCTAATTATTATATTAAATAATTAATTATTATATTTAATATGATTTAGAATTTGATTTATAGAGCTTATATATACTGTTATAAAAGATGCTCACACGTCTGACAGGATGTAGAATCAGAATACTGTTAATTTCGTATACATTTATTTTCTATGTCTGAAGTACAGGAATAATGCAACCGCTATTATGATTATTACAATTATCAGGATATCCAATATCATTCCAGTATTTGTTGGTACAGAAGTTACAGGTACTGTTGTTGAAGTTTGAATAGTAGTGGTGGCAGTTGTTGTTATAGTAGAGGTAACGTTGGTGTTAAGCAGCGCTATCACAGGATCCGAAGGAACTGCGAATTCAACTGTGCAGGCAGCAACATTCAACGTGAATGGAGTTATCTCCTGCCAAGTGCCGTTCCTCAATATGAATGGAGCTACATCTGAGTTTGGTATGCTGCATGAATAATGCAGTATCATATCTGCAGATACATTTGTGTTGTTTACAGTGTAGTTAAGCGCAGTTATTACAGATTTGTTAAGTTTTTTTGATTGCAGTGTTGAATTGGTTACGTTTAGACTGAAGCAGCCTGATTCTGGTGCAATCTTTATGGTTGCGTTCAGTGAAGTATAGTTTATCGTGTATCCTGAAGTGTCATTGCATATCTTTGTAATCCCAGGGGAAGCGATTATTGGAGTTATTGTCGTTAATGGCATTACTGTTGATGTTGAAGATGAAGAGATTGTTGAGGTTGTGCTGCTGGTAAGTGTTGAGTTCGGTCCGAAGTATCCTGTAGGTCCTCCTGCGTATGGATTACTTATCTGAGGAGCTGAAGATTTTAGTGTTACTTCACTGTTTATACTGTTAACTGTTACAGGAGTAGAAGCCGAATCTGTAATTAATACGCAGTAGTATGTTGTTGCAGTAGGAGTTACAGGGTTGAATGCGGTGCTCCCAGTAGTTAATGAGGATATTGTCTGGACAAGAGTACTCCCACCATTACAGGTTGAGGTTGTTGAGGAGTATAACTTTGCAGTATAATCAGTCGTTCCTCCTGTCCATGTGGAACTGAAGGTTACTGACTGGCCATTATTTATTTTAGTGTTTGAAGGGCTGATTGTTGGAGTGGATAGATCAGGATTAATAATCGGCTCGGAATCTATGCTGTTTGTTATTGAGATTCCCAAGTTTAGTTTTACTACGTTGTTGCTGCCGTAGTTTGTTACATAGGCATATGTACCTGAAGGGGAGAAGGTTACTCCTGATGGATTGTTGAAGCCCGAGGTTATGGAGCCTGTTACGGTGTTGGTTGCGGTATTGATTATTACTACATTGTTGCTGTTAAAGTTTGCAACGTAGGCATATGTGCCTGAAGGGGAGAAGGATACTCCTTCTGGGTAGCTGAAGCCTGAGGTTATGGAGTTTACTACTGTGTTTGTTGCTGTATTGATTATTACTACGTTGTCTGGATCGCTTCCTTCACAGCTTGAATTGCAATTTGTCACGTAGGCATATGTACCTGAAGGGGAGAAGGATACTCCTGATGGTTCGCTGAAGCCTGAGGTTATGGAGTTTACTACTGTGTTGGTTGCTGTGTTTACTATTACTACATTTTCGCTGCCGGCATTTGTCACGTAGGCATATGTACCTGAAGGGGAGAAGGATACTCCTGATGGTTCGCTGAAGCCTGAGGTTATGGAGTTTACTACTGTGTTGGATGCTGTATTGATTATTACTACATTGTTGGCGTTGCCGTTAAAGTTTGCCACATAGGCATATGCACCTGAAGGGGAGAAGGCTACTCCTTCTGGTTCAGCGATGCCTGATGAGATGTAACGTGATATGCTATTAGTATCAAAATTAATTACAGATATATTAGCATTAGTTGATTGAAATGGCCCATAAAAGTTTGCTACATAGGCGTATGTACCTGAAGGGGAGAAGGCTACAGCGTACGGGCGATTCCCTGTAACTACTGAATTTGATATACTGTATGAATATAGTGTATTATCTACAACAAAGATACAGTAATAAGTACCTGAATTAGTAGCTACTGGGGAAAAGGTAACTGAATTTGATGGGAGGTTTATATCCTGCTGGACAAGCGAACTTTGCTGGTTGCATGTAGATGTTGGTGAAGAGTAAAGTGATGCAGTGTAGTCAGGAGTTCCTCCTGACCATGTAGAACTGAATGTTATTGATTGTCCGTTGTCTATTGTTGGATTTGAAGGAGTTATTGTTGGAGCAGATAAATCCGGATTTACTGTTACTATATCATTTGCAGAACAGAGTGAGACTGGATTAGTTGCACTGTCCGTAACCTGATAGGCATAACTGTTTGTTGAGGTTGGACTTGTTGTATATGTAGATGAAGTTGCACCTGATATTACGTTTGCAGATGTGCAGGTTACTCCTCCTGTTCCTGATATTGTATACCATTTATAACTATATGGCGTGGTACCACCTGATGGGTTTGCCATTAGTGTTGTTGGTTTTCCAGCATCCACTGCAGGATTGGATGGAGTTATTGGATTTGCAGACAGAGCAGGGTTGACTACTATTGATACGTATATGAGGTTTGTAGTTTCTGCGCCTATTCCTGGACTTATTATTGTTACATTGCCGCTATTAGAGTTTGCTATGTAGGCGTATGTGCCTGAAGGGGAGAAGGCTACTCCTAATGGTTCGCTGAAGCCTGAGGTTATGGAAGCTGTTACGGTATTTGATGCTGTGTTTATTATTACTACGTTGTCTGGGATACTGGCTCCACAAGAAGAATTGCAGACTGCCACATAGGCATATGTGCCTGAAGGTGAGAAGGCTACTCCTTCTGGTGAAGCGAAGCCTGAGGTTATGGAGCCTGTTACGGTGTTGGTTGCGGTATTGATTATTACTACATTGTTGCTGTTAAAGTTTGCAACGTAGGCATATGTGCCTGAAGGGGAGAAGGATACTCCTTCTGGAAAGTTTATGCCTGAAGTTATGGAGTTTACTACTGTATTGGTTGCAGTGTTTATTATTACTACGTTGTTGCTGTTACTGTTTGCCACATAGGCATATGTGCCTGAAGGTGAGAAGGCTACTCCTTCTGGGTTTTGGAAGCCTGAGGTTATGGAGTTTACTACTGTATTGGTTGCGGTGTTTATTATTACTACATTGTCTGGAATACCGGCGCTGCATGATGAATTACAATTTGTTACATAAGCATATGTGCCTGAAGGGGAGAAGGATACTCCTTCTGGAAAGTTTATGCCTGAAGTTATGGAGTTTACTACTGTATTGGTTGCTGTGTTTATTATTACTACATTGTCGGCATATTTATTTGTTGCATAGGCATATGTGCCTGAAGGGGAGAAGGCTACTCCTGCTGGTAAGCTGAAGCCAGAGTTTATGGAGTTTTCAGTATAATTAAGGGAGAGTTGTGTGACTGGTGGAGATTCTGAGTCTGTTATACCAAGGCAGTAGCTGTTTGTTGTTGTTGGACTTACTGTTATTGAATTTGATGTTGTTGGCAGTCCGTTGTAGGTTGCAAGGACATTTGCTGCTTCCTGAGGGCAGGTTGTGCCGTATGGCCCGGTATACCAGACTGCATTATAAGGTGCAGTCCCGCCTGACCATGTACCTGTAATAGTAATGGACTGACCATTGTCTATTGTTGGAGTTACGGGATTTATTGAAGAGATAGACAGAGGGGATGGAGGTAAGGCATATGCATTTGCAATTGCAAATGTCAGTATTATTAAAGCAAATGCTATAGGTAAGGGTTTTTTAAGAATAGATTTTGGTGGTGTAATATTGCTCAAGATTGCATTATACATTATATCATAAATATCGTAATAATATAATTATAATAATATATTAGTACACAGGTGTCTGATTGCGTATTAGATTATGCAATGCCCGTATTTATGCTTATGTTAAGTTCTGTTGTCTCCCCTGCCGATATGTTTACCGATCTCGGGATTATTCGTGTGCATCCTATGTAATGGCAGTTCAGCATGCTTACCGAGTAAGAGCCTGCATCTACCTGTTCTGAGTATGTGCCATTTGCGCTTATCGGTATTGTGTAATTGTATACATTGTTCATTGACGTGAGTTCCAGTTTGAGGCTTGAATAGAGTGTGTTAAGGTCTATGCTACCTATGCAAGTGTTGTTAATCGATTGGACGGGACATAATGGGCCTATAGATACGTGTCCCTGAATCATACCTAAGCCGGTCTGATTTTGTGGCATAGTAGTTACAGTAGTAATTGTAGAGTTCCCTGTATTATTGCTGCTGTTCTGCTGCTCTGTCGTATTATGTAATACTGAATATACTGTCTTTATTGATAGTGGCCCGTAATACTGATAATCCGGAGATTTTATGGTGAGAACTGCGGCTCTTATCTTCTGACCTGCTATACATACAAAGCAATGTATACTGCCTGAAGAGCAGACAGGACATTTGCCAGGAATATATTCCATTATATATGTTGTACCTAGAAGCGTAAAGCCAGGAGTAAGTATGCTTATGTTCTTCAGTGTGTACCCAGAATAATAATTATCGTATGATCCTGAGAGTAACGGCAAGGTATAGTTCGCAGTTCCGTTTATCGTTGATGTGAAACCCTGTAGAGAGACATTGTATGAGAGATTTCCTGCTAAAACCTGCTCGTTCACTATGCTCACTCCGACAAGCTTTGAAGTGTAATTGCTTATGCTGCCTTGATCGGAAGCAGTGTAATTAGCGTTTGCAATCCCTGAATGTTGCTGCCCTATTCCAATTACTTTTATACTGTAATTCTGGCCAGGTATGAGAAGTATCTTTGTTACACCTCTGAAGAATGGCAGCGAGTCTGTTGCATGTGGCAGCATACCTATCCCGAGAGTGCTGTTGAAGTGCAGATCTGCTGAAGCTCCTGGCTTAACTGACAGACCCGTAAAGCTTCTGCAACCTATGAATGCACCAATCCCATTATCATGAGAGACTTCGCAGTTTGGCACATAATTGAATATAGGGAGTGAAAGTGTCCCGTTGTTAAGTACGATGAAGTTAAGGTAATTGTTGAACTTGTTGACGAACGAACCTGCTGCACTTGTCTCAAGTTCACTCTGGTTCTTTGATTCCGAGTTTGCAGATATGGATACCGTACTCCTGCTTATGCACATTATCCCTACACATGCATTTACCGAACCTCCTTCATTTGAATTGGCATTTATTGTTGGTGAATAGCCCTGATAGCCAAGCCTCACCTCTTCCATGAAGCCATTAAGCTGCATGTTTGTCAGATTGACGGTTGTGTTGCCGGTGTTCTTTACCCCTATCGACATCATTGTTGAGTTGCCAGATGAGATCAATGTAGCATTTGTTATCATTATGCTACTGTTTGACCTTATTCTGCGGATTATGCCAGGATTTATCCTCTCGACATAACCTATGCTCCTGGCACTTGCCGCCTCGGATCTGCCTATGAATATCGCTTTGACATTTGGAACCATCACGAATATGCTCTCATTGTTCTGCGAGTATATCCTGACTATTGTAGGATTCATGTTTATCAGAGCACCGCCTATCGAGGAGTTGGAACTTGAATTTAGCTGTGCTTCCACATAGCCCTGAGGTACATTAACGTTGTAGGTAGTATTATCTATAGTTATATTTGCAGAGGTTATGTTGAGTCTTAGATCCTTTATCTTACTGTAGTTCTTCACGTTTAGGATGGCTATCGTCTTTGTAACATTGGTCAGGTTGAGAAGGTCGGATGTGCCACTGGTATTGAAGTACTCAAATGTTGACGAATTTGCATAGAACAGACCTACTGATGAGTATCTTATCATTAGTGATGACGTTCCGGGCGGTACAAGAGGCGGATCCGTAAGCTGCACTACGAAGTTGCCCTGTGCTGAGGAGTTCGAGTACTGTGAATTGAATGAAGGAGGAACAGTGGAGTAGTTTGCTCCGGGATAAACTGGCGCCCTGCTATTGAATAGGAATATGCCGATAACCGCTATCGCGATTATTGCAAGTATTCCTACTGCGAAAGCCCTTACCTTTGCGACATTGTAACCGCTGTCCTCAAGGCGCTTTTCGAATCCCTTGTTATATTCGTAGTACTTCCACTTCCTGCTGTAAGGGTTCTCTATCTCTTTTATAGCGCCTATCCTTAGCAGCTCTTTTATGTGCTGATTTGTAGTAGACTGGCCCAGATCCAGCTTTTCAGATATCTGGGTCATTGTCATAGGCTTCTCTTTCACCAGTTCTATTATCTTCTTCTTGCTTTCAAAGAGTTTGCTCATGCAATAACACAGTAATAGCATATGCAATAAGGATTAATAAACCTGAATAATTGCATCGGTTTTGTTTCGGTTTTCCCTCAGCATATGTAAAAACCGAAGCTTTGCAAAGGATACAGGAGTTATGATGTTTATTTTCCACCGTGCTTTTCCGTAACCTCTTTGTATGAATCGTGCGTGCCTATGTCATACCAGAAATCGTCGTACACTACAGCATGCACATCGTTCTTGTTCTTCACAAGCCATTGCATGAAGTATCCTGGAGAGTCAGGATTGTTCTTGTTTGCTATATACTCATCGAACTTCTTCAAGTGCTCTTTTGGTATTGCATATATGCATGTGCTTATCAGCGTGGATTTAGGATTCTCCGGTTTTTCCTCAAATTCCTTGATTATGCTTCCTTCAAGGCTTACGACCCCGAAGCGTTTTGCCTCATCTAGGCTCTTTATGTTGTGCAGTGCGGTTACTATCTTCCTGTCGCTCTTTGACTTTGTCATGAGTTTTGAAAGGTCAAAATTGTGGAAGTTGTCTCCTGCCACTATCAGGAGGTCAGAGTTCAGCCCGAGCGTCTTTATTGTATAGTCTATGCCTTTTACTGCTCCGAACTTTTCACCCTCGTGCATTGTAGGTTCAACAACGAGCTCTATGTGCACGTTCTTTACGGCCTTTCTGTGTGCTATCCAGTATCTGAACTGCTTCTCGAACTTCTTGTTTGTAGAGACTATTATTCTGTCGAAATTGTTAGGGATGAGGCCGTCGAGTATATAGTCTATCATCAGTTTGTCCCCTATAGGGAGTAAAGGTTTTGGTATGTAGGTGGTTATTGGTTCCAGCCTCTTTGCATAGCCACCGCAAAGTATCAACGCATCTATGATAAACACCGATAAATTGTATGTTGCTTAATTACTTTAAGAAGCATTAAGTGAATCTAAGATTCTATAGCTTCATATTTAAACCTTGCTGAACCCTTTTTAAACCACTGTCTTATGTGTGCTTTGCGATACGCTTATTCTGCTGTTATTACTGATACGTTTTTAAATGAGGACGATTGTTGTGATGATGTGATAAAACGGCAAAGGTTACTGTAAAGAGAGTGGAGACGCTTGATAATATAGGAAAGGAGCTTAAGAAGGCTATGGCAGAATCCCTTGAGAGAGATGCTCCTTTGATAGTATACCATCCTTCGAGGCTCTCTAATGCTGAAGAGTTCAAAGCGTTGTTCAATATATCTGGCGGGCAGGCCGTAGAGCATGACATAAGGACTGGCAAGGACGGCTATTCGGTGCAGCAGGGCATGTTTACGGATAGGTTGCATGCCTGGAATATATTACCGGTAAGCAGCCTTGGGGGATTAGAGAACGTGTTGGGAACAACAAGAGCAGTAGAAATAGTGGAGATCGCGAAGAAGAGAGACAGGAGCGGGAAACCTTTCACCATGAATACTGTAAAGGATAATCTCTTCGTAAAGGATTTGAGAGTAGAAGAGCTCCAAAGATTAGGAAGGTCAGGAGGAGAGGAGATACTTGCGCTTGGGGAGTTCCTTGACCTTTACAAACATGCATATGATAGAAAGGTTAAACCTGGAAAACTTTGCATAGACATAAAGGATGGAGACGTGGCCATGAATGGAAGCCTGAAGCTTGCTGTGAATGCGACAAAAGCAGTATTTGAGGAATTAAAAATGAGAAAACTTGATAGATCAGCATATATGATAATGCAGTATAGTATAGAGGCATTCAAAGCCTCAAAGAGGATAGTTGGAGATAATGCCATATCTGCGTGTGTTCTGCCAAGGAGCATAATAACTAGAGGCGGAGAGCAGGAATTTGTTGATTATGCAAATAAGGTTGTTAATGTAGCAGGAGCGGATTGGATAGTATGCAGAATAGGCGATCTGCACTTGATAAAAAACCTATTGGAATCTAGGGATAATAGAGGACAGAACCCTAACGTGATGGTTTATTCTCCTCCGAAGGAGAGTTCTGACATCAAACTACTGGTAAGAACGCTAAGGGATTACCCTGATATAAAGGCTGTGCAGATAGATGCATGAGATAGCCAGGATAGGAGAGTTTAAATAATTCGCATTGTATATATAATGGGGTTCGATGGGGACAACTGCTGGCACATCAGACAGTAGTAAAAGCAGGTATTCACTATGGCTTATGCCCGCTGAAGAGAGTGTATTTGGCGAGCTGCAGAATACCATAAATAGCATAAGCAGCAGGTATTCCACTCCTTCCTTTGAACCACATGTAACATTGATGGCGGGGATTTCAGGTACTGAGAATAATGTCATCGAGAGCACGCTTTATCTTGCAGGCAGAATTGACAGGTGCATGGTTGCATTAGGAAGCATAGGCAGATCTAGGGAGTATTTCAGATCCCTATTTGTAAGAGTACAGAAGAATGAAGAGATAGAAAGGGCTGCAGATCTTGCGAAGGAGGTGTTTGAGAGGTATTATACAAGAGAGTATACGCCACACCTGAGCTTTATGTATGCTGATATGGAGGACAGCCAGAAGGATAAGATAATAGAGGAGTATGGGCTTGTTCCGCTGGTCAGAAGATTGAGTACATTCACCGTAGGCAGATTGAGCCTTTATTACACGTATGGCAGGGTTAATGAGTGGCAGAAGGTAAGAGAGTTCAATCTGATGAATCCGGTTAAAGAAGCCAGATCGATCCTCTGATTATCCTAGTCTTGATTTTGGCAGTATATTATTTCTTTGGACAGTTGCTTCACGCTATTCCTCAAAAACAATATAAAACTCTTGCACCTATCCTTATTGGTGCTTGTGTTGAAAAAGGAGGCGTTCAGTGGGAGCGTAACGTATATGCAGGTAATGGATGAGAACGGAGTTATTGACAAAGAGCTGATGCCAAATTATGTTGATGATAATAAGATACTGGAGATGCTCAGATATATGGTCCTTGCACGAGAGATAGATGCAAAGGCTCTCTCTTTGCAGAGGCAGGGGCGTGCGGTGACATATGCGCCGCTTCTTGGAGAAGAGGCAACGCAGGTAGGGGCTGCGATGGCGCTTAGGAAGGACGATTATTTTGTGCCTAACTTCAGGCAGCACGCAGTGTATCTGGTTCGCGGGCTGCCAATGGATCTGTACTTTACATACTGGCGCGGTTATGAAGAGGCGCAGAAGATACCTGAAAATGTGAAGGGGCTTCCTGTTATAGTTCCAGTATCTACTCAGATGCCGCATGCTGCAGGCATAGCTTATGCGCAGAAGTACAAGAAGACCGGCGCTGCAGTCATAGCTTTTGTCGGAGATGGTGGAACTTCGGAAGGTGATTTCTACGAAGCGATCAACTTTGCAGGTGCGTGGAATATTCCGCTTATCACAATAATAGAGAATAACGCATGGGCGATATCAGAGCCTACAAGAAAGCAGACAGCTGCGACTACTCTTGCACAGAAGGGAATAGCTGCCGGGATAAAGAGGATAATACAGGTGGATGGGAATGACGTTATTGCGGTTTACAAGGCTGTAAGAGAAGCGATAGAAGCATCTGCTGACGGTCCTGCAGTTATAGAGGCGCTGACTTACAGGATGGGCATGCACACAACTGCAGACGATCCTACAAAGTACAGACCTGACGAGGAGCTGGAGAGATGGAAACCCAGGGATCCGATACTGAGAGTGAAGAAATACCTGACTGCAAAGAACCTTTGGAGCGAGGATATCGAGGCGAAGTTCCTTGAGGAGAACATGAAGAAGATAGATGATGCTATTGAAAAGGCAGAGAGCTTTGTCCCTGATCCGAAGAGCATGTTCGAAAGCGTGTATAGCTTTATGCCGGCTGTGCTTCAGGAGGAGATGGACGAAGCTGTTAAGGAGAATTTCTGGCAGGGTGATTCCTAATGATGGCAAACATGGTTACAGCGTTGAACAGTGCTCTCAGCCACATACTTGAGAATGACAAGGATGCAGTAGTACTGGGAGAGGATGTTGGAAAGGATGGAGGGGTATTCAGGGTCACTGACGGACTGGCTGAAAAATTCGGAGACGACAGAGTGATAGATACCCCATTGGCAGAATCAGGGATAATAGGCACTTCGATAGGCATGGCGATATCGGGAATGAGGCCGATACCTGAGATACAGTTTGCAGGCTTCATGTTCCTCGGATTCAGCCAGCTGGTAAACCATGCTGCAAGGTACAGGACAAGGACGAGAGGCGCATTCAAGGTTCCGATGATAGTGCGTACTCCTGTAAGCGGAGGCGTAAGGACGCTTGAGCACCACTCAGAAAGCCCGGAAGCTTATTACTCGCACATGGGTGGTCTGATAGTTGTAGAGCCTTCAGGGCCTTATGATGCAAAGGGATTGATGATAAAGGCGTCTAAGCTTGACGATCCTGTCATCTTCCTTGAACCTACAAAACTCTACAGGCTATTCAAGGAGGAGGTTCCTGACGAGCCTTATGAGGTTGAGATAGGCAAGGCAAAGGTTCTTAGAGAGGGTAATGAGCTCAGCATAATAACCTATGGCACTATGGTGCCCGTAGTCAAGAGCGTTGTGGAGAAGAGGGCCATAGATGCGGAGGTAATAGATTTAAGGACGATAAACCCGCTTGATGAGGAGTGCATCATAGGGAGTGTGAAGAAGACGGGAAGGGCGCTCGTCGTTCATGAGGCATCCTTGAGCTTCGGAGTTGGAGCAGAGATCTCTGCAAGGATAGCAGAGAAGGCGATATTCGACCTTAAGGCTCCGGTAATAAGAGTTGCATCGCACTCGCTGCCTTATCCGTTCCCAGGATATGAGAAGTATTACATACCAAATGAGCTTAAGGTGTCAAAGGCCATAGATAAGATAATGTCGGTGTAGAAGTGAAGGAGATAAGATTCGTTGATGTTGGAGAGGGGATAACAGAGGGCCATCTGCAGAAGTGGCTGGTCAAAGACGGAGACACTGTAAAGGAGGACCAGGCTGTTGCCCAGATAGAGACCGATAAAGCGATAGTGAACATACCCGCACCGATATCCGGCAGGATAAAGCTTATTGCAAAGGAAAATACAGACGTAAAGGTAGGTGATACGTTAGCAACTGTAGGCGATGGAGCACCTGACACAGAGCCTAAAAAGGCTGCGCCTGCAACTGAAAAGAGCGTTCAGCAGGCTGCCCCTGTTGCACAGGCTACTGCACACATTGCTGCTGAACCTGATGCAGTGGCAACAGGTAAGACCAAGGAGATACTTGCTACGCCTTATGTTAGGAAACTTGCCCGCGACCTCGGAATAGACTTATCAAAAGTTACAGGCACTGGCCCACAGGGAAGGGTTCTTGAGAATGACGTTAAGGCATTTGCAAACAATGGAGCTGTTCCGAAGAAGCTTGTACCCAAATTCTCGGAGGTGCTTGAAGAACAGCATGGCGAGGATATTGAAAGAGTACCGATGTCGCAGTTGAGGAAGACGATCGCAAAGAATATGGAACTCTCGTGGACAATCCCTAGAGCCGTGCATATGGATATTGCAGATGCAGGACATCTTTTCGAGATAGTCAAGAGGGAGAAGGAGAATACAGAGAAAGCAGGTTTCAAGCTTACATTCCTTCCGTTCATGATAAAGGCAGTGGTAGAAGCGCTTAAGGAGAGTCCGAGATTCAATTCCAGTTACGATCATGACAGGCAGGAGATAATAGTGAAGAAGTATTACAATGTAGGGCTTGCTGCAGAAGCTCCTGATGGATTGAAGGTAGTAGTGATAAAGAATGCGGACAGGAAGAGCATTTCGGAGATAGCTAAGGAGATAATGGCGCTTCACAAAAAGGTTCTTGACAATACCATCTCTTTGGAGGAGATGCATGACGGCACCTTTACTATAACCAATATAGGAAGCCTTGGAGGCGGATATCTCTCTGTCCCGATGATAAATTATCCGGAAGTTGCAATACTCGGAGTGCATATGATAAAGGAGGTGCCGGTAGTAAAGGATGGCAAGATAGTCGTAGGAAGGCAATTGCCATTCTCCCTTGTCTTTGACCATAGAGTAGTTGATGGGGCTGAAGCCGTGAAGTTCGGAAACGCCTTTAAGAGATATATAGAGGATCCTGAATTCCTCGAGATGCTGTGATATGGTAATGGGTTCACTTCCTGAAGAGATTGACTTAGCAGTCATCGGAGGAGGAGTAGGCGGATATGTTGCAGCTATAAGGGCCGCAGAGCTTGGAAAGAGTGTAACCATAGTGGAAAAGGAGAAGATGGGCGGTCACTGCCTGAACTATGCGTGCATACCTTCAAAGACACTCATACACATCTCTGATCTGTTGTATTCTGCGACTCATTCAGAAAACATGGGAATATCCGGAACCTTGAGCATAGATGCAAAGAAGATGCATGATTGGAGGATTGGAGTTTCGCAGAAACTGGAAAAAGGAGTTGAGAGTCTGTGCAGATCTAATGGCATAGAGATAGTCAAGGGCGAGGCCACCTTCCTCAACTCAAACACATTGCAGCTTACGAACGGTACCTCTCTTGACTTCAAGAAAGCGATAATCGCAACAGGCTCTATACCTTCTGAGCTTAAGGGATTCGCTTTCAACGGCAGCAGCATCATCGACTATAAACAGGCCCTATCACTTGATTACATACCGAAGAGCATTGCGATAATTGGAGCAGGGTATGTCTCTGTGGAGATAGCAGGGATGTTTGCAAAACTGGGTTCGCAGGTCCATGTGATAGCGCGCTCTGGCATACTCTCTAAGTTCGATCCGGATGCAACAGCATTGGTAGGTAAAAGGCTTGGGGATCTTGGAGTAAAGATACATGCAGGAGTTACTCCTGAAAAGTATGATGGAAAGGAAGTGAAGCTCTCTGATGGCACTTCGATAGAAACAGATGTAGTTGTAGTGGCAATAGGGCTTGTACCTTATACAAATGGACTTGAACTTGAAAATACAAAGGTAAAACTGGACGATAGAGGATTTATTGTTGTCGACGGTTCATTGCAGACTGCGGACAGCAACATACTTGCAATAGGCGATGTTGTTGGAGAGCCTATGCTCGCGCACAAGGCCATAAGGCAGGGAGTGGTAGCAGGAGAGAAAGCAGCAGGGCTCAATTCAGGCTTTGACAATCTTGTCATACCTGCAGTCATCTTCTCCGATCCGGAAGTGGCTCTGGCAGGTACCCTTAATGCGAAGAACGTCAAGAAGTTTCCGATGAGCGCCGTTGGCAGAGGGGTTGCCCTTGACATGAAGGAAGGATTCGTGAAGATAGCTTATGATGATGAGAATATAGTAAAGGGAGTGGAGATAGTCGGTCAGGATGCGAATGCGATGATAGCTGAAGCGGCTCTTGCTATAGAGATGGGAGCTAATCTTGAGGACATTGCAGACACTATACATCCACATCCTACGTTCTCCGAAGCGGTTCAGGAAGCTGCGGAAGCGGCTCTCGGAAGACCTTTGCATTTCTATTATGGAAAGGGGACAAAATGAAGATAACGATAATCTGCAAGAAGTATTACAAGGAGATACATGAACTTGAGAAGGCTTTTGAGATGTCGAGGAGCGGGGACATGTGCATAGCCATAGGCGGTGATGGCACCTTCGTGAAAGCAGCGAGGGAATTTAACGGGCCGATACTTGCGATACGTGGAGACGAGAGCAACAGTGCAGGCTACTATTCTGACATAAGCATAAAGGATATCTCTCTGGTTGTGAAGAAACTGAAGAAGAAGCAGTATACCATAGAGAATCTTGGGAACAAGATAGAGCTGTCTTTCAAGGGCAAGAGGTACTATGCGGTCAATGAGGTGTTGCTGCACAATTGGCGCGAGGAGGTATACTTCAGCGTTTACTACAAAGATGACCATAAGGAAAAGGCTATATACCCTTACATAATGGCAGGAGATGGAATGCTTGTGACAAGCGAAGTTGGCTCTACAGCATACAACAGGTCTGCAGGCGGGCCTGTAATACTCTCGCCGAAGCTTCTCTGCGCCACCTTCCTGAATGTCGATGGACCTTACACCAATTCGATAATAGTGAGTCCTGATAAGAAGATAGGGGCAAGGATAGAGAAGTACAGCGGTGTGCTGAGATATGATGGAATAGATGCGGGCAGCATAAAGAAGGGGGAGAGCTTTGAGGTTTCTCTATCTAAGAAGGAGTTGCGGGTGGTAAGACTTGATGGAGTAAGAGAGGACATAGCGGTAAAGCTCGCCCGTATAATAAAGGGTAAGATGAGGAAACCTGAAGGCATAGAGTACTGACGGTTTTCACTGCTTTTTCTGGAAGAACGCATGCTCAAGTGTCCTGAATATGAGCTTTGCTGCAAGGAAGTTAGGGGCTATCATCCCAGGTATTGGAGCTAGTTCGCATACGTCCATTCCAAGAAGGTTTTTCTCTGCAAGAATGCTTTTCAGTACCGCATCTATCTGTGCAAAATGCATCCCGTTAGGCTCTGGAGTGCCTACGCTTGGCATCTCCCCGTTGTCAAGAACGTCTAAGTCTATCGTTATGTATACATTCTGCTTTGTGCGCTTCTTTATTATCTCTGCAATCTCATTTACAGGCAGGTTCTGCATGTCCTTCATGTAAAGTATATCATTTGAATATCTCTTTGCACTCTCGATATCTATGCTCCTGACCCCGACGCTATAGCAGCTTTTGCAGACCTCCCTTGCACGTGCCATTATGCATGCATGGGAGTACCTGCTGCCCATATATTCATCCCGGTAATCAGAATGGGCATCGAAGTGGATTACGCTGAATTCCTTATTGCGCTTTGCAACTGCTCTTATAGAGCCGACAGCTATCGAATGCTCTCCGCCAATGAGCAGCGGCATCTTCTTTGCATCCAGTATAATATCTATCTCTTTTTCTATCCAGTTTACAGTCTCTTCTGGAGAGTTTACGCTTGGCTGCATCTCATCGGTAGTGTATACGCCTATTTCCGTTATCTCCTTCTTGTATTCCTCATCGTAGAGTTCGAGGTTCCTGCTCGCATCTATTATCGCATGCGGACCATCCCTTGCACCTGATTTGTATGAAGTAGTAGAATCGTATGGAACAGGCAGTGCCACAACCTTTGCGCTATCGTAATCCTGATCCTCTACCCCGAATAGATTATATGGTGGAAGTTGGTGCAGCAGTTTCATTCTCTCACATTATTTTGCTATAACTCCTTTGTGCTCCTATCTGTCTGCTTGTTCTCGTACTTGAATAAAGCTTCCTTTATCGCCTTCAATGATAATGTGGCGCAGTGCATCCTTACAGGGCCTGGATCAAGGTTTATTATCTCTATTAAGCTATTTTTGTCCATCGATTCTATCTCCTGCACGCTCCTGCCCTTCAGTTTTTCCATGAGTATGTTCGCAGAGCCCATCGAGATGACGCAGCCGTCTCCTTCATATGAGACGTCCTTGACCGTGCCGTTTTCTACCTTCAGGAAGACGGTTATCCTGTCTCCGCATGAGACATTCTCCTCATGCATCTCAGCATCTGGTTTTTCCATCTTATGCTTGTGCTCCTGCGTTTCATAGCTTGAGAGCAGCTCTTCTGCATACATGTCTAGATCCATATGTCAACACTTGTAGGATATGTTCGTATATAAATTATAACGTTCAAGAATAATAAACGTTGGCATGGCAGGCAAATTCGTCATAGTTGATACAAGTTCCATAATATTCGGGCTCTCCAAAAAGCATGATGTATTCAGCGCTCTTGAAGAGAGGTTTCCGGGTTATTCGCTGCTCATATCTCAGGGCATAATGAATGAGATAAAGGGCATTGCAGGCGGGAACGGAAGGTATGCGAAGTATGCAAAGGCTGCGCTTGAGATCATTAATAGGAATAAGAGGATAGAGATAAGCAGGAGCATAGCTTATCCGGATAGCTGGATTCTTGCAAGCTCCCCTAAAGCTGAGGCGGTGTGCACAAATGACATCGCACTGAAGAGAGAGCTGAGGAGGAAGGGTGCAGCTGTGCTGAGCATGGCAATAAACGGGAAATTAAGGTGAAACTGCCTTTTGGAGAGGATTTATATTTTTATTCGTTGCTATCTTTATGGTAATTTCGCTTCTTATCCGTGATTAAGACGATTAAACGAGTGATATAGTGTACTATATAGATACGATAAAGGATTCGGTGAGTGTATCGCCAATATACTTCGGGGAGAACATAGACGAAGGAGTTGAGAAGATACTCAGGACCAAATATGAGCGTACGCTAGACAAGGATCTGGGAATAATACTCGCTGTATTCAATGTAAGGGAGATAAGCGACGGCCGTATAATACCTGGTGATCCTTCTACTCACCATGACGTCACATTTGATATACTGGCATTCAAGCTTGAGGTAGAGGAGGTAGTAGTGGGAGAGGTCTCCGAACTTGCAGACTTTGGATGCTTCATAAGGATAGGGCCTATAGATGGCCTTGTACACATGTCGCAGATAACCAGCGACTTCATAAGCTATGACAGGAAGGCAGGCGTTTTCGTTTCAAGGAACACAGGCAGGAGCCTGAAGAAAGGAGATGTTGTCTTCGGCAAGGTCTCATCGATAAGCCTGAAGAACAGCATAGGAGATGCAAAAATAGCGCTTACAATGCGCCCTGATGGACTTGGAAAGTATGAATGGATAAAGGAACCCAAGAAGGAGCGCAAGCCTATGGGAAGCAGGCCGAGAGGGGGCAAAAGACCAACTAAGAGATGAATTATAAGGGATTTTTATGGAATTAGCGTGCAGAAAGTGCAATCTGATAATATCGCAGGGCAATACCTGTCCGGTATGCAATGCTTCTGAGCTGACTTCAAAGTGGAGCGGCTACGTAGCTATGCTTAATGTAGAGAAATCAGATGTGGCTAAGAGGATGGAGATAAAGGTAAACGGCTCTTATGCGATAAGCATAAATGGCTGATTATTTCTCCTTCTTTTCCTCTCTTGCATATCTCTCTTCCACTGATACGTTCTTCACATCATCCATCAGTCTGAATATCGCACTTACCATGGCTGACTTGTTTATGAAGTAGTCTGCGTCCTTGTTTACCTTGTCTCCGAATACTACCTTTACTGCTGCTCTCTCGCTCTGTGCCTCATCTGGCTTGAGCGCGTACATTTCAGCTATCGAGTCTACCTTCTCTTTCTCGGAATCCAGCTTCTTCACTACAGTAATGTCGTATACCAGCTTCTCTCCTGCAAGCGGATGGTTTGCATCTACTACCACTCTCGCTGAGTTGACGCTCTTTACAGTTACTGCAGTACCGTCTATGTTCACGCGCATGCCAGGAACCGGGTTTATATCACGCTCCCTGAAATCCGATAGCTTCATGACCCGTACAAGATCCTCGCTCCGCTCTCCGAAGGCATCCTTAGGCTCTATCTCTACGGTCTTCTGCTGGCTTACCGTCATACCCTTTACCGCATCCTCTACGCCCTTGATTGCGTTGTTCTTGCCTATCACTATCAGCTGCGGGCCGTATCTGCCCTCTTCTTCGAATACACCTTCTTCCTTTGCTCTCTTCTCCATTGTAGTATAGACTATGCTCTTGTCTGACGCTCTGCGTGCAGTATAGTCTATAGTTACAAAATCTCCGTTTGTAAACGGCATAAAATCACACTACTATTATATGATTCATATTTAAAAGGTATTGGCATAATATGCAATAGATTACATGGACAGGAAAAAGATGATTGAATTTATAGGAGCACTGTTCGTAGCGGTCATATTCTTGACATCGTATGCCGCTTTCTCGGGCAACAGCTCTAGAAATACTACAAGCACCTCCAGCACTGTTGCCACATATTATGCAGTGGGCAGCACGAATGCAGCCATAACGGGATATAACAGTACCTTATTTGTTAACGTAAGCTGCAATGGAACTCTTCAGAACCAGACAGTTGATAAGATAAATGCAGTTGCCACGCAGCTGGAGAACAACGGCTCCGTACTGACTTATTCATCTTCTGGAAACAGCTTCCAGATAGGCCCGCAGAATATGAATTCCAAGAAGATATATGATTACATTTATACAAAGCTTGACTCCAACAGCACGAACTGCACCGTATTCAGCACAACTGCAACTGTGGAGCTTCCGGGCCTCATACAGATGGACATCCAGGGGCAGAGCATAACGGCAAATGTGCCTTACAGCGTTGCTTTGCAGCAGATTAGCCTGAAGCTGAACCAGTCGATGCCTTCTTCGCTTCCGCTAAGGGTAGCTGCACTTGTGACTGCTAACGGAACTGTATATGGCAGTCCTTCAATCACCAGGGAGTAAGATGGATGACTTATCACGTGCGGTAAGGAAGTATGCTCTGAAGAATGCAGTGGAGCACGGAAGCGCACGTGAGTCAACGGTGCTTGCCAAGGTCCTCTCCCTGGATCCTGAGCTGAAGAAGGATATGAAGGCGCTTGCAATGCAGGTAGCGTCTGTAGTGAAGGAGATAAACGCAATGGACAAAGGCTCATTGCAGAAAGCTTATTCCGAATACGAGGAAGAATTTGAGAAGGAGCATTCTGAGAAAGCTGCAAAGAGCGCATCACACAACTTTTATGTGGAAGGGGCAGTAGAAGGAAATTTCAAGACAAGGTTTGCGCCTGAACCCAGCGGTTATATGCACATAGGCCATGCAAAAGCCGCCTTCATAGAGATGGAACTTGCAAGGGTATACAAGGGCAGCGTAAGCCTCTATTTCGATGATACTAATCCTGCAAAGGAGAGGCAGGAGTTTGTTGACGCTTTGAAGAAGGATTCAAAATGGCTCGGGCTCTCTTTTTCAGACGAGTATTACGCAAGCGATAACATAGAATATGAATACAAGTGTGCAGAGAAGCTGATAAAGAAAGGTCATGCGTATGTCTGCTTCTGCAATGCTGACACTATCGGGGAGAAGAGAAGCGAGGGCAAAGGGTGCGGACACAGGAACCAGACCGAAGATGCGAACCTCAGTTTCTGGAAGAATATGATAAAGGGAGAGTATGATGAGAATCAGGTATCGCTGAGGTTCAAGGGGGATATGCAGGCGCTTAACACTGTAATGAGAGACCCGGTACTGTTCAGGATAAAGAAGGATATTCACTACAGGCAGGGAGGCACGTATGTAGCGTGGCCTTCTTACGATTTCAATACTCCGATAGTCGATTCCATTAAGGAAGTAACGCATGCTGCAAGGAGCAAGGAGTATGAGTTGAGGGATGAGCTCTACTATAAGCTATTGGACCTTCTTGAGATGAGGAAGCCGAGGATAATAGAGTTCTCAAGGTTCGAGATAATCAACAATATGACAAGCAAGAGGAATACCAACAAGCTCATTGAGGATGGATTTGTCTCAGGATATGATGATCCCAGGCTCGTAACCATATCTGCTCTCCGCAAGAGAGGGATAAGGCCTGAGGCTATACGTGATTTTGTCCTTAGGTCAGGAATGAGCAAGTCTGAGAGCAGGTCAAGCATGGAGGAGCTCCTTGCATTAAACAGAAGGATTATTGACGATAGTTCGAAGAGGCTTTTCTTTGTAAGAGAACCGGTCAGGCTTGAGGTCGCCGGTGTTGATAAGATTGATATTAAACTTCCCCTGCATCCCAATATTGATATGGGCTACAGAGAGTATAGATGCGGCAGTGCTTATTACATAGATAGTAATGATGCCGATGCGCTTAAAGCTGGAGATATGGCGAGACTGAAAGGAGCCTTCAACATAAAGATAACAGAAGTAAATGATGAGCTGATAAAAGGAGAGTACAAAGGAACGGAGAAGATTGACGCACTTATAATTCAGTGGGTTTCCGAGGGCAATTTCATGCAGTCAGACCTAACTTTGATAGGAGATCTGCTCAAGGATGATGAATTCAATAGGAACAGCATGATAAAGGTAAACGGGTATGCGGAGGGCTATGCATCCGGACTTAAGGACAATGATACGGTTCAGTTCGAGAGAATAGGCTTCTTCAAGTTCGACGCTAAGGAGAGAACCTTCTTTTCCTTATAATTCAGGAAAAGTTTTTAGTTTTTAACGAATATGCTATATTATGGAACTTGATAACATAGTGTGGCTTGGACATGCCTCTTTTGCCATAAGGGCAGACAGCAAGTTAATATATATAGATCCTTTCAGGCTCGGTTCTTTCACTGAGCATGCTGATATAATACTGGTCACGCATCCGCATTTCGACCACTTCAGCGTAGAGGAGATAAATAAGATAGCAAAGGATGATACGGAGATATTTGTACCTAAGGATTCGATGCAGGAAGTGAAAGTAGGTAAAGTTTCAGGTGTTGAACCGTTAAAGAGCTACTCTTCTAACGGGATAAGATTCACGACACTTCCTGCTTACAATAACCAGAAGGAACGAGTGCAGTTCCATCCCAGGTCAAACGGGTGGGTAAGCTACATGATAGAGGTTAATGGGATTAAGATCTTCCATCCTGGGGATACAGACCATGTAAAAGAGATGGACACTCTTGATGTTGATGTTGCCATGCTGCCAATAGGAGGCACATACACAATGGACGTATATCAGGCTATAGAAGCCGCTAAGAGGATAAAGGCAAAGACATTCGTACCTATGCACTATAAAGCCGTCCTTGGAAAGGAAAAAGCGGCTGAAGCCGAGCAGAGATTCCTTAAGAACGTGAAGAACAGCGTGCTGCTGAAAGAAGCTACTGAACCTTACTACTCTTTTGGCTGACAAGAGGCAGTATCTCCCTTGCAGTTGATAATATTTCTTCAGGACTCATTGCAAAGAGCCTCGATTCGTTATTCCTGAGCTTTTCGGACATGCTTGATGCATCATCTTTGGTAATCCCTAGGGAATGCCTTGAGTCTATGAATGCGTTTCGCAGTCTCTTCTTCTTGTGCTGCATCAGCAGGTTTATGATATGCGATTCTTCCCCGGTTATCTCGGTCTTTAATGGCTTTAGATATATTACTGCAGAATCTACCCGCGGTATAGGAGTGAAATTACCCTTCTTTACGTCGAGTATTTTTGTCACGCGGACGCACAGATGCGACATTACACTAAGCCGCGAGTAATCCTTTGTGCCGGGCTCTGCAAGCATATGCTCTACGAACTCTTTCTGCAGACACAGAACTGCCTGCAGCCTGTTCTCTATAAGGAACTCGATGACCTTGCTGGACAGGTTGTATGGAACGTTTGCAACCATGATGTCTATCTTGTATTTTTCAAGCACACTGTTACCGAGTTTGAAGAAATCCGCATTTATCAGTTCAAGGTTTTTATCCTTCATTGTTGCAGCGAGTATTTTGTATAAGGTTTCATCCTTTTCCACTGCCAGTACGAACTTTGCCTTTTCACAAAGTTTCTTTGTCAGTATTCCCCTTCCCGGCCCCAGCTCTATTACATTCTTCCCCTCAGCATGAACTGCTTCTATCTCGGCTATGTGTTCATTCACAAGGAATACCTGTCCCAGTTTCTTTTTTGGCCTTGGACCCAGCATTTGAAAACCGATTAAAGCAGTAATATAAACTGTTATTATTAATTAATAAGTGTGCGGTAATGAAATGAAGGGCCAATCTGCTATAGAATTCATAACAGTATATGGGTTTATGCTGATAATTGCTGCGCTTTTCATAGCTCTGATAGTTTTGTTCGCCTTCTCGGCCCAGGATTCGATACAGACCTCGCAATGCAGCGGCTACTCTGGTTTATATTGCACTAGCGCGCAGGTAGCGTATAATGTCGTTGCCAGAAATTCCTTAGTATACTTAGCGCTTGACAGCGAACAGAGCGCTCCGGTAAATATCATCGGGATAAATGTCATAATAAATAATGCGACTTATGCAGGAACCTGTAATCCGACTATTGCTGCTCCTGCAGAGCGTGTAAACTGCACAATAGGAGTTAACTCCATAACTAGGAATGGACAGCAGATAGTCGGTTCTTATACCATAAACGGGCAGTACTGCAACTCTCCTGTGTACAACGTCTCAGTAGAAGCATGCGCATACCAGAATGTGACGTATACGGGCTTCTTTTCCACATATGTTACCAACCACCTTAGCTTAGGTTATACGAATTATATCGTCCCTGCAAACGTAGTTGGAGTAGTAAGCGGAAGCTTCTGTTGCGTTGAAGGAATCGCGTTTGCACCTTCAGGAAGCTACGCATATGCTACCGAATTTAACACAAATAGGCTGGCAATAATAAACACGGCAACGAACTCGTTAAAAAATACCATAAGTCCTGGCTTAAACGTCCCTTATGGTGTTGCCTTTGTTCCTTCCGGAGATTATGCATATGTAGCTAACTTGAATTTTGGAGGTTTTCCTTATATAAGCGTTGTAGATACTGCAACAGAGACCCAGACAGGGAAGATTAATATCGAGGGAGTTAACCTGCTGCTGCTTGAAGGGGTGGCCGTTTCGCCTAACGGAGCTAATGCATGGTTAAGCGGATATGGAAATGTTTTAGAGCTCAATACTGCAACCAATACGATGACCCAGACTAGCACAGACATATCTAGTAGTGGATTAGTGGTTAGCCCTGATGGGCAGTATGTCTACGTAATAGACCTGGGCACGGAAGATATACTGAAGATAAGCACCACGACTGGAGATGTCGTAAGTTCTATCGGTTCTAGTATGATAGACAATCCCAGTGGTATCGCAATAACCCCTGATGGAAAGTATTTGTATCTGGCAAATACTGACTCAAATCAAGTATTAATAATAAGTACAGCGACAGGCAATGTTATCAGTACGATTAACAATGGTTTCAGTCACCCTTCAGGAATAGCCATTGCGCCTGGAGGCTCCTACGGATATGTAGGTAATCCCGGATCTAGCAATGTGGTTATAATAGATACAGGGGGCTATAATTAGTACTTAGAGGTACTTAGCTGCAATTTCTAGACAGCTTTACCTTGACATACTGGAGATTATGCTGCGGTACGTGGATCTTTTCTTTTCTATAGTCTTTATCCTGTTTGTCCTGCGGCTTGCGATCCTCTTAAGCTTTACCGCTTTCTTTTTCCTGAAGAACTTGAATAATCCTGATTCTGTCACCTTTATCTCGTAATTCACCCTGCTCATGAAATCGGAATGCTTCTGGAGCAGATTGTCATAATAGACCGCCTTCCTGTTTATGTCTGATGAGAAATTGTCATAGTATTTTGCTATTGAGCTTACGCTTCGTGATTTGCAGGTTAGACCTATCAGGAGTAGAATTGCAAGGTCATTGCCGAATACAGAGGAATAACCTACTGCAAGAGCCTCTATATGTTTCAGGTAGTCTTTCGTATCGTTTCTGGACATTGTCTTTGTATTTGCTATCACATTCGGCATGCAGAATATTTCGTAATCGTAGTTGTTCAATATGCCTTTAACATTTGAGATATGAGTGTCGAGCTGGTCCTTCACCTCCTTGCTTTGCTGCCTTCCTGTTCCCAGTTCAGTCTCCCATCTTCTCCTTATTATATCCTTGAGAGCCGCTTTTTCCAGGCTCACCTTCTCCTGAGGCAGATTAACGCTAGTTCCTTCTCTGATCGCCAAACAACCACTTGCCCTCGTACCCTTAAAACGAAACAAACTCTCAAGTTAATATTTTAAATATATGTGTAACGGTTCAGAACAGGTATATTGCGAACTGCCTGATGAATCTCTTGATTCCCTGATAAAATGGATTGGAATTCCTCTTCACGTCCTTGACCAACGGGCTGTATTTGCGCTTCTCTTCTGCAGAGAGCTGGCCTTCTTTTACTATCTCCTGCTTCTTGCCATCTACTATCTGCGTCTCGGTCTTTGATATTATCTCTTTCTTCATCATCGCATACCATTCATCAAGAGAATTCCCCTTCCTCTTAATCATGCTGATGAAATCCGACATCTGTATCTTTCTCCTCTTGCCTGTCCTATCCTCTTCTGCAGCGGGAATCAACGCTGCCTTGTCGCATATCTCTTCTATATCTGCCTGCGAGAAACCCATAGTAGCCCTTGCCAGCCTGTCATAGGACATGTGACCCAGAGGCATGTTCCTTGTATTATAGATGAACGCGCTCTTCCTTGTCTTGTAATCTGGAGGAGGTATGTATATGGATTCGCCGAATCTCTTGCTCCTCTTGAGCGCAGGGTCTATGTCCCAAGGCTGGTTTGTTGCGCCTATGACGAATATCCCTTCGGGATTCTTCTCCACTCCGTCCATCTCCTGTAGGAACTGGTTGACCGCCATGCGCATGAAGCTCTGGTTCTCACCACCGCCTCCGCCCGATCTCTTCGTCCCAAGGGCATCAAGCTCGTCAAAGAATATTACTACAGGAGTATTTGCCCTCGCCTGTTCGAATATCGCATGCATGTTTTTCTCCGTGTTTCCTGCATACATGTCCACTATCTCGTTAATCGCTGCGATTATGACCTTCGATTTTGTCTCTCCCCCTATCGCGTTCACGAAATATGTGTTATGCACAAAGAATTCGTTTGCTACAAAGTTATGCGTGTCTTCAACTGTTAAGTCATATACATATTCAGGAGCAGGCAATTTTTCTATTTTCACTATCTCTTCGTAGACTACCCTGTTTCCCCCTTTCTTCTTAACCTTTCCCCAATGATTCTTGCGTTTAGTCAAAACTCCTGCTTTACTGCCAAACATTCCTATCTCATCTATGAATATGTCTACGTCTCTGCTTCTTGATACGATGAGTGACCAGTTTGATTCGGTTTTGTGGTATAGATTCGATAATATACCGAAACGCAAAAGCAGGTGCTGCACATCTCTTACGAGCCGTTCCGAATTGCTCGAATATCCCACAATTCTTGTTCTCTTGATGCCGTAGATTCCTGTCTGGGGTTTTTTCTCTTCAAACCATCCGTCTCCGGTAAACAGCCTATTCAGGAAGAGCGCAAGAAGATGCTTTGGAAGCGTATATATTATGTCAGGAACTTTCTTCTCATACGAACTAGTGTAGGATAGGCCGGCATTGTCAAGGAACTGCTGCATTTTGTTTCTTTCCTGACCGCCAGTATGGTTTCCGTTTACATACATAGTCATTATTCTTCCATCCTTAGACTGGATGTTTACATGCAATACAGAATCAAACTGCCTTACCGAGGATTGAAAGTCTTCAAGAACCTCTATGTCACCATTTGTGAATGCAGCTTTCCCCTGCGTAAGTCCGCCTTCAGTTATGAAGTATGCAAGAAGCTTTACTTCGCACTCTCTCATCGTTGTGGATCCGAAGATAGGCATATCTCGTGGAACCCCTATAAATTCCCCTTCATCAAGCTTGCTGGCCTCCATCCATTCTCCCTTTTTGGTGAGCAGAGGGTGTTCAGGAGTGCATTCGAGCACTCTGTTCCTGTTCGTAGTTATCTTCAGCAAAGGCTTGCCTTCAAGCTTCCACCATCCTGAGACCTTCCTCACAGCGAGTTTGTGCTGCGGGGTAAGAGTAAGTATATTAGGTTCCCTGTTTTCAACGACCTCCTTTATTGTAAGGTACCTGCCGTCAGGAAGAAGTACGCGGCTGTCTGCGCTTATGCACTTCCCGCAACCTGGCGGACCATAGAATATAACGCCGAGACCCAGCTTCTTACCGTATGCCTTGAGCAGCTCAGGCTTCTTTATGGCAAGAACTATGTTCTCGTATATCAGCTTCTTCTCCTTCTTCATTCCGACTACGTCGTCGAAATTTATCTTCGACTGGTGCCACTTCACCTTCTTTATCTGCCCTTCCTCCACTACAGTGGATTTTGAACCGGTTGAGTTGTCTTCCTGGTTAGGGCTGTCATTGACAAGGACCTTGTCCTTCTTATCTTCAAGGGCTTCAAGCCTTGTCTTTGCCTGCTCATAGTCAGGATTCTTCGACAGTGCCTTTTCATACCACTCTTTGGCTCCCTGATAATCCTTCTGGTACTCCGCTATTATGCCCATTATGTAAGGTGCATCGTGGCTGTCCGGCTCAAGTTCCAATACCTTCTCGGCATCGCGGAGCGCATCTTCATACTTGTTAAGTATGGCATATGCCAGCGCCCTGTTGAAGTATGCGCTTGCATACTCCGGGTCCTGCTTTATCGCCTTTGAATACTGTTCTATCGCCTCTTCAAATTCATTGTTCTCGAAGAGGGTTCCTGCCTTTTTGTAAGTCTCCTTGGCAGCAGGGCTTGGAACATGCTTGCTTGTAGTAGAAGTATCTGTTGAGTCGCCGGCTGCCATAAATATCACTTTTAGATATAAGGGTATCCAGATTTATATTTGTTGGTTATAACACGCAGTCATATCCTGTCAAGGAATATGTTTAATTCCTTGTCAACCGCGACTATGCCAGGATTCTCCCTTGGCACATTCTTCAATGAATAGCTCTTGAATTTGCCCAGGAGCACCATAGCCTCTGAATTAAGCTCCTTCAGCTTGCTCTCCTTGACCTTGTAATTGCCGTTCAACTGGTTCACTATTAGTTTGCTGTCTGAGAACAGCTCTATGTCATTTTCTTCTCCCATTCTGTCTATAACCTTGCGCAGTGCGTTAATCACGGCATTATACTCCGCCACATTGTTAGTCGCTATCCCGTTGTATTCCGTATTCTTGTATATCAGCTTTCCATGTGCATCTGAGATCGAGTATCCGGAAGCGCTCTTTCCCGGATTTCCTCTCGCTGCCCCATCCGTATATATTCTTAAAAACATGAAAACACGTATTGATACTTCACGGCATAATATTAAATATTTATTTTGCTATCTAATCACAGGTGTTTAAATGGGATTATTTGACCGGTTTGGAAAGAGAAACGTCGCAGATGATTTGGAAAAGCAGCTTCCTTATGCTATGAAAACGGAGTTTGTGCCGTATAAACTTAGGGCTAATGGCAGGAGTTCGTCATCGCTTTTTGTAAGCGTAAAGAACCTTACCAAGGAGCCGGTAATGAGCTCGGTTATTATAGAGGTGCCGCAGAAGCTGAATCTTGACGAGATAGGGATGGCAAAGCAGAAAGAGGTAAGGATAGGCATGCTTGCCCCTAACGAGGAAAAACGCGCCACGATAGACATATACTCCGGACCTGCAACTGACAAGGGGGATTACACGCTTTCAGTCACTGCATTCGTTCATTACAGAGATTATGGCCATGTGCTCAATTCCATGAAGAAGCGCGTCATGATATCAGCGATCTGATCCGTTCTGCTGTTCCTGCTTCTGTACAGGATTTGAAGCCGATTCCAGCTTTTGCTTAATCACAATTATGGCTTTGGCGACCTCCATCCCTTTCTCGGTAAGGAAGACCCTCTTTATCCTTCCGTGCTTCTCGCTCGCCATTATGCCCATGCGCTCGCATCTGTTTACAAAATTAGAGGTGTGTATATATGTTACGCCTGTTGCCTTTGCAAGATCCGTTATATGCCATTCCTTCTCTTCGATAAGTACGGTTAGCAGCTTTACCTGCTTCTCTTTGAATAGGAGCATTCCCAACGAATCTTTCATATCCTCAGCTTTTCAAGAACTGGTCACTTTGGCCGCTATTTTTCCGTATATGAGGTTCTGGAAGCCTGTACGCGTGTCCGTGTAATTGAGCGCTATTGAACCTGTAAATAAGCTGCTGAGCTGGCCGCTGAAAGGGGTATTTCCTTGATAGCAGGTAGTCTTGAATGTACTGTTCTCACCTGCATTCATCGGCACAGGCGGAGAGTATTTCTGTATGTGTGCGGTAGTCTGGTTTGAGTTGCACCCTACCTGGGTTATATTTATCGGGTTTATGTTTGTGTACTCGATATTAAGCACTATGAGACCGTTGCTGTAGAAGTAATCGCTCGTGCATGTGAAACCTGCCGGGAGGGTGCATAATGGAGAGACATAATTTGAAGGGGTAAAGACATTAAGTTCGTAAAGAGCAACTAGCACTACCCCTATGATCAGAATTGCCCATCCGTAGGTCATCAGGTATTCCATAGCGCTCTGGAGCTTATGCGTTCCTGTTTTAAGCATACTTTCATTGCTACTTAAAGGATTATAAAGAAGTTACTACATACATGTGAATCGTATTACGGTAGTTTAACATGGAGATACTGGGTTATGCGCTTACCGCTGTCTATATGGTTTTGTTTGTAGGGCTCTTGTCAGCGGTAGGAATTTATAGAAAGGATATTTACAAGGCACTTAAAGGCAAGGTTACAAAACGTTCACTTATAGCGCTTTTATTCATACTTATCTTCTTCGTGTCATTCCTTCTTATGTTTGTACATCCTGCAGAGCAGCTGTACTTTGACGAGAACATATACCAGGGCATAGCCTTAAACATACTGAAGCACGGCAACGCGCTATGGTGCCAGTACGGAAGCGCGTATCTTAACCAGTGCGGAGCGAGTGCGGTGTATCATGACCCTGTAGAATGGTCATTCTACATAGCAATGGCTTTCGGCATATTCGGCATAGGTACTGCGACTGCTTATGGTATGCAGCTGCTAATAGGTGCATTGCTTATCGTTTTCACCTTCCTGCTGGGCTCGGTAATGAAGGGAGAAAAGACTGGCATACTGTCTGCGCTTGCCATGTCGGTGATGCCAGAATTGATAATATGGTCAAGAGCACAGGCGGTTCCTGACCTGGCACTTGCATCTTTTGCAACTCTTGCGTTTTTCTTCTTCATAGTTTTTATGGAGAATAAGAAGAGCGCTACTTTGCTACCGTTCCTGCTCTCACTGGGCATAGCTGTTTATGCCAGGACGGAGGGTTCCCTTCTGATACCCCTGTTCATTTTGTTATACTTCATATATGGAGATTCTTCGATAAAAGAGAACTTCAAAAACAATATGAGATGGCTCAGGAACCTGATAAACAATGATGAAGTGTCCCTTCTTTATATCCTGTTACTTGCAATACTGCTCGTTCCCCAGGCGTATTACATATCGGGTCAGCTTTCCAATCCCCAGTTCGGGCAGGGTAAGAGCGGCCTTTTCTCACTGACAAGCTTTGAGACAAACGCACCGATAAATGTGAATTATCTGTTTGGAGCTTTTGATACAAAAGGCTACTATCCTGCGGCTTTCCCTGTAGAGATAACGCTTCTTGCTGCGATAGGTACAGCTGTTGCTATTGCGACGTCTATAAATGATAGGAAGAACATGTCAATTGTGCTTGCGTTGGGGTTATGGTTCCTTGCATACTTTTTCTTCTACTCGTTCTTCTATGCAGGAGCAGCAACATACGGAGTCGATTCGAGAATGATGCTTCAGCTGCATCCGCAGCTCGTCATACTCTCTGCAATAGGGATAGTTGAGATATCCGGTTTGTTGGCAATGGCAGGAAGTAGAGTGGCTAAGAGAAGACGCAACCGTTCGCTTTTGAATAAGCGCAATTTATTGATTGCGATTCCGTATGCAGCATTCTTCATAGTGATATTTTTCATATTCGCCCAGTTCTTCCCGATTGTCACCATGCCTCCTTCAAGCGCACCGCAGCAGAGTGTCATACTGCCTGCAAGCAATTTCATAAACAGCAATTACAGTGCAGTTCCGAGCAACTGCCTTGTCTTCAGCTTCACTCCTGATATGTGGTATGAGAATGGAAGATCCGCAGCCCAGATAGGCTATCTGCAGTCCGACAGCAGCAACTTCACCAATTTCACAAAGAGCTACAGGTGTTTTGTACTGGATTATGGTTACTGGTGCATCGTTCCGCCTTATGACAATACCACATGCCCCACTTATCTGAAAACGTATAATACAAGCGTCCTTGCAACGAGGAGCATAAGCGGAGCGGCAGATAATGTAAGCTTCTATCTTCTGAGAAATTATTCCTGAACAGCTCTCCTTTTCCTCATAATCCGTTGCCTTAGTATCAGCAGGGCTATTATGATGATTATTGCGATTATCGCTGCCTGCACCAGATATCCCTTCAACTGGTTCTGCGCAGAAGAGTATGGAGTAATCTTTATGATGTATACTGAAGAATAGGTCGTACCTTTTGAGTAGTATTCCAAAGCTACTGCACCTGAATAGGTATTGTTCTGGCTTGGAAGGTTTGAATAGAGCGTAAAGTTGTGATACTGGTATGGATTGATAGCAAAACTGGATATCCTGCTTCCATTCCTTTCAAGCTCAGGAGGGAGTATGAGGGTGATATTGCCGTTTACGGTATTTGAAGAGAAGCTGTATATGCTCCCGTTAACCTTTGCGGTTGTCGAGTTTATATCCTGTACCGTTACATTGCTTATGCCCAGGAGCGAGAGATGTGCACCGTGGTTCTGCACCACGCATGGGAATACCACCGTAAATAACTGGGTGCCTTGCTGATACGTTACAAGGAAGTAGTAAGCAAAAGAACCAGTGTTGTTTCCTATGCTGGAGTTTATATCGAAAAGAGCAGCTTTATCAGGGCTTATCTGTGATGTAGAGTACGTACCGGTAAGCTTATCTGAAAACGCATAGTACGATTGCAGGACAACTGATGATGCGCTCTCTGTTCCGCTGTTGGCTATAGAGAAATTTATACTGCCGTTTTGGTTAAGATTTGACCGGCACGTTCCGGTAAGTGTGACTGTTCCTGATGCATATGCAGTGCATACAAGCATGCTGATAAGCAAAATAGGCATGAATCTGTTCATCTCTTCGCCTTGCTGCATTACTGCAAAACTCCCATGTTGCCAAGACCTATCTTTTGCATCGCTCTGCCCGGATTGTCATAGTACTCTTTGCAGAATTCATTTATGCCGCGAAGATCCCTTATTCCAAGTTTGTTGAGAGTTTCCAGTATCTTTGCCCTCCTGTTCTCCTCTGCTATTATCTCATTGGGGGTAAATCCTGACAGTCTGGCAAGTGTATCCCTGTAGGTTATGCTTGGCAGAATCGCAGAGCCCTTGTGTGTCCTGTAGTCATACAAGTAAAGATCTGAGAGCAGAACCTTTGTCTCTATTCCAGATACCTCCGATATCTGGGTAACCCTTCTTTCGAAGCCCTTGTCTCCTGCAATCTGGGATATGACCATCAACGCGTCTATCAGAGTTATCGCACTGCTGCTTATGCTCATCGGGGGCTGCTCCAGCCTGTTGACTATATCCCTGGTAGTGCTCGCGTGTATAGTGCCGAAGACTATCTTTCCTATCGTCATTGCAGATATGAGGTCCTTGGCTTCCGCACCTCTCACCTCTCCTATGATAATCATGTCAGGTCTCATCCTGAGAACGTTCTTCAGAAGATCCTCAAGGGTCAGGTCGAGGTTTGTCTCCAGCCTTACGCAGTTCTCCTGCGTCTCCGTATTGAGTTCATATGTATCTTCTATCACTACCACTCTTTCCTCAGGCCTGAAGAAGCTGAACATAGCGTTAAGCAGAGTAGTCTTTCCGCTTCCGGGAGTCCCGCCAAGGAGCAGGTTTGCAGGCCTTACCTTCAATCCCTCCGAGTACAGCCATATCCTTGCTGCCATGTTATAGTTAAGCTCGCCGAAGTTTATCAGGTCTATCACGCTGAATGCATGCTTCTTGAAATTTCTTATCGTGACGCTGGCTCCCCTTGGTGATTTTACCACGTTTGCCCTTGAACCGTTCGGCAGGTGAATGTCGTATATGTGCTTGTTTGCATCATTTGCTGTTGCGTACATGTTTAGCTTCTTTACGAACCTGACGAGCTCCTGCGGTGTCTTTACCTTCTCTTGCACCTTCATCTCTCCTTCCGAGCCCTTGTTTATGAATATGTTATCGGTGCTGTTTATCATGATGTCTTCTACCTGCTCGTCAAGCAGATAGTTATTGATGGGATAGAAATCGTGCGTGTCCTTTGCTATCCTTGTTATTATCTCCTGGTCTGAAGATGGGTTGAAGGTCTTGGCTATTTTCTCTATGGCACTGTAAAGCGATGCTTCCCCGTATATGTCCGACATCTTGCCTTCAAGCTCCTCGAATATCTTCTCTTCAAAATCGTAGAATTCTTCGTCGTCCATGCCAACCAGCAGATGATGTTTACTGGTAATAATTCAAAGAGTAAGTTTAATAATCTGCATTCGTCCTGGATGCAGATTGGCGTATAATGCGGTAAGTCAATCTTTTTATTGTTTTAGAGCTAACGATTATTGTAATTGGATGGAGATACTAAGATATGACATTGCAATCCTTGGAAGCGGGATAGGCGGATTTACATCTGCAATACATGCCAGCCATCACTCCAAAGGCAGGTTGAAAATAGCGGTCATATCCAAGATGCATGCGATGAGGAGCCATTCGGTCTCGGCAGAAGGTGGAATTTCTGGGGTGCTCTATCATGGCAAGGGAGATTCCGAGAGCCTTCATGCATATGACACAATAAAAGGATCTGATTATCTGGCAGACCAGGATGCTGTTGAGCTCCTTGTAAGGAATGCGCCAAAGGAGATAAAATTCTTCGAACATATAGGCGTGCCCTGGAACAGGGGGGATGACGCTATAATACAGCAGCGTGCCTTCGGCGGGATGAGCATACCGAGGACCGTATTTGCTGCCGATAAGACCGGCTTCTTCATGATGCGCGCACTTTACGATTACACTCTGCAGCTGAAGAATGTGGACATATTCCATGAGAACTTCGCTACTGCGATACTGATGAATAAAGGGAGAGCAGCAGGCATATTCATGATAGATCTTGCTACCCGGGAGATGAAGCTCATCGAGGCAAAATCCATAATAATAGCTACTGGCGGTTTCTCAAAGATATACGGCTTTACAACTACCTCACACTCGACTACAGGAGACGGGATAGCTCTTGCGTACAGGGCAGGCATTTCATTAAAGGACATGGAGTTCGTGCAGTTCCATCCTACAGGACTTATACCAAGCGGCATACTGATAACAGAAGCAGCACGCGGAGAGGGAGGATATCTTAGGAACTCTGATGGAAGAAGGTTCATGGAGGATTATGCCAAGAGCCATATGGAACTCGCACCAAGAGACATAATATCAAGGGCGATAATGACAGAGATAGGAAAGGGGAAAGGAGTGCTGCATTCAGAGTCAGGGCTTGAGCACGTCTGGCTTGATCTCAGGCATCTTGACAAGGCAAAGATAGACGAAAGATTGCCTATGATAAAGGATATAACGATAAAGATGCTGGGAATAGACCCTTCAAAGGAGCAGATACCCGTAAGGCCTGTGGCGCACTTCACGATGGGCGGCATAAATACGGATATTGATGGACATGCGATGCTTAATGGAAAGAGGCATGCGGATGGCATATGGGCCGTAGGAGAGTGCGGATGCGTCAGCGTGCATGGAGCGAACAGGCTGGGAAGCAACTCGTTGAGCCAGTGTTCGGTATGGGGCAGGATTGTAGGGATTGAAGCTGCAAAGAACGCGATGTCAGCGCGCAGTAATGATGCAAAGGCTCTGCATATGCAGGCTGAGGAAGAGGAGATGAGGATAACAGAGCTTCTTGACAGGAAGACAGGAAGCGATCCTTATGAGATAAGGAAGGAGCTCAATCACCTGATGGATTCACTTGTTTATGTTTACAGAAAGACCAATGAGCTTAAGAAGGCCAGGAAGGGCATAGAGAGACTGAGGAAGGAGTGCGATAGCATAGTGGTGAATGACAAGTCAAGCGTCTTCAACACAAACCTGCGCGATGCGCTTGAGACAAGCAATCTCGTAGAGCTTGCAGCGGTGGTGGTTGAGGGAGCATTGAAAAGAAAGGAGAGCAGAGGAGCGCATGCCATGGTAGAGTATCCAAAGAGGGATGATAAAAGATGGCTGAAGCACACGGTAGCTGTGAAAAAAGGCAGCAGAGGGATAAGCATAAGCTATTCTCCTGTTAAGATTACAAAGTGGCAGCCTGAAGAGAGGAAGTATTGATGGAGATCAAATCTACGTATGATACAAGAGGAAGGCAGAGGAATGTGCTTAGGCTTGCCCATTTTGACAGAGAGGGCCTCGCACATATAATCTCTTACAGGATACTTGCATTTTTGACGATAATAACAGGCATTGTTGTGCTTTATGCCATACTTTCTGACAGTAGCATCTGGATGACAGCTGCAAAGATATTGATAGGCATAGTGTGGCTGCTTTTTGGCATCGAACTCTATTCCGTTTACAAGGCATTCGGCATAATAGCAACGAAGGGCATAGTATTTGGAAGGCTGAACGAGTCCTTCCTTAACTCTGAAGTAAGGGAGAGGCGCTGGTATGGACTGATAAGGGCTGCAGGACCCGTATTGATAATAGTGTGGTATGCACTCTTTGCGGTGTTTGCACTGGTGGTAGTTATATGAGCAGGGATTCAAGAGTCATGGTCTTCCTTTATGCAGGCATGCTACTAGTGCCGCTCTTCCTCTTCTTATACTTGATGACTGCTATTGCGCATCTGCCTTACGGGACATTGATGCTTGGATTGGCAGCAGTATGGATGATAATCTTCGGCATAGTAGGCGCTGTAGAGATATATGCTCACGGGAGGGAGCCTGAAGAGAGGATGCCGTTGGTTGAAGGGCAGAAAGTGGATAAAGGGCTCGATTCCGAGAGAGGAAACAGGCCGAGGGGAGCGGAGCAGGTTAATGTAAAGATAAAACGTTTCAATCCTGAGACGAAGAGATTTGATGAATACCATTACAAGGTTTATGAGGACAAGCTCGCCACGGTTCTTGATACGTTGCTGAAGATAAAGAGCAGGCATGATAACACGCTTTCGATGAGATACAGCTGCAGGATGGGCATATGCGGCTCATGCGGAATGGTTGCAAACGGCAAACCGATACTTGCATGCGAGACCAATCTTCTCTCGCAGCTTGATGAGGATAAGAACATAACCGTAGAGCCTATGCGCGGACACCCTATCCTCAAGGATCTTGTAACGGACTTTGACCAGTTCTTTGAGAAGCATGCGAGCGTCGAACCGCACTTATACAGGAATGACAAAGAGGAGCAGTACGCCGCACAGAATGCTTACAAACAGACTAAGAAGCAGGTAAACGAATTCCTTCCTTACTCATACTGCATAATGTGCGGACTTTGCATGGATGCATGCCCTGTTGTTAATTCGAATACGGAATTCGTAGGGCCGCAGGCTCTCTCCCAGGTATACAGGTATTACAAGGATTCCAGGGATCAGAACGGCAAACGCAGGCTCCTCGATGCTGATAATCTTCACGGAGCATGGGGCTGCGAGTTTTCAGGGTCATGCTCCAAAGCGTGCCCTAAGGGAGTCGATCCTGCATCAGCGATACAACTGCTCAAGGCTTCTATTATATCGGATTTTGGTGAAAAGTAATGAAGTATAGGAATGAGAAGGATGTTCTCGGAAGCGTAAGGCTGCCTGCAGATGCATATTACGGATCTGAGACGATGCGCGCTTACAACAACTTCCAGATATCAGGAGTAAAGGTCGGGAAAGAGCTTATCTACGCTTATGTAATTGTAAAGAGAGCGGCAGCTTCGGCCAACATGGATATAGGCAAGCTTGACAGCAGGAAGGGGAACGCGATAATCAAGGCGTGTGATTCTGTGCTTTCAGGCAAGCTCGATGAGAGCTTTGTTCTAGATTCCTTCCAGGCAGGTGCAGGTACAAGCACAAACATGAATGTAAATGAGGTCATAGCAAACAAGGCAATAGAGATACTTGGAGGAAAGAAGGGAGATTACAGGATCGTGCATCCGAATGACGACGTAAATATGTCGCAGTCTACAAATGACACTATGCCTACAGCAATGAGAATTGCAATACATAAAGCGATAAACGATTCTCTCCTTGTTGAGATTGATGAACTCATAGCAACTATAGATAAGAAGAGCAAGGAGTTCAAATCGATAGTAAAGCTTGGCAGGACGCATCTTCAGGATGCCGTGCCCATACTGCTTGGCGAGGAATTCTCCTCTTATTCTTACGCGGCAGGAAGCGCAAGATCATACATCAAGGAAGCGGATGAAAAACTGCTTATGCTCCCCATAGGTGGCACAGCAGTAGGCACTGGGATGAATGCAGGCAACAGGTACAGGAAGGCTGTCATCAAGGAGATAAGGAAACTTACAAAAGAGAATTTCTCCCTTATAGAGAGTCCTTTCGGGCCTATGTCAAACAAGATTGATGAACTTGCAGTAAGCGCATCATTAAGGGATTGTGCAGTTGCTTTGAATAAGTTTGCAAACGATCTTAGGCTCCTGAATTCCGGGCCGAGAGGAGGAATAGATGAGATTAAGCTTCCTGCAGTTCAGCCAGGGTCTTCAATCATGCCAGGAAAGATTAATCCAAGCATGGCAGAGATGATGAATATGGTCTGCTTCCAGGTGATAGGAAACGACCTTGTAGTTAATGAAGCGGCTAATGCAGGGCAGCTTGAGCTAAACGTATATATGCCGATAATAGCATTCGACATACTCTTTTCCATAAGGATACTCTCGAACGGAATGAAAGCGTTTAGGGAGAGATGCGTCAAGGGCATAACCGCAGATGAGAAGAGGATAAAACAGAACCTTGAGAATGACCTATCTATAGCAACTGCTCTGACCCCTCATATAGGCTATGCAAAGGCAGCGGACATTGCAAGAAAGGCGTTTCTCCAGAACAAGAGCGTAATGCAGGTATGCCTGGAGATGAAGATAATGGATAGGAAGAAACTGCAGAAGATACTAGACCCTAAGAATGCAGTCAGATAAACGCAGTGCTGAATCCGCATCCTAATCGCACATCCGCATCATGCTACTCTTAGCGCTTCTGCCATTGCTGCTTTAGTTTCTGTGAATATCTCCTGTTGCTGCTTTGCTTCCCTCTTGACTCCGACTATGATAGAGGATATATAGGAAGGCGATTGGTTTGCATATATTATGAAATTTGCGCCTATATGCTCTACGGCATGCTCCATTGGGACATAAAATACCAATGGATGCCTTCCAGTATATACATGTACATTCTTGTATATATCTACCCTTCCCTTCTTCAGCTCTCCCTTATCATTAAAGGTATAGCAATCAGGTACAGGAACGCTCCCATTCCCATCGAACACCCCGTACCCTCCGATTGAGCCTGAACCTTCTATGTGGAAGAGTTTTCCCTCTAGCTTTTTTCTTAGATACGGGTATTTCAAGAAGCTGGCAAGAAGCTCGTCATGCTTGATAGGCCTAAGATTGTCCTCTTCCAGAAGTTCAAATGCATGCTTGCGCTTTGCATCGATGCTTGTTATGTATATGCCGCTATCCCATATCTGCTTGAAATCGTTGTTGAACCACTCTTCCTCCTTTGCAGGAGCTGCTTTCGTTTCACTCTGCCTCGCTCTGAATAGAGTAAATGCCATTTTGTCGCCAAAGACTCTATTGCGCAGGATTATGTATTAAAAAGCTTTCCCGCTCCTGCAAATTGTGGAATAAACAGAATGCCATTCCCAAAATACGAATCTCTAATTGCGAATTCAGTTGTTTGGAAGTATGTTGTCGATGATAAAATCAGGATCGTAAGGCATCAGGTCATTGTATTTCTCTCCTATGCCGAAGAAGAGTATAGGTATTGAGAGTTCGCTAAGGAGGGATATTGTATTGCCGCCTTTTGCATCGCAGTCTAGCTTTGTAAGTATTATGCCGTCTATCGATACCGCTTCATTCAGCGCTTTTACCTGGTCGAGCAGAGAGTTGCCTGCGATAGACTCGCCTATGAATATCTTCATGTCAGGTTTTGTGACTCTTGCTATCTTCTTCAGCTCTTCGACAAGGCTCTTGTTGGTCTCCTGCCTGCCGGCACTGTCCATCAATACAACGTCCACATTATGCGCCTTTGCATGTGCTATTGCATCGAAGGCTATGCTTGCAGGATCCGAGCCGTATGCACCCTTCACCACCCTTATTCCCAGTTTATCCGCATGGAATGTGGTCTGCTCTATCGCGGCTGCCCTGAAGGTGTCGCTTGCCGACATTACGCAGGTGAAGCCGTTTGTTATGAACATGTTCGCTATCTTTGCCATTGTCGTCGTCTTTCCTGCCCCGTTTGGACCTATGAAAAGGATCTTGAGGGGCAGCTCATGAGCGGCTTTCTTCTCCTTTGCAACTTCAAGAAGGTCTGAACCGCTTCTCTTTGCAAGGATCTTCTGTATCGACTCACGTATTATCTGGCGTATCTCGTTGTCAAGCCCTCTGGAGCTTATGCTTCTGGAGAGCATGTCCTTCCTTATCTCATCCGTAAGCTTTTCCACTACGTCATAATTTACATCTGATTCAAGAAGTCCTATCTTAAGTGCGCTTATGAACGGGTCTATGTCACCCTCTTTCAGGTGAACATTTCCCATGAATATCCCTTTTATCTTTGTTGCCGTCCCTACCGTTGGCTTTTTCTCATGATGCTTTTCTTGTACCTTAATCTCATCGTGCTTAGGAGCTGCAGGATGCGCTTTAGAAGAAGCAGCATGTTCCTCTTTCTTTTCTTCTTTTGGGCTTTGCGGCATTTTGATCTCTTCAGCATGTGCCTTGTCTGCATTCTGGTTCGGTTTATAGTGTTCTTCGTTCTTGGATGTTTCACCGACGGTTTCCATTTCGATGTTTCTAGCTTCATTTACATGAGTGTGGCTCTTTTGTTTTGTAGTGGGTTCTTCTGCAATATGGACTTTATTGCGCTCCCCGATATCAGCTTTTTGCTCTTTTGTAATCGCTTCAGGATGCTGCTCCTGTTCTTCCTCTTTTTTAATCTCGGCCTTTTCCTTGCTTACTACCGAATCCATGAAATTAGACAAGCGCTTCTTCAGCCCCTCGAACATCTACACCACTGACCGTATTTTTCTACAGCAATCCCTGTGCCTGTAGCGCACCTAACCTGTAGTTTATGTCAGCAAGCTCCTCCCGGATCTTCTGCCTCTGTGTTATCAGCTTGGACATAAGCTCATCCGCCTTCTTTATCCTATCATCAAAGAACTGCTTTGCATCGTCAAGATTCTGCTCCACAAGATATCCCGCGCCTATATATGTTATTACGCTGTTGATCTTTTTTGTTTCGGCATTCAGATACATGCCCCCTTCCGTATTTACCAGTATCTCCTTCCCTTCCATCCTCTTGCTGCCTTCCAGTATCTCTATGTTGCCTCTCAGCACAATCTGCATTGCCGTATAATTGTCTATGCTCTGGTTCAGCACCTCGTATTGCTGCGAGTATGCCTGCTGAAGGTACTGGAGCTGCGCGTAGAGCTCATTCGCATCCGGTGTCCTCTCGTTATTCTCTGAAGCCATGAATACCACTATTTATTCTATTATTATAATAATAAATTCTTGCATCATTCGCTGAGCCCTTCCTCCATCCTTGCAAGCTCGAATCCTGTCGTGTCCTCTCCGACTATGATACCCTTTGTATTAGCAACAGAGGCAAGGCCTACGAATACAGAGCCAAGGTTTGCCGTTGACTGTGAAACGTTCTTTACAATGCTCTTTGCCTCTTCAAGCTCACGTTCAGAGGCAAAGTTATTGAGGACCATGCCCTTATTTGTAAGTATATTGTTTGCACCTACCGTCTCGTATCCGCCTATCGCCATCCTTATTATCTCTACGTCAAGCACATCGGCTATAACATCAGATTCCGCCCTTTGGAAATTCGGGTTTATTATTGCTACCTTGTCGTTAGCCAGGATGTTGTTGCCAAGCGCATTCATGTCGCTCTTCAGCGTGCCTATCCTGAGCTTGTCCTTCAGATGATTGAGCTCCTTCAGCTCTTCGGTGTAGGTCATCTCCGGAAAAAGAATGCCGTTTGAATTGAGTACCGTATATATACCGACAAGGTTTGAACCGCTGACAGATATCCTGAATATGTCCGTGCCCAGCGTCTCGCGTATTATGGATTCGTCCTTTGTGGATACTCCCCTGCTTATCAGGGTGATGTCTTCAGAGGAAGACGAGAAAGCGCCGACATAGCTATTCCCGTTTATGTTCCTCTTTAATAGGTTCATTCCTTTTTACCTTCTTTGGACTCTTTTTCGACCTTCTTTTCCTGCTTTTTGTCAGTATCTGGCTTTGCAGCAGCGCTGCCCTGTGCCGCAGGCTTTGCGCTTTCCGATGCTGCCTTTGCAGGCTTTGCTTCATCCTTCTTCGGTGCAGCACTTACGGCCTTTGCAGAAGGCTTCTGCTTGTCAGCCTGTGCCTGCTTCTGTACAGGTTTTGCGCCGTGCAGAGCTACCTTGACCACATTTCCAGACCTGCTCACGTTAAGCTTTATCTTTGACCTGTTCTTTATAGCAGTGGAGAGAAGATAGTTGTTTACCTCAGGATCTATGCTTACGAAGCCCACATCTACCTTTGCACTTCTTGCTACAAGGAACCTTATCCTTGAAGCTGCGTTCCTTATGCCTCTCGGCTTTCGCATCTCTCCGAGTTTCTTGCTGAGACTTATTGTCATTACGCTTTCCATAAAATAACCCTTATAGAGTATAAGACCTTGATATTATTGCACTGAATAAGTTTATTACTTTTGCTTTTTTGTAAGAACCGCGTTTTCAAGCGCTGATCCGCAGCTGCAGCTCCTTTTTTCAGGCAATTCCTTTATTATTCCGGTGACAAGTTCCTTGACAGAGGCCATTGACTTTGCAAAACTCTCCTCTATGTCCTTCGTTGTGACCTTATCCACATCCTCTCTGCCCTCTATGCCTGCATCATAATCCGTGACTATGCCTATGCCAAGGTAGCAGATCTGCTTCTCCCTTGCAAGGATGACTTCGGGGTACTGCGTCATGTTTATGACGTCAAAGCCGTTTGCCTTGTAGTATTTTGATTCTGCCTTAGTAGAGAACCGCGGTCCGTTTACTACCACTACCGTACCTGAGTCATGATATCGTATGCCCATTCGCTTTGCAACTGATGAACCTATCCTTCTCAGCTGTTCGCAGTACGGGTCTGCGGAGCTCACATGGACAACGCAGTCTTCGTCGAAAAAGGTGTCGTTCCTGCCATTTGTCATGTTTACGAACTGGTCGAAGAAGAGTATGTCCCCTGGCACGTAGTCTTCCCTTAGGGAGCCTACTGCATTGGTTGCTATTATGCGCTTCACTCCAAGGCTGGAGAGCGCTTCTATGTTGGCCCTGTAATTGACCTTGTGCGGAGGTATAGTATGATTCTTGGAATGCCTTGCAAGGAAGGCAGTCTTTCTGTTCCCAAGGCTGCCTATGGCTATGCCCTCGCTCGGTTCGCCGTAGCTGTTGTTGTCATGCATGATGACAGGCTTCTTTATCATAGAGTAGAAACCTGAGCCTCCTATCACTCCTATCTCCGCATCCATGCTCTTACCCTTTGACATCTACTCATTCCTTTTGCTTTTATCTCTTTATTTCTTTGCCTTAGCCTTGGACTTTCCAGACCTTCTCCTTAATACCATTGCGACTATTATTATCACTACTATCAGCACTATCACATAGGTCTCATAGGCACTTGCTGCAGAGTTACTTTCTCCAACTGCAATGAAGTAGTTGTTTGAGCCGGTGAACTGCTGGTTTACAGAGCCGCTTGGCTGCTTCCACTGCTCATATAGGGTTACAGGATAGTTGCCAGGCACTCCTGCGGTATCTATACTTACAAGGAAGGTCACATTCGTAGATGCGCCAGGCTGCAGCTCATTCACGTATGCGGAGCTCGCTATTGGAGTTATCGGGTATGGCGTCTCGAGATTCAGCTGAACCTGGTCTGCAGGACTTGTCCCAGTGTTGGTTATCCTGAAGTTTACAGGCACGTCTGTCGCGCCTATTCCCGGGCTCTGGCCCTCCGAGATTATTGCAAACTGTGCTGAAGGCGCAACCGAGACATTTATGCGCTGCGTGCTGGTGAAGTGCTTGTTCAGTCTTGCTGAGTAATAGGTGGTGTTTACAATAAGGTATGGATTACCTGTTCCATTCGCAGATATCAGTATAGGCTCGACCTGTTCGGAACCTCTTGTAAGGTTTGATATGAAGAATGATTTTACGGAGCTCAGTATGTTAAGCCCTCTTGAGCCGCTGATAGTTACACTGACATTCCTTGCTGTGCCATAACCAGTATTCTGGATTGATAGGCTCAGCGTCTGGTTGTATCCGGTATAAAGCGTTGATGGCTGCGGATTTGTTGCCTGGACTGTTATTGCAGGCTTGCCCTGTACATAGAAGCTTACCGGCATTGAAGATGAAGCTATTTCCGTTGCCTGTGTTGAATATAGCATATACGTTGCAGTAAAGGTAAGCGTGTACGTACCCGAAGGCGTTGTGTTAGGTATTTCTATAGTGTAATTGTAATACTTTGCATTCAGTCCGGGATCCAGCACGCCTATCGGATGGCTGTTAAGCGGAGATACATTGAGCAGCGGATAACTGCCTGTCGGCTGCAGGGTCGTTCCGTAGAGCCAGTAGTTGTAAGTGTTGTACAACTGGAACTTTATAGTAGCATTACCTCCTGCTATTACAGGATTTGGCGAGACAGATACGTTTGTCAGTGATACCGAGTTGGCATACTGCGCACTGGCTACGCCGCTCATTACCGCTATAATGGCAAGAGCCAGAAAGATTGTTTGCATTTTCATTTTTACACCTATTAAGAATCATATTTGCTTGCTCGTATCCCTGAAGAGCACGAATGCAAGTGCAGACATTAGCAGGGCGAAGAACAGCAGTATTGCAGATGTGGATATTAGCGTAGGCAATGGCAGGAAGCCCTTGATCATTATATCCCTTACAGCATTTACTGCATATGTTAATGGATCAAGAGTGACTACAGGGAGCAGGAATTTTGGAAGCAGGGTTACAGGTACGAACGCTCCTCCAAGGAAGGATAATGGCAGAGCTAATGTCTGCCCGATAAGTGCATATGTCTGCTGATCCCTTGCCCTTGTCGCCAACGCTATTGCAAGCGCACCGAAGCCCAGGCCTACCAGAAGGATTATCCACAGAAGCTCTATGAACCCTACAAGACCTGCTGCTATTGTTGCTCCGTAGAGCAGTCCTATGACCAGTCCCACATAATCTGAGAAGACCGACTGGAATGTTCCGTAAGCTATCTTGCTAAGAAGCACGGAAAAGTTGTTTATCGGCGTTGTCAGGAATGCCTTCAGATTGCCGAGCTGCCTGTCGCCTATCATTGTGAATCCTGCACTGAATATCGCTCCGAACGATGCTACCATCACAAGTATTCCCCCTACGACAAAGCTGATGTAGTTGCTGCTAGCACCGTACGCATAGCTGGATATGACAGACACGGGCGAGCCCTGTAACGATGTTCCACCAAACTGCGCAGCTGCTGTATTGACCTGTGCGTTAACCACTGCTGCGGATTGAGGCTGCGAATTATCAAGGTAGACATGTATCTGGGAGTTGGAGCCATAACCCGTGGAGAAGCCGCTGGGTATTATCACTACACCTGCTACGGATCCGTCTGAAAGCATGCTCATCGCATCCTGCTGGTTTGTCTGCGAGACTATTACTACACTGCTTCCTGATTGGAGCGTGTTTATGAATTTTAGCGCCGCGGGCCCTGAAGCGTAGTTTACAACTGCAACAGGGACATTCCTTGGAGAGCTGCCGAAGCTTCCAAGAAGCAGTACAAAGAGGAGCGGGAATATCGTAGATCTTACCGCATTCATGGCTATGTTCTTCTTGAAGATAAGCATCTCCCTGTAGAACAGTGTATAAGAGTCGGTGATTATTCCCATTTTCATTACCTTCTGCTCAAAAGCTGTCTTCCTTTATATTCTCCGGAGGTGTCCCTGGCCTCGGAGCCCGTAAGCTTCAGGAAGACGTCGTCTATTGTGGGCTCGTGCATGCTCACATTGCGTACGTTTATCTTTGCAGTAGACATTGCCGAAAGCAATGATTCTATCTTCTTTGTTGCGTTGCTCCCTCCCGGCGCGGTAACCTTGCTGTTGAGTATGGTCGGTTCCAGCCCTATCTTCCTGAATATGCCTGCCACTTTCTGCAGATCCTCCTTGTCTGCAGTTATCTCTATCACATTTGTAAGGCCTATGTTAGTCCTAAGTTCGTCCGGGGTTCCAAGCGCTATCAGCTTGCCGTGGTCTATTATGCCTATCCTGTCGCAGAGCTGATCTGCCTCTTCCAGATACTGCGTTGTCATGAGAATCGTCACTCCCTGCTTCTTGTTTATGTCCCTGAGCAGGTTCCATATCTGTGCCCTGTTCTGTATGTCAAGTCCTGTCGTAGGCTCGTCAAGCAGGATTATCTCCGGAGTGTGCATCAGCGATTTTGCAACCTCCAGTCTTCTCTTCATACCTCCTGAAAAGGTACCTGCGTAGGACTTCCTGAACTGTACAAGGTCAGAGAGCTCCAGGGCGAACTCTATGCTATTATGAAGCTCTGATCTAGGTATATGGTATAGTTTCCCGAATATCATCAGATTCTGCTCTGCGGTAAGCTCAGGTTCCACTACGGTCTCCTGCGTCACTACGCCTATGTGCGTCCTTGCCTTAACAGGATCGCCGCTCATGTCCACCCCGTTTATCAATATTCTTCCTGAGGTAGGCTGGAGCAGCCCGAGGAGCATGCTTATCGTAGTGCTCTTCCCTGCCCCGTTTGGTCCCAGGAGTCCGAATATCTCTCCCTTTTTAATCTTCAGATTTACTCCGTTGACTGCAGTGAAGTCTCCGAACCTCTTGACTACGTTTTCTATACTCACTGCATATTCTTCGGCCATTAATTGTCACCCATTAGCATTGAGAACGCCTTTATCATCTCTTCGCGTATCTTCATCGCCTTCTTCAGGGCTTCCTGTCCCTTCTTTGTAGATTTATAATATTTGTGTATCCTGCCTGACTTCAGCTCGGTCTTTGATGTTATGTACCCCTGCTTCTCAAGCGCGCTTATGGCATTGTACACATCGCTTTTGGTCACGTCAGATAGCAATCCCTTTCCGTGCCATGCCTCACAGCCCTTCTTCATATCGCTTGCGATCGAATATGGATAGTTCCAATCCTTAAGCTTGCTGAGGATGACTACCTTCAGCACGTATTTGGATATCTCCTTGTAAGGATTGCCTAATGGTTTGTGTATATTTGCTGCAGAGGACATAGTTTAAATTTAGACTAATATATATTTAAACCTTACTTGATTCTCTTTAGGAGCTTCCTTAGAAAGCGTGCCCTAATAAGCATTTAAAATGCTTCGAGTATATTATAATTGGTCGTATGAAGCCGAAGGTAAGCGTAGTAATACCAACTGTTGAAGAGGAGAGCGTCTTCAAGCTAGTTAAACAGATAAGAACCGTACTTGGAAGGAATACAGAGATAATAATAGTTGATAAGTCAAGTGATGCTTATTTCAAAAGGCTCAAGTCGACTGGAGCTAAAATCATACGGCAGAAAGGACGCGGGGTTGAGAACGCAGTTATGATAGGGCTCAGAGAGGCAAAGGGAGAGTATATTGCAAGCATAGATGCTGACGGAACGCATGACCCCAAGGGCCTTGCTGAAGCGCTTAAGGTAGTTGAATCTGGAAAAGCAGATTTTGTACTTGGGAACAGGATGAGCGGGCTTACCAAAGGGTCAATGCAGATGTACATACGCTTCGGGAATGGCATGCTGAGCTGGCTCTACAGCACTCTCTACCATACAAAGGTACATGATGTATTAACAGGTTTGTTCGTAGTTAATAGAGAGGCTTTTGAGGAGATAAGAAATGTAGAGCCTTACAGGGCAGGGATAGCCTTCTTTGCCATAGAGCTTGCAAGAAGAGGGTATATCGTCAAAGAAGTGGATATAAAGTACTACAAACGCGCTTATGGCGAGTCCAAGCTTACAAGGTCGAAATTTGCATACGGCTTCAATGTCGCATCGCACATAGTGAGGCAGCTGAGGGACTACAGCCCGTTGCTCATATTCGGACTGGTTGGAGGCATACTCTTCATAATAGGACTTATACTAGGGGTATTCGTGCTTGCAAGCTTCATATCCACAGGAGTATTTGCATTTGCCGGGAGGGCACTGCTCGCATTCATGCTTCTTGTCGTAGGATTTGTACTGATAACGGCAGGACTCATACTAGATCTTCTCCTTGAGATTGAGAAGAGGATGGAACAAATGCATGGATAAACAGTAATTAAAAGTACAGAATATGTCCGCTATTCATCAATTATTACTTTCTTCTCCTTGAATAGAGGTACAGCACAACTACTACTATAATAATTATTACGATTGCGAGAATCGTCCATACCGTTTCCGTATTCTGCGGAGGAGTTGCCGCAGCAGCTGTTACTGATGTCTGAACAGCAGTAGTTGCAACAGTTGTTGGTATGGTTGAAGTAACATTCGTGTTAAGCAGTGCTATAACAGGATCCGAAGGGACTGTAAATTCCACCGTACATGCTGCAACATTCAACGTGAATGGAGTTATCTCCTGCCAGGTGCCGTTCCTCAGTATGAATGGGGCAATATCAGAATTTGGTATGCTGCATGAGTAATGAAGGATCGCTTCAGCAGATACGTTGGTGTTGTTTACAGTGTAGTTAAGAGCTGTTATTACGGATCTGTTCAGTGTCTTGGACTGTAAGGTTGAGTTGGTCACATTTACATTGAAGCAGCCCCTTATTCCAGGAGCAATCTTTATGGTTGCGTTAAGCGAAGGATAGTTGATTGTGTATCCTGAAGTGTCATTGCATGCCTTTGTAATCCCAGAGGAAGCGATTATTTGTGTTATTGTTGTTACCGGCAGTATTGTTGAGGTTGAAGATGAAGAAGTTGTAGAGGTCGTGCTGCTGGTAAGTGTTGAATTAGGGCCGAAATATCCTGTTGATCCCCCGGAATATGGATTGCTGATCTGAGGACCGGTATTTACCATTACCTCGCTGTTTATGCTGTTAACTGTTACAGATGTTGTTGCGCTGTCTGTCACAAATATGCAGTAGTATGTGGTTGAGGTTGGACTTACTGAACTGAATAATGCACTTCCACCTGTTAAGGAAGATAAGGTTTGGACTAAGGTTGATCCTGTGTTGCAGGTTGAGGTTGTTGATGAATACAGTTTGGCAGTATAGTCAGGCGTTCCTCTTGACCATGCGGAACTGAAGGTTACTGATTGTCCTGAATTTATTGTAGGGTTTGAAGGAATTATTGATGGTATTGTTAGGGCCGTATTGACTGTAAATGCAGAGCTGTATATTGAATTTATAGTGGTTGGATGCGAATCTGTAACGACCACATTAAATACTAACGGGCTGTTTGCTGCATCTGCACCAACCGAAGTATATTCAAATGTATTGCTTGCAGATGATACTCCTGTAAAGAGCATGTTTGCGACTACCGAATCTGTTATGCTGTTTGAGATCAGCCAGTTGTAGGTATATGGCGCTACTCCTCCAGACACTGTGATTGTGCATGATACTGTCTGCCCTGCATCAAGTATAGGCGATGATGGGCAGGAAGATAGGGTTGGTGTTGATAGAGGGGTATAGGTTATTGTCAAGATTCCTGATTTTACTGAATTTGCGGTTTCTGGGGAATAAGCGCTATCTGTTACTATCACGTTTGCCTGTACAGTATTTCCTATATCAGCTCCCGGTATCGTCCATGCGAAGGAGTTGGTTGTCGATGCGACGTTGGTGAAGAGCATGTTTGCAACTAGATTTCCTGTTACCGTATTTGTTATCAGGTAGTTGTAAGTATATGGAGAGGTTCCTCCTGTCGCTGTTGCCGTAAATGTTATTGTATTTCCATTGCCCTGCGAAGAAGGAAGGGATGGTAAGGAAGCCAATGTAGGCACACCGAGTGAAGGATTCACAGTTACTTCGCTGTCTATACTGTTTACTGTTGGAACACCAGAGTTGATTATGGTAAGATTTTCATCGTATAAATTTGTTACATATGCGTAGGAGCCGTCAGGGGAGATGGCTACTCCGAATGGATCAGGAAAGTTTGGAAGAGCTATGTATCCAGCTACAGTATTTGTTGCAGTGTTTATTATTGTTATATTATCAGGAGGGTTTCCATTGCAGTCATTATTACAAATTGAGATATAAGCATAGCTTCCTGAAGGAGCTATTGCGACTCCCTGCAGAGTACCAAGTGAATTGAACGTTATTGCTGATACTACTGTATTGGATGCTGTGTTTATTATTACTACGTTGTTGCTGCCAGAGTTTGCCACATAGGCATATGTGCCTGAAGGGGAGAATGATACTCCTAGTGGATTACTGAAGCCTGAGGTTATTGATTTTACTACCGCATTGGATGCTGTGTTGATTATTACTATGTTGTCTGTACCACTACCTCCACAGGAGGTGTTACAATTTGTTACATAGGCATAGTTGCCTGAAGGAGAGAAGGCTACTCCTCCTGGTTCATAGAAGCCAGAATTTATGGAGCCTGTTACAGTGTTGGATGCTGTGTTGATTATTAGTACATTATTGTTACCAAAGTTTGTCACATAGGCATATGTGCCTGAAGGGGAGAAGGCTACCCCCTGTGGACTGCTGAAACTAGAAGTTATTGAGCCTGTTACAGTGTTGGTTGCTGTGTTTACGATCACTACATTGCCAAAGTTTGTTACATAGGCATATGTGCCTGAAGGGGAGAAGGCTACTCCTTCAGGATCATTATACCCTTTGATAGAATTTGACTGTGCGTTTGCCATATACGAGTTTAGATCATTATCTGTTATGTACGTACAATAATACGTATTGGAAGTAGGAGATACTGTGGAGAAGGTGATTGAATTTGATGAAATTCCTATGTCTTGTTGTATTAAGGTAGACTGCTGGTTGCAGGTTGAGGTTGTAGAATAATAGAATGATGCAGAATATGGAGGTGTTCCTCCTGTCCATGATGTTGTGAATGCTATTGATTGCCCTAAATCTATTTTAGGGTTTGACGGAACCATATAGACATTTGACATGTCAGGATTCACCGTTACCTTCAATGTTTGGGTATAGACTGATTCTGGTGTTGTAGCTGAATCTGTTATTTCAGCACAATAATAGGTATTTGAAGTAGGCGAGAATATTTCGGATTGGTTTGTGAAACCGCTTACGATTGAATCTGAACTGCATGTTGCAGAACTTCCTGAATACCACTGATATTTGTAGGGGGAAGTACCCGTAGTTGGGGTAGTTATATCCAGGGTTATAAAATGGCCACTATCTACTATCGGATAAAAAGTTGTGATAGAGGTAGCGCTTAATTTAGGATTTACGGTTATGAATGATGATATTGGGTTTGTAATTTCTGAACCAATTCCTGGACTGATTATTACTACGTTGTTGCCTCCGTTGTTTGCCACGTAGGCATATTTGCCTGAAGGGGAGAAGGCTACTCCGTGTGGAGTTAATATCCCGTATTTTATTGCTCCTGTTACAGTATTGGTTGCAGTATTGATTATAGTTACATTATAGCGATTGTATTTTGTTATAGCGTTGCTGTTGTAATTTGTCACGTAAGCATAGCTTCCTGATGGAGAAACTGCTACTGCTATTGGATTATAGAAGCCAGAGGTTATGGAGTTTACTACTGTGTTGGATGCTGTGTTTATTATTACTACGTTGTTGCTGTTGTAATTTGTCACGTATGCAAATGTGCCTGAAGGGGAGAAGGATACTCCTGCTGGAGAGTTGAAGCCCGCGGTTATTGTATTTACTACTGTGTTTGACGCTGTGTTTATTATTACTACGTTGTTGCTGTTGTAATTTGTCACGTATGCAAATGTACCTGAAGGGGAGAATGCTACTCCTGCTGGGGAGTTGAAGCCCGCGGTTATTGTGTTTACTACTGTGTTGGATGCTGTGTTTATTATTACTACGTTGTCGGGACCGCTACCTCCACAGGTGCTGTTGCAATTTGTCACATAGGCATATGTGCCTGAAGGGGAGAAAGCCACTCCTGCTGGTTCGGCGTATAATCCTGAGGTTATGGAGTTTACTACTGTATTTGTTGCTGTGTTTACGATTACTGCATTGCCAAAGTTTGTTACATAGGCATATGCACCTGAAGGGGAGAATGCTACTCCTGCTGGTAAGCTGAAGCCAGAGTTTATGGAGTTTTCAGTATAATTAAGGGAGAGTTGTGTGACTGGTGGAGATTCCGAATCAGTTATACCCAGGCAGTAGCTGTTTGTTGTTGTGGGGCTTACTGTTATTGAATTTGATGTTGTTGACAGACCGTTGTAGGTTGCAAGGACATTTGCTGCTTCCTGAGGAC
>JAJYED010000003.1:60524-63099 GCA_021790305.1 Microcaldota archaeon
TGTTGTGCCATCTGGTCCTGTATACCAGACTGCATTATAAGGTACAGTCCCGCCTGACCACGTACCTGTAATAGTAATGGACTGACCATTGTCTATTGTTGGAGTTACGGGATTTATTGAAGAGATAGACAGAGGGGATGGAGGTAAGGCATATGCATTTGCAATTGCAAATGTCAGTATTATCAGGGCAAACATTAGAGGTAATATGCTAAATCTGGCATGATTTGCTGCTCTGCTTGCACAGGCATTCTTCATATACATTGCAACGATAATACTATCCGGGATAAGATTATAAACCTGATTTTAAGCAGATAGTTTTTGCAATAGCTTGGGCTTTTGTCTATATTTTAATATAGTATACGCTTTGTGGATATGTTCAGGTATTAAGAATGGAGAACTTGCCTGTGTAAAGAGTGATTTAGAACTTTGCCATAAATGTGTGGAACTTGGATCTGGTGAGCATGGGAAAGCAGCATGGGAAACCTTAAAATAGCTTTTTGTACATAGATAGTTTGCATTCTATTCATATAGTTGCATTATGTAAGAGTTATAAGTGATGTTATGAAGTTAAGGCCAGCAAGGTGCGTACGCGGACTAAACAGCCAGCCATGGGCAAGATACTCTGTAAAGAAGCCTAGGAAGAACTACATAAAGGCGCTTCCGCACACAAGCCTCTTGGTATTCAAGATGGGAGCCGAGAAGGACACCTATGACAAGATAGTGACTCTGGAATCTGACCAGCAGGTACAGCTGAGGTCGAACGCATTAGAGGCTGCAAGGCAGGTGGCAAACAAGTTCCTTGAAGGTAGCATAGCAAATGATTACAAGTTCCGCATACTTGTTTATCCTCACAGCGTGATAAGGGAGAAGAAGAGAGCTATGGGAGCAGGAGCAGACCGTATCTCCCAGGGTATGACTCTCTCGTTCGGAAGCCCTTCATCAGTAGCTGCACGCATACAGAAGAACCAGCGTGTCTTTGAGGTAAGGCTAGGTGCCGCAAACAAGGACATAGGAAGGACAGCTCTGAAGAGAGCAGCTTCAAAGCTCTCAGGAACATACAGCATAAGGGTCTACGACAACTGATTCCTTGATAGGTAATTAGCTTTTGTTACATTATAGGTGCCTTAGAAGTAATGCTACACCTTGAAAGGAGAATTTCTACAGAAGGTTTATTACAACAGATCCTGAAGATTCACCACGGATTGATAGTTGATTGACGTTGTTATACATGAATATATCCAGATAGCAGCATGATTTTTAAAGTTATAAACAGAGTTTAAATTGTGATTAACATGGAAGGAGAAAAAGGAAGAGGAGGTTTAGGAGGTTAGGTACACTTAACCTTGTTCTTGAGTATATATCTCTTTTTTTATAGTTTCTGGAGCACATTTATAGTGCTCTATAAGTATTTCATATTGTTGCGTTTGTAGTTTATCAAATAACCTATGGTTAATTGCACCTATAAGAACACCGGTTATTATGAGTGTTTCTATAGTTACCCCATTTATTATTTTGAATAGTTTGTCTATTTTCATTTCTATTCCTTCGTTCTCCATCACTGAAGTTAGTAACAATATACCTCTAGGAGCCATTATGTCACTCCCAAAAGAGTAAACATCAGAGTTCTGCTTTCCTTCTTTTATTATGTCAAGCAATAGGCTTTTTCTGCTATTTGCCCATTTATCAAAATTTACGGGGTTTATTATAAACAATGCATCTGATTTTGATTTAGTATTGCTCATCGATATTGTTGACCTTTTTATTATTCCCCTTTTCATAAGCTGATGATAAGCATAATTGGCTCTTCCATTATCTGCCCCTATTTCCCTATCTATAGATGCAAAATCTGCTGCAGCATTGTTATTCATTGCTTTTAGCACTTTGTACTCCATATCGGTTATCTCATCATGCGCAGGTCTTGGCTTTTCCTTCGTTCTTGTCCAGACCTTCTCTTTTAGAATCTCAAAGAATTGGTTACGAAACGGGATAAATCCAAAAGTATATTGAAACGCAGGGGTCACTGTCCATTCAAGATCGTATGAAGTAAGAAACTGTCCCATAACTTCATAGATAGTTATTCTAGCTTCATTTGTACTTTTTGCTACTAAAAATATTACCACATCAAACATTCCTTTTGTTGTCATGGCTACCTGGACATATGGAATCGCTTCCAGTTGCTTCTTCATCTCCGCGTATGTCGGTCTTTTGTCCTTGAACTTGACAAATGCAATGTAGTTTATGTATCCGAACTTCTCTATGTCCAATTCAAGTATGTACTTTATGTCATACTTCCTTTCAAGATTCCTCAGATGATAATTAACTGCAGTGTTGCTGAGTCCCGTTATCTTCGCAAGTTCAGGGACGGTTATCCTTGCATTCATCGAGAGCGCCCTTAGAATGTCGCGTTCATGCTTCTCCGTATTCTTCTTCCTGATGCTCTCTTCATAATTCTTCTTCTCCGCTTCCTTCAATGATTCTTCCAATTCCTTTATCTTCTTTTCAGTATCCTCTTCAAGTTTGTTGAAGATCTTTGTCTTTAGGTCGTTATGCCTGGCAGGTATCATCACTCCGTCTT
>JAJYED010000004.1 GCA_021790305.1 Microcaldota archaeon
CATTCAGGTATGCAAGCGTAAGTGATATGTGCTTTTCATATCCTGAACCTTCTTTATAGCGTATGTATTTCATTGAGCCACCATATATACGATAGATGAGAGCATTATGATTACTGAGAAGATCAGTATCTGCTTCATCAGAAGTTTTTGTCCAATAGCTTTACCGTGATCGTTATTTGAAAATACGATTATTAGAGATAAGATAGAGACGATGATTGCTGAAACCTCTGTTATGTATCTGAATAAGAAAATGATGCCATTCATTATCACACCACTCCGATATTGTATCCTGCAGTTAGCATAAGGAGAGTGGCTGAGAGCTCTTCCCTGCCCAGTACCGCATTGAGGAAAGATGCATTATCAGGGAAGGCCAACTCCAGCTTTTTATGGATTTTTATGCGTTCAGGAAGTGCATCATACCTGTGAAGATCTACCATTCCGAATCTTCTTGATGCAATATTCAACGTGTCGCTTTCCGATAGTCTTCTTGAAGATATGCCCTCGGTTATGAGGCGGTCGGTGACAATGCGTGATAGAGCGGCCTTGCGCGGCTCTGCAGAGTATGTTAAGTAGTTGCTAAACCTGTTCATCCCAAAATACACATATCGATAAAAGGAATACTCCTTATCAGGCTCTTCCGAAAGGTCCTTTATGTCTGCCGTTTCGCTTAAGCTGATGGATCCTGATAGTTCGACATCATCTTTTGCTACAGGGGTATCGAGATCTATGCGTGTCTTGTGCTTCAGGAGATTAAGCGATTTTAACAGGGTGAATATGATTAAGCCAATTATCAGAGGGTAGAATTGCGACAGGTAAGGCACTATTAACTGGGTCATATCTTCACGATATTCAGCTTATTTCCCCTTGAAGGGAGTATCTTGTATCCACGATCCGGCAGCTCATTAAGTGCCGATTGAAGCTCAATCTTGTCCAATCCAGTATATTCCATCATCTCTTGCATCGTTGCCTCTTTTCCTGACCTTGCAATTATCAGTTCAGGTGCGATTTGGTATAATTTGTTCTGGAGTTTTGCATTGCCGTTCTCCAGTTCAAGATTCTTCCTTCTTAGCTCTATTATCCGTTTGGAGAGCAGGATGTCCGAGTACTCGTTAGAGTTCCTTTCCTTTATCGCATTTGAGTAGTGATTCAACTGGTTCTTTACCAGGGCCTCTGAGAGATGTGCGTATATCTCAGACATTCTTAGTTCGTATCCCCATCTGCAATTGGACATCATTTCGAAAAGCATTAGGAGAATTTCCCTCTTCGGGTTTTCCAGTGCAGTGTTTGATAGAAGTTCTATAGAAATGCACTTTTCGTCAAGGTTGAATACGAACTTCCTGCCCTCCTCTTCGAGAGTAGCACAGATGCTGCCTCCTTCTCCTGTTAACTTGTAGGCTTTTACTTCCGAGAGATAAGTCTTCATCTGGCCTGTGTCGGCAATCATGTCTGCATTTACAGACATTACATAGCTTACCGCATACTTATTCTGCTTTTTCATTTTTGGCACCTGCCGCTATCCGGTTTACCGCTCCTGCAAACGCGTCTGCTATCTCGCTGTCGTTTATCCTGAGCCTGCGCAACTCTGAGAGTATGGCTCTCCTGTCCGCACCGCACAGTATCATTTTGTGGATAAGCTCGCTTAACACTACCTCTGAAGAGGAATTTACGTATGCGAGCACTGCTGCTCCCTCTTCAGGACCGCAGAGCCGCAGGACTATGCCGTGAAGTTTGCCCGTGTCTACTTCCATCTCCATCCGATCAGCCATTATTTATTTAAGTATAATATCATATACTATAATATATAAACATTTCTTTTGAGTTAAGAATCTGTTGTGCTGAGCCGCTTGAGGCGGGAGTTAACGCATCTTCACCTGAATAATGAGGCGTGTATTGGTAAGAATCCGCTTTAGAGCAAGCTTTTTATTCCTTAAATCACAGTAAATTTTGGCGATCAGGGACATGTTACATCTAAAATCACTCACTATACACAGGTTCAAGTCATTCAAGCACGCAGAACTTCTTTTCAATGATGGGTTTACATGTATAGTGGGGCGTAACGGCTCTGGGAAGTCAACAATCTTCGATGCTCTTACATTCGGTCTTGGAGTTACGTCTAAGAAGAGGCTGCGAGTAAACAGCATGAAGGAGCTCTTATCCGATTCGCTGAAGGAGAAGAAGGGGCTGCATACAGCTTATGTCAAGCTCACCTTTACAGGAGATGAAAATGTAGAAGTGGCCAGATATATACGCTCTGACGGAAAGCACGCTTACAGGGTTAACGGGAAGAGGATGAAGAAAGGAGATGTGATGGAGCTCCTTGCAAAGCATGGAATAAAGTCCGATTACACGAATACGATGCTGCAAGGAGAGATAAACCGTGCAATAGAGATGAATCCTAAGGAGAGGAGGGAGCTCATAGACATAGCTTCCGGCATAAAGGAATTTGACATAAAGAAAGATGAGAGCCTTAAGGAGCTTGACAAGGTGGATCAGAAGATATCAGAGGCGAGGGTCTCTTTGAACGAGAGGACAGGTTTCCTGAAGGAGCTTGGAAAGGAGAAGGAGGTTGCAGAATCTTATCTTAATTACAATAAGAGGCTAAAGGCCTTGAGATACAGCCTGCTTTCGATGAAGAAAGAGGCTCTGCAGATGTCTTATGACGATGCGGGCAGGAAGATTACAGTTATAGAGCAGAAGAAGGGCGGCATTAAACAGAAGTATGAAGAGATGAGCAAGCGGATAGAGCAGCTGAATGATGAGAGGCAGACGCTCATGTCGGAGATGAATGAGCGTACAACTTCTTCGGGGGAGAGGAGCAAGAAGTTGGAGATATCTGCGGCAGAGCTGGCAAACGTTAAGGCTGAACTTTCAAACAGGGAGCAGCAGATTGTTCAGTGCAATTTGGATATCGCTGCGCTTGAAGCTGAGCGCAAAGGCATATTAGATAAGATAATTGCAAATTCAAAGGAGATAGAGAGGCTTAGAGAGGAAGAGAGCAGGTATGCAAAGATTGTTTCTGAGCTTGACTACCTTGGAATTGCTGATGAGAAAGCCGATGAGATACGGTTGATAAACCAGAGGATACTGGAGCTGAGCAGCAAGCTGATGGATGAGCAGGAGCATATGTCCAGAGTGGGCGCAGACAGATCAGCGATGCTGGACAGGAAGGAATTCTACAAGAAGCAGGCAGAGGAGGTATCCAAGGGCACAGTAAGCCTGGTCTCTGAGATGAATGATCTTGGCAAGCGCGTTCCTGAGATAGAGAGTAGACTTAAGGAGATAGAGGCTGAGCTGAAGAAGCTCGACTCTGGATCAAAAGGCCTCTCCTCAACGATAGAGAGGGCTGATGAGAAGCTCATAGAGCTCAGGGAGCAGAGGTCTTACGCAAGGCAGAGGAATAGTCAGCTTGAGACAAAGCTGACAGCTGCATTCAAGGAGAAGGATGGTTTCTATGGAAAGGCAGCTTCATTATGCACCTATGAACTTGAACACTCTGCTGCGATAGAGGCTGCTGCAGGGGCGAGGATGGAGTACTTTGTAGTCGATGATATAGACGTTGCCAACCGCATAATAGAGTATGTAAAGAAGAATAGCCTTGGCAGAGCCACCTTCATACCGCTAAAGGAGATAAAGACTATAGCGCAAAAGGAAGATGAGGAGATGGAGAGGCTCGTCGATCTGGTAAAGTTCGACAAGAAGTTCGGCAGGGCTTTCGAATATATATTTGAGGATACCTTCCTTGCAGAGAGCGTTGCACAGATAAAGAAGAAGGGAGTGGGCAGGCACAGGTATGTGACAATTGATGGAGAGCTTGTAGAGCGCTCAGGGATAATAAGCGGAGGCTCAGGATACGGAAAGGTATCGGTAAGGACAATAGATATGAGCATAGAGAAATTTGAAGCGGAGAAGAAAGCAGCTCGCGAGGCGACTGATGCAATCGCAGGAAAGCTGTTTGATGCAAGAAAAGAGAAGATGCTTCTGGAGAGCGAGCTCAAGTCGATAAACGATAGGACAAGCAGGTTGTCTTCTGAGGTAGCGATAGCTGAAAAGAAGCTCAATGATTCGGTAGCTGCTGCAAAGGAGCTAGAGGTAAAAGCAGCAGATATAGAGAAGGGCATGCAGGAGATGGATAAGGCAAAGCTTGAGACTGCAATGGAGATAGAGAGGCTGAAGGGCAGGCTGGCAAACGCGGAGAAGGGGAAGAAGGGCAAGGGGGCGATGGAAGAGGAGAGGAAGAAGCTGAATGATGCCCGTTCCGGCCTTGACAAGACAAGGATAAGGATTGCTGAGCTTTCAAAAGAGAATGAGATGATTAGTGAGAGGGATTCGGGAATAACCTCTTCGATGAAGAAGAGGAATGGTGAGATAGAGAGGAGCAGGAAGGAGATAAAGGAGCTTATATTGAAGAGACAGGTTCTGGAGGATTCAAGGAAGAGGATAGAGGAGGAGATAAAGAACAGCAGCAGTGTCACCTCGAAGGCTTATGAAAGAATGCAGAAGATGGAGGCTGAACTGCAGAAGATGGGCATTGAGAATGGCAAGACCTCTGCGGAGCTGGCAAACGCAGAGAGGGAGCTGAACGAACTTAATATTGTAAGAGGCCAGACAGAGACAAGACTGAGCGATATAAAGGCGGAGTTTGCCTCGTATGATGGAGAGGGGATAGGGACGGTGGATGGAAGGATAGAGGATATGGAAGCTGAGGCTAACCTGCTCAACCTTAAGATAAAGGATCTTGGAAATGTCAATCTTAAGGCTCCTGAGATATATGAGATTAAGAAGAAAGAGGTCGACGAGGCGGATGCAAAGGTGCTCACGCTTGAAGCTGAAAAGGAAGCTGTCCTTAACATGATAAACGAGATAGAATCGAAGAAGCTGCAGATATTCATGGATACATTCAACGATGTCAGCAAGAATTTCACCAAGCTGCACAAGCACATATCCGAGATAAAGGATGCGTCCCTGAAGCTGAGCGATATGTCAAACCCGTTGCAGAGCGGGCTTGAGATATCAATAAAGGAGGCGGGTGCCTCAAGATCCGTGATACAGCTCTCAGGAGGGGAGAAATCCTTCGCAGTTCTTGTACTGCTTTTTGCGATATTCACCAGGAATCCTTCAAGGATATACATATTTGACGAGGTAGATTCTGCACTTGACAAGGACAACTCAAGACTGCTGTCAAAATTGATAAAGGATATGTCAAAGGACGCACAGTTCGTAGTGGTAAGCCATAATGATTCCCTTGTCGTAGAAGCAGATGCGGCAGTGGGTGTAATAAAGGATACTGCAGGATCAAATGTAGTAGGAGTCGAGATAGCGGAATTGACAAGAGGCAGATGAGTATTTTGAAGAAGGAAAAGACGAAACATGATTATGTCAGCTGGTTGCTTTATGCACTCTTAGTTGTGTCAGTAGTGGCTTATGCTTTTACTAGCAGTGTGTTAATAGGCATAGGAGCTTTCGCATTAGTAGTAATAATACTGATGTATGAATTCAGGCAGAGCGTTAAGGAAGAGGGTGCGAAAGGTACGGTAGTAGATGTAGCAAAGGCTCTTGCAGTAGTGGCTGTCATATGGTTAGTGCTGATAGTGGTGCTTGGCACCACGCAGCCGGTAAATGTCGTGGCAAGCTGCAGCATGCTCCCTGTCCTGAACAGAGGAGACCTCGTCTTCCTTCATGGAATAAACAACATGTCTTCATTCCTTCAGAGCAAACACATACCTGTAATAAATGTCAGCCAGACCCAGTTCAACAGTATGGAAGCGAACATCAACAGTGAATTCCTTGCGTATTTCGCATATGCAAAGGCAAATCCTTCTGACATAGGGTATATAGGAAACTTCAGCAATTCCACTTATGGCATAGGGTTGTACAACACCCATTGCATAGATTACTACTCCAGCCTCTCTGAACCTACAGAATACGCAAGATGTGCGGTTCCTGCAGGTTATCAGAACAGGAATCTGATAAGATACAACTATTCAATAGGCAAGGCAGTAATAAACGGCATTACTGAGCAGGCGGTCTATACCTCCTCGATAACCATAGCCAACCATACTGTTATAGAGAATTACTCCAATCCAATAATTATTTACCAGACAACTCCTTCAGACTACTTCAGCGGAGATATAATACACAGGATTGTAGCCGCGTTGAACGTCAATGGTTCCTATTACATACTTACAAAAGGGGACAACAACCCTGGCCTTGATATGGAATTTGGCAATTATCCAATAAACCAGAGCAGTGTAATAGGGTACAACATTGCAACAATACCGCTTATAGGCTATCTGAAACTGATACTGAGCGGACAGCTTGGAGCTGTTGCAGGATGCAACCAGACAATGCTAAGATGAGTGTATGAAAATAGTATTTGACGAAGGGAAGATATGGGCGAAGACGGAGCATGGAGAGGCCGAACTGGACTACAGGATAAAGGACAATTATATGATAATATACCATACAGGAACTCCTGAAGAGGATAGGGGAAAGGGAATAGCCGAGGAGCTCACTGACAGGGCTTTCGAGTTCGCCAAGAAGAATGGATTGAAGATAATACCCGCATGCCCGTACACACAGTATTACATAAAGAAGAAAAAGATAACGGAATACTGATATTGCAAGCTATCTCAATCTTCAAAAAGAGGCCTTAATGCGCCTAGCAGTTGAGGGTCCATGCCATTCTTTTTACGCAGGTATACCTTCCTTGCGGCATAGAATCTTGATCCTGGTATCATTATTGCATCGTTTGCCGTTTTTTCCATCTGCACGCTTCTTTCATCCTGCATGTATACCATTACAGGCGCTTCTGCCATCGGCTGCCTTACACCGCTCATGCTCGTTACGCCCCCATGCTTGGATGTCTTCCATATATCCACGGATATCGGACCGTTTCCCTGATGGAAGTATACTCTTCTGTTGAACGGCATATTGTCAAGCTCCTCTGTCCATTGCATTGATACGAAACGTAGCTTCTTCCTTTTGCTTTTGTTGTCAATGTCTATCGCATGATAGCCGTTAAGGTTAGTGCCGATTGCTCCAGTCCAGAACCAGATGTAACCGCTCTCGCCATAGAAACCGGTGCGTTCCAGGGAGGTGATGAAGCGTTCATCTCCAAGGTAATCGATAAGCTTTTCAGGAGTGATTAGGCTACCTCTGCTCTTCGTAGCTGCCAGGTAGGAAGTGAAGTAGTTTGCAGGCTTTTCCACTAGAGTTGGTGCGATAGATGGCTTATTCTCAGCTTCTTTATTTGCAATCATAAAATCCTTGCATTCTTTTTGAGATTGCCTCATATATAAAGAATGCAGGCCGTTCTGATATAGATTTATAAAGTGCAATTGGTAGACTTATAAATATGCGTAGATTGGCCAATTATGTACTGCTTGTATCTGCCTTAAGCTCCGTCTTCCTATTTGCAAGTGCTAGTGCGTATTTCAACATGACATATGTCAATACGACTGTGATACTTTACAAGAATACCAGTGCCCATGTTGTAGAATCTTTCACGATATCCATGTCGAATTCCTCTATTTCGCAGTACAACCAGGATCGGAGGGCGATAAACCTGACACTCAGCGAATGGCAGCATGCGTTGAGCAACGATTACCTGATGGAGCACATAATAAACCCTAGAGGCAGCGTACGGGACGTAACCTTTCTGCCAGGGCCGATAGGATATACGAACAATTACGGAGGAACTGCGATAATAACTCTTGATTACTGGGTGAATAATGTGACCGATGTGCAAAATATTGCACCGCGGGAATTTGAGTATACCTTCAATGACTCTGTGCTTAATTTCCAGCACACCTCGAGCGGGGAGGATCTTCCGCCCAACACAAGATTCAATATAATAATTCCCAAGGGCACAGACGCCATATCGGTGTATCCATCTCCTGACTTCCCGAACCCTAGCTTCACGGGCAATTACACAGGGCATGTGCTCTTCTCGTGGTTTGAGAGCGAACCGTTGAACAAGTTTACCTTTGCATATACGCAGCAGCAATCTATGCAGGCAGAGGTACTGGCATATTTCAGCGGGATTTACTACGGTTACACCGCAGAGGTATATCTGGCAATAGTGGTCGCTGCTGCAGCTGTTGGGATTTACGCATACAGGAAGCTGAGATAAGGTGTATTTTTGCATAATTATGAGATTAGGGTGCTTCGCTTATTGGCACGTGCAGACAGCGCATCTCTTACAGAACTTGAGAAGCGTGCAGAGCTTAGCAGGGATCAGGTTCTGTGGTCCCTTCACGGACTTGAGGATAAAGGATTTGTAAAATTGCATTACAAGGAAGAGCGCAGGATAATCCTTACTGCAGAGGGCAAGAGATATGCTGAAAACGGGCTTCCTGAAAGCAGACTCCTTCAAAGAATAAGTAAATCCGAGGTGAAGGCAGTATCACTCAGCAGTGATGAGGATAAGATAGGACTTCAGTGGCTCATGAGGAAGAAGCTTGCAAATATTGACAACGGTTCCTTAAGGATAACGGACGCTGGAGAGAGCGCTTTGAAGAAGGAATTCCCTGAAGAGCGTCTGCTACGGGCGATAGCAAAGGATATCGAACATGACAAACTTGCATCTGAGTACGGGGAGGAATTGGATACCCTGAAGAGGAGGGGGCTTTTGGATATTGAGAATGTGAATGAGTTTGAAAAGGCAGAGATAACCAAGAAAGGGATTGAAGCTGCCGGCGATTCGTCTGAAAAAAAGGACGATATCGGAAGCGTTGACCGCGAGATGATTGCAAAGATGGGCTGGAAGGGCAGGAAGTTCTCCGAATATGATGTATCTGCAAAGGTGGGGCGGGAATTTGCAGCAAAGAAGCATGTATTAAAACAGACTATTGACAGGATAAAGGATGCTTACCTTGCGATGGGCTTCAAGGAGATATCCGGCCCTACAATCGATTCTGCATTCTGGGTATTTGATTCACTCTTCGTTCCACAGGATCATCCTGCTAGGGATAAGCAGGATACCTTCTTTCTGGAAAACCCAAAGGAGTTGGAGATAAAGGAAAGGGACTATGCCAAAAAGATAAAGGAAGAGCATGAAAAATCATGGAAGTACGAGTGGGACATAGATAAGGCAAGGCAGAGCGTCCTTAGGACCCATACTACAAGCGTATCCGCAAGATTCGTTCAGGAGGCGATTGCAAAGATAGCGTCTGAGGAGAGCGATGAGATGCTTCCGTTAAAGGCCTTCTCGATCGGAAGGATATTCAGGAATGAGAATATTGATTATAGGCATCTTGCGGATTTCTACCAGCATGATGGCGTGATAGTAGGCAAGGATCTGACCATGGCAAACCTTTTTGATACCCTGATAAAGATATATGCGAAATTCGGGATAGGGATAAAGTTCAAGCCGTCATACTTCCCTTTTGTAGAGCCTGCTACAGAGTTTTATGGTTTTTCAGAAGTAGCTGATGAGTGGATAGAACTTGGAGGTGCCGGAATATTGAGAAGGGAGATTACAGGCATCTCAAGAAGCAAGATAAGCGTGCTTGCGTGGGGGGCAGGCGTGGAACGCATATTGCTCATGAACAAGGACAATGGGATAAAGTCAATAGCGGAGCTCTACAACAACGGAATAGGCTTTGCAAGAGATATGAGGTATGTATAGATGCCGGTAATGAAGATAAACAAGAGTTATCTCGGTTCACTCTTAAAGCTGAAGATAAGTGACGAGCAGTTGAGGGACCAGATATTGAAGCTGGGACTTGAAATAGAGAGCATGACAAAGAACGAGATTGATATAGAACTGCACCTTTCAAGGCCAGATCTTCTTGACCCGGTAGGAATAGCAAGAGCTTTGCGCTACTTTATGCATAAGAGCGATAAGTTCCATTACAAACTTGGGAGCGGTAAACCGGAGATGACAATAAATGTTTCCAGCAGCGTAAAGGGCGTAAGACCGTTTATTGCAGGGATGGTAGTCAAAGGGATAAGATTCGATGATATATCGCTGCAGCAGCTAATGGCATTCACGGATAAGTTCTGCGATACGTTCGGAAGGGAGAGGAAGAAGATAGCAGTTGGAATACATGATTATGACTCGATAGAAAAAACGGATCTCTCATACACACTTTCAAAGGATGACAGTTTCGTTGCTCTTAATTCGAAAGAGCGGGAGAGCTTCAGCAGCATTCTGAAAACCAACAAGAAGGGCATCGATTATGGAGAGTCAATAGCGTATGGAGGATCAGGATATCCTGTGCTGAAGGATTCCAAAGGTATCCTTGCCCTGATACCTATAATAAACTCGGAGAGGACCAAGGTTACAAAGTCCACGAAGAACCTCTTCGTTGACGTGACTGGAAATTCCGAGTATGCGATTGGCAAAAGCATCGATATGCTTGCCGCGATGTTCATGGACATGGGTGCAACTGTCTGTCCTGTAATCACAGCTTATGGAAGCTCTAAGAAGACGTATCCAATGATGGATTCAGATTATATCTCAATAGCACTTGAGGATATATGGAAGAGCCTTGGAGTTAAATTTGACTACAGGGCAGCGATATCGCTTGCAAACAAGATGGGTTATGAAGCCGCATCTGTGGGCAAGAAGATAAGATTCAGCACTCCTGAGTACAGGATAGATATAATCAACGAACAGGACATAATTGAGGACATGGCCATTGCATACGGCTATGATTACATACAGCCGATAGGATTGCCCAGCTATAATGCAGGATCGCTTGAGAGTACAACGCTGATGAACAGGAATCTGGAGAGCATGATGACAGGCATGGGATTCACGCAGGTCATGAATTCCTATCTTACAAATCTATCTGTGAATTATGAGAAGATGGAGGTAGAGAAAAACAAGGATGAAGCGGTGACTATTACAAACTCGGTAAATTCTTCGGTATCGATGCTTAGAACATGGCTTCTCCCTTCCCTGATGGGAAATCTGTCAAGATCCCAGCATGAAAAGATGCCGCACAGGCTATTTGAACTGGATATGGCATTTTCCGTGAATGCATCAAAGAAGGTAAGCGAGGAGTATCGCATTGCAGCCGTCGTGTCTGACCCTAAGGCCAATCTTAATGACATAAAAGCTGTTTTGGAAGAGTTAATGTACCTTAACAGGATAAAATACACTGTATCTAAATGCTCGCATGGAAGTTTTATAGAAGGAAGATGCGGGGAGATAAAGGTTGATGGCAAGAGCGTCGGATTCTTCGGTGAGATACATCCGAAGATACTGAATAATTTTTCTATAGATGAACCCGTATCAGCATTTGAGATAAATCTTCATGGGCTTGGGATCTACTGATTCTTTCCTCTCTCCTTTATGAAGTCGGCCTCATCAGATTCCAGATTGAAGTGCTTCTCCATGAATGCCATGGTCTCATCCTTGCCGTATGAGCTCTCTCCGCTTTCCATCATCAGCTTCAGCAGAGGCATGTAGCCATTTACTATCTCCTTCTTGTTCACATGGAATACTGGAGAGAGCTTCCCCGCTATCTCCTTGATGTACTGGCGCTCCGCTTTTGTAGTGCTGAGGTATCTTATTACGCTCGGGAAGAGGTAAGGATTTATCGTGCTTATGTATCCTGTATTCTGAAGGCTTACACCACCTGACATAAGATCGTTTGAATATCTCAGATAGCCATAGTAGTTCGTGCGTGTCGCATTGTTGTTGAACCTGCTTGCAAGGGCAAGGACAGAATAGGCATTCGCAACATCCTTCTTTGACAGATATCTTACAGGTATATTCTGGTCAATCCATTTGAGCAGCATGTCCTTGTCTATTCCTGAAGCAAGGGCCACGCTTCTTGATGCGAGTTTCTTTGAGGTGAATATCTTATCCAACACGGCAAAGGTCTCTACCTTCCTGTCCCTCATTCCAAGGTGCTCCAGCAGTTCAGGACTTGCGTCTACCATCGCTTCAAGGTCGTTTAGCGCAGCTCTTACGTCCCCGTTTGCCCTGTTTGCGATTATGTCTACCGTTGCCTTGTCCATCGATATGCCCTCCTTTGCAAGTATGTTGTTCATCAGTGATACCACATCTTTTGCACTTGGTTTCTTGAACTCTATCCTTTCCACGTACTCTCTAAGGAAGACAAGACTCCTGCTCCAGTAATCGTTAGCGGTCAATATAACAGGGCTTTTGGATTCCCTGAAGAGCTTTGTCAGTATGCCTTCTATTCCCTTGTCAAACCTTGCCGATATCTCGTCTATCTCATCGAATATGATTATTACCTTGCTGCCGAAGAGGTTCCTTGATGTTGTTGCAGGGAGAAGCCTTTTCTGCAGCGTTTCTGCGTCACGGTAGTCGCTTGCGTCGAATTCTATTATCTCAAAACCGTTGGAGTATGCGAATGCATGCGCTGCCGCAGTCTTCCCGGTTCCCGTAGGCCCATATATCAACAGGGGTCTTTGCTTCTTCCCAGATTGAACCTCTGCACCGTAATTTATTAACCTGTCAATCTGGTTCCTATTGCCGATAAGCATGTTGAGCGTAATAGGAGCGTATTTCTCGCAGAATGAGGGCATGGTATTAATTTATCTGTAAGGAATATAATAGTTCTGAATTAATTCTAAGTGCTATGCTCCGATCGTCTAGTCCGGTCAAGGACGCAGGCCTCTCACGCCTGTAACCCGGGTTCAAATCCCGGCCGGAGCACTTTTGCGTATGTAAAGAATCAGTCCTTTCTTGGCATTTTCTTTAGCTCTTTAAATATGATAATAGATGAAGTGATTCCTGCTATCCCCAGCCCTATTGTTGCACCTGCAGCAATGTGTATCAGCTGATTTTCCGGCAGATCATTAGGATTGGCCTTTGAGAAGTGAATACCGGCGAGCCATGCTCCTATAACTGAGCTTGTGGCAGTGAACTTTATCCCTTCGTTTATCAGATATTTTTTGGGATTATTCTCCTGCTTCCCTATTTTGAAGTGCATGCTAAACAAGGATTTAAGATGAATATTATGATTATTAAATATTGTTGCTTTGTGAGAAGAACTTAATACGATATATGTCGTATAAAATTATGATCCTGAGTTACTTTTAAAAATCATAAGATTTGTTATATGTATGTGAAGAGATGGAGATTTCAAAAAAACTGAAAGGTAAATACATCGAGAACAGGCACCTCGTACCTGAGGTGCGCAAGTTCGCTGCGTCAGGAGCTTTCGTAGGAGCATCAGTAGCAGGGATTGGAGGGGTCGCGGCAGGTATGCACGGAGTAGGTGTTGGAGAGATTACAGCATATGTAGGATCTGCGGCTTTGATCGGCGCTGTTGGATTAGGTATAATGGCTTTCAAGGAATTGAAGAGAAAGGAGTAGGACAGAATAGCAAGGAACTGGATTTTATGCAGTCTGTTGACGCATTTTGTGTGTTTGACTGATATTTGCAGCTTTGGACTGCAGCATAGAAAGTGTTAAATATCTAGCAGTACATATAGTAGTTGAAAGAATTTCTGGTACAGATAGGTCATCTTATCCTGAAAAGATTAAGGTAAACATGGCGGCAATCTAAATATATAGAATTACTTTTTGAGATTTTAGCCGTTTTGCAGATTTTATAACAATCGGTCATTTTACCAGAAGTTCTTTTGACATTCAAAGTACGCAGGGTTTTGAAAAGATATAAAAACCTTGAGTTATACATAAACTTACAGAATTTTTATACAAAGCACAGCGATGGCTTTATACGGGTCTATTTATGAAGACGCATCTTGAGAACAAGCTAATTGCCATAGTAAGAGTCAGAGGAACCTATGGAGTAAGGCATGATATAAAGGAGACCATGAAGAGGATGAACCTGAACAGGGTCAACAGCATGGTGCTGCTTTACGGCAACAAGGCCAATATAGGCATGATAAACAAGTGCAGCGACTTCGTGACTTACGGAGAGATTGATAATGAGACATTGGAGCTTGTAGCGAAGAGGAAGGAGATAAAGGTCGAGAAGACAGACATCGATGGCATCTCAGCAGGTAAGAAGAGCCCTAAGGAGGTTATCCCTATGCCAATAAGGATGCATCCTCCAAGAAAGGGATACCGAGGCATAAAGCAGAGCTACAAGGCAGGAGGAGACCTTGGATACAGAGGCAAGGAAATAAATTCATTGATAAAGAGAATGGCATAAGGTTATTTTTATGGTATTAAGAGTTAAGAAAAAGAGCAGGAAGTTTTTAGGGAGCAGAAGCTGGGGCGTAGGCAACATAAAGAATGCCAGAGGCTCCGGAGACCGTGGAGGCACAGGAAGTGGAGGAAAGAAGGGAAAGTGGACACACACGGTAGTTTATGAGAAGGATTCGATAAAGAAGGTGGGTTTCAGCCCTTGGAGAAAGAAGAACTATTCTGAGATAAACCTTGAGGACATCTCAAAGAACATGGATAAGCTCAAGAAGGACAATGAGATAATGCTAAGGAATTACAAGGTGCTCAGCAGGGGAGAGATAAGCGTGCCTGTAAAGATATCAGCAAAGTCATTTTCAAAGAAGGCTGAGGAGAAGATAAAGGCGGCAGGAGGAGAAGCGGTAAAGCTTTAGTGTATACATGGAAAAATTAAGGATTGCGTTTTATACTGACACCTATCTGCCTAACGTCGATGGTGTCGTTACCTCGATAATAAATTTCAGGAAGGAATTGGAGAGAAGAGGGCATACTGTTTATGTGTTTGCCAGCGCAAGCCCAAAGAACAAGGCACTCTATTCAAATAACAAGACCTTTCTGTATACTGGATTGAACTTCAAGCCATATCCGCAGTACAGCATCGCGATATTCCCTTACAATTCGGCAATAAAGTTAAGGTCCCTTGGAGTTGACATCATACATGCGCAGACACCTTTTGCAATGGGCTTTTCAGGCTTGATGGCAGGAAGGATATCACAGTACCCAGTATTGGGATCCTTCCACACCTTTGTCAACAATAGGCACATAGTAGAACATTATTATCCAAAGAGCAGACCGCTGAAAAAGTTTGCAAGCACTTACATGAAGAAATACCTGCGCTTCTTCTACAGGAGATGCGATGGCGTGATAGCCCCTTCTTTCACTGTGGAGAGGATGCTTTACAAGAGCGGGATAAAGGATGTTCATGTTGTGCCGAACAGCATAGACATATCAAAATTCAACAACAAGGTAAGCGGAGATAAGATAAGGAAGAAGTACGGGATAAAGGACAGGGACAAGGTTGTGCTCTACGTTGGAAGGCTGTCTGTAGAGAAGAGGATAGAGACTATGCTTAAGGCTGCAAAGCTGCTTATGGACAAGGATGACAAGGTAAAGGTCATGATTGCAGGCAAGGGCCCGTCTGAGTCATATTACAAGGAGGTTGCGCATAAGCTAGGGGTTGCAGACAGGGTGCGCTTCATAGGTTTTGTTGAGCAGAAGACGCTTCCTGAGGTATATGCGGCTTCTGATCTGGTCTGCATGCCCTCGACCTTTGAGACCCAGGGAATCGTCTCCGTAGAGGCGATGGCCTGCGGAAAACCCGTGGTCGGAGCAGATTACCTCTCCACAAAGGAGCTCATAAAGAACGGTTTCAACGGAGAAAAGTTCCGCGCAGGGGATTACAGGCACTGCGCTAAAAAAATAGATAAGGTTTTAAATGATACTAAACCTTATATTAAAAATGCCCTTAGTACAGGGCGCAGTTTCTCTTCGGAGAAGATGACAGACAAACTGATAGATGTTTACAAACTACTTTTGTCAAAGCAGGCGATAGACTGAGCGAAAAAGAGAACGGAAACAACAAGGCAGCTGCAGAAGCGGCGCCTACACCTCATAAGAGCGAGAAGCAGGATAAGGTAGAGGAGATCAGGAAGCAGATAGATGAGGAGAGGAAGAAGGGAGCTTCGATAGCGAATATGATAAGGGCTACGAAGCGCAGGCTCCTTTACAAGCTTGACGAGAAGGCAGCGGTATCCAAGCTGGCTCAGATCAGTCATGAGAAGACAAAGGACATAAGGTATCTGAGGAAGAGGAAGAACGAGATAGATTTCAGGATATCCACAGAGGCTTTCACGCTGGATGCCGAGAGGGATCTTGTAAGGAAGAGAAATGCTATTGAGAAGGAGCTAAACGAAGCGACAAAGAGCTACAGATTGAAGAAGAAGGTAGAGTTCATAGACAAGAGAATAGAAGAGATGAACAAACAGATAGAGACGATGGTCGAACAGCTTAAGGAATCTAACAAAAAACTCGATGATTACTACAACGAGATGAGAAGGATAAGCGGCGGCGAAAGAAGAAGGAGGGAGCCTCAGCATGGGGAGGGAAGGCACCAGCAGAAGCCGCAGGAGATAAGCATTGCAGACATCGCCATAATAAACAAGGAAGAAAGCAAGAAAGAAGAAGATAATTCGGTGATGAATTGAAGATTACATTCCTAGGCGCTGCCGGAGAAGTCGGCAGAAGCTGTATAATGATAGAAGAAGACGGTACGAGAGTTCTTCTTGACTCGGGCATAAAGCTTGGCAAGAAGATAGAATATCCAGAATTGGATAAGGAGACATTGAAGGGTGTTGATGGGATAGTGGTGAGCCACGCCCATCTTGACCACAGCGGATACCTTCCGCACATATACTCCATAGGTTATGACAAATACGCATATGCTACGAAGCCTACGTTTGAACTTACGAATGTGCTTATTAGCGATTATATGCGCATTTCCAATCCTGAAGAGATAACCAAGCAGGGCTTGTCTGCGATGCAGAAGAAGCACAAGATAGTAGAGTATGGGGAGGAATTCAGGATAAAGAACCTAAGGTTCAGGCTGCTCACTGCAGGGCACATACTCGGCAGCGGGATGGTAGAGGTATCATCTAGCAAGGAGAAGCTGCTCTATACAGGGGATTTCAACCTCGCTACAAGCAAGCTGCTTGAGCCTGCATCAAACCAGGGTCTTAAGATAGATACCCTTGTTACAGAGAGCACGTATAGCGGCAAGGATGATGTGTTCAAACCTGAAAAGGTGACCATGGATTTGATGGTAAACAGTCTGAATGATACGATAACTAGAGGAGGAAAGGCGATAGTCCCGAGCTTCGCGGTAGGGCGTGCAGAGGAGATACTCCTGCTGCTTGACGATTATATGAAGTCAGGAAGGCTGCAGAAGGTCCCGATACATATCGATGGCATGATAGGGAAGGCCATGCGCATACACAGGCATAATGTCATATACTGCAGGGACGAGCTGCAGAAGAGGATTCTTATGAATGATGACGATCCGTTCAAGAGCACGAACTTCAACGTCATAAAGACCAGAGGGGAGCGCAAGAACATAATAAACAGCAGCGAGTCAAGCATAATAGTAACGACAAGCGGCATGCTCACAGGAGGTCCGGTGATAAACTACCTGCAGTCCCTCGCAAAGGATACAAAGAATAAGCTTATCCTTGTAGGATACCAGGCTGTAGGGACGCCAGGAAGGGAGCTCTTTGACGGTAAGAAGGAGATACAGATAGAGGATAAGACTATAAAGGTAGGCTTAGAGGTAAATACCTTCCACATCTCTGCCCATGCAGACAGGCCGCATCTGGTCAACTTCATAAAGTCCTTGAAGGGCTTGAAGAATGTCTATGCCGTGCATGGAGAAAAAGCTAAAGCAGAAGAATTTGTAGACTATATAAACCAGGACCACAAGCACAACGCAGTTGCGCCTGAACTTGGTTCTTCTTATAATACCTGATTTATTCGTATTTGCTTTTCAGGTGTCTTCGGTACAGGATGAATCCTATTACCAGTATTACCAGTATCACTACTAGAATAACTAGGTTGAATGATTGAGGCAACGGCTGCTGGATTCCCTGCGGCACTGTTATTGTCGGAGCTATTGGAATTGAGCTTCCTGATGAATTAGGATTTAAAGAACCTGCGGTTCCAAGCACGTAAACGAAGTCCATATGTAGCATATTTTAATTGATTACTATTAAATAGGTTACATTAACATGAGACTCCAAAGTGCATTCGAATATCTTATGGTATGGGGCTGGGTAGTCCTGATAATAGCAGTAGTGCTCGTTATGCTCTTTGAGGAGGGATTGCTGAATCCTCTGAACTTTTACCCCACGGTATATGGGGGTGCTTGCCATGTTATAAGGCCTGATGGCCCTCTCACGACGCAGTTCATAAGCCTTGCAGGCACTTGCAATGCTGCTTTGCCGCAAAGCGTTGCGGATATGCCGTGCGCATGGCCCAACCTTAACGTGTGTAATCCTAATTTTATGGTTTCAAATCTGAATAATTCAATAAATCCATTGACCATCTCGGCGTGGTTCTGGGAACCTCCAAATATAGTTTATGACGGGCAGTCCGTTGGTTATGGAGGGGTGATAGTAGGATTTAACGGCGTTTATCCAGAGCTTGCAGTAGGTTACAAATCGGGAAGCAATCCTGGATCTTATCTTTGTGGAGGTACGCCCAGCGACATATACTGCAGTTCGCATAACGCAACTCCGGGGGCATGGAATTATGGAGTCGTTACTATAAGCGATTCCGTGATAAATGTCTATATGAATGGCAAACTGGTAGCATCAGGTGCAGGAACAGCATTGACTGGAGATAACACGGCATATGTCGGGGTAAATGCCTCCGGGTGCCGCTGCTGGGAGAATTCTGCTGGCCAGTATGAGCCTTATTACAATAGCGGGTATACTGCAGACGTGCAGATATACAATACAACTCTTTCCTACGGGGACGTAAATGCGCTTTTTGCAGAAGGAATAAACGGTGCCCCGATAAACCTGAACAATCTTGTCGCATGGTGGCAACTAAATGGCGATTACAACGATTATAGCGGGAACGGGTACAACGGAAATGCCATAAACATATCATCTACCGGGTCATGGAAGAACACATATGTCGGTAAAAATTGATCGGCGCTCAGAAGAAGAGGTTCGCTTTTTCCTGTGTTTGAAGTGGGGTGTCCCATAATTACTCATAAGTGGCCATGACTGCACTTCAGGCCTGATCTTATGAGATTTTACGGGATTGTACAGTTATAAAGAAACAACTTTGCGTCGATTTCCTTCTGTATCATATCTTTTGTCTTAGAAAAGACAGATTCTCCGAACATCCCTTTGAACTTCCCATATGCTCCTTCCACTATCCATCTTTTTCCAAAACCAGATTTTTTCTTCCGTTTCTTTTGTTTTGCAATTCTGTACTTCTTACTGAGAGTGGTATGATACCTGCCATGGTGTCCATGACTGTCACTATCTGTGGGCAAGTCAAACTGTTCTATTACTGCCTTTCTTCTCTCCCCTCCACACCTTCTGGTCGCGTTTATTCTTACAGGAACTATGCATCTGAAACTATGTTCCTTTCCCAGTTCATGAGTCATTTCTGCGTCCCATGCACGGTCTGCAAAAAGAGATTTCATAGGTCCAAATAACGGATCCAATAATATCTTTGTAGGTTTTATGTCGTGTAGGTTATCTTTTGTAACTGTTCTAGTTAACACTCTTCCATTGTCTGTATCTACTGCGAAAAAGAGTTTGATCCAGTCCTTTCTTTTGCCATACATCTTCGTACGGTATTCTCCATCGTTTACCAGTTTTATTCCTGTAGAATCAATCGCGACCTCAATTTTTTCCCCACTTTTGATTGGATGCGTATTGAAATTTACTTCAGTTTTCAATTTTTTAATTCGTCTCCACAAAGTCCTAAAATTTGGAGTTTCAACCTGAATATTCCTGAGAATATCTCGTATTGCGCCGGAAACCTGCCTGTAACCAAACCTGAGAAGACATTTCAAAGCAAATCCTGCAAAAACCAATCCGTTCCCATATATGAACGGTCTGCCGATTTTATCTTCATTCAGCTCCTTCACTTCCCTGCTTTGAATTAACGCTGCAGGTTCTATATACAGTGAAATCTCTCCTCTTCTTACTAACATATTGTTATATTCTTTCCAATTCCTATTCTTTACCATCTTAGTCGCCAAAACTAAGATGCCCCTAGGGGTTTATACCCCTTGGGGATTAGTGGAATTATTGGACAACGCAGTTTGAAGATAAGATATAAATATCATGATATTCATTTAATTTCCTTGATAGTATGAGAATAAAGGCAAACAAGGCGACTAGATATCACGGGGATGAACTCGGAATAGGAGCACCTGCATTTATAAGCAGAGATACAGAAGCGACTGACTCCTTTAAATGGGCATATAGGGGAGCTGACGTTGCTTCAAATAATATACCGAGTAAGAAAAATGCCGATTCTAGATTCTCAGAAGATTACGGCGGAGAGCCGTTGTTTATCTGATTATCTCTCTATGACAAACTTTTCATAATCGGGGCACTTTGGAAAATTTCCGGAGTGCTCTTCGTATCTTTCTATGTGCATTACAGAAGGTCCGTTTTTCATATCGACATTAATCTCCTTCTCAAATTTATCAATTAATTCTTTTTCTGCTATTGCAATTATCCTGACGCTTCCGTTCTCCATGTTCCTCACGCTGCCTTTTATGCTGTTCCTAAAGGCCGCTTTCTTTACTAGCCATCTGTATCCTACGCCCTGCACATTGCCATGGACTATGAGAAGGATCTTCATATGATAATATGTTTTTAATCAGTATTATATAATCTTTATCTTTTTCAAATAAAAGTTGAAATATTACAAATATAAGTTAGAAAAAAGCAAAGATTTATATATTATATATGTACAGTACAATCATGAGCTCTGGAGATAAGATTATTATAAGGACAGTGAGCAGGCCTTCAGGAAAGGATGCAGAGGAACTTGTAGATTGGTTCTGCAGGGTCTTCGGCCTATCCGGAGAGAAGGGAGATATAGAGCCTGTGCTGCTGAAAGAGATAATCATTACTAGCGTTAACGGAGAGGGAACGACGAGCAAGGTTTTGAATGAGAAGCTTGAACTCCCGAGAAGCACCGTGATATACCATCTAAACAGGTTCATATATTCAGGGCTTGTTGTGCGCAGAGGCAGAAAGTATTATCTGCGTTCCGAGGATATGGAGAGCACGCTTGAGGAGCTGCAGAGCGAGATTGACAGGGAGTTTGGCCGCATGATGGAGTTCGCACAGAGGATGGATAGTTTATTTGAGGGTAATTTAGATGCAAGAAACAGAAGATGGAAAGAAAGACGAAAGGGCAGAGCCTGAGAAGAAGGAGACTGCAGAGCAGAGCTCTCCGGAGAAGGAGATAGCTGATCTTAAGGACAGGATGCTCAGGCTTGCTGCTGAATTCGACAACTACAAGAAGCGCGTTGTCAAGGATCTTGGCGCTTCCTCTGACAAGGGAAAGGCTGAGATAATTGCAAAACTGCTCCCTGTTATAGACGAGTTTGAGCTTGCGATAAGCAATATGGATATTAAGCAGGAGCATGCGAAGGGTATCAGTCTGATATACTCGAACTTCATAAGCATACTTAAATCCGCTGGACTCAGGGCACTAGATGTATCTGGAAGGTACGATCCGTACAAGCAGGAGATAGTTCTTGTGGAAGAGAGCGATGAGGAAGAAGGCACTATAATCGAGGTAGTAAGGAAAGGGTATGCATTCAATGAAATAATGCTTAGGCCCGCATCTGTGATAGTCGCGAAGAAGAGGCATGTTGAGCAAACAAAAAACAAAGAAGAAAACAAAGAGGAAAATAAGAAAGATGGTGAATGATATGAAAATTATTGGAATAGATCTTGGAACGAGCAACAGTGCTGCAGCAGTACTTGAAGGAGGAAGACCGGTCCTGATACCAAGCGCAGAAGGGACCTCGCTTTATGGAAAGTCCTTCCCAAGCTATGTCGCATTTACAAAGGATGGGCAGAGACTTGTCGGAGAGCCTGCAAGGAGGCAGGCTGTAGCAAATCCGGAAGGGACCGTAGCTGCATTCAAGAGGAAGATGGGTACCGATTTCAAATACGAGATATTCGGTAAGAAGTACTCGCCCCAGGAATTGTCGGCTGCAATATTGCAGAAGATAAAGAAGGATGCTGAAGCCTTCCTCGGGGAGGAGGTTATAAAGGCAGTGATAACGGTGCCTGCATACTTTGACGACAACCAGAGGCAGGCAACAAAGGATGCTGGAGAGATTGCAGGCCTTGAAGTGATAAGGCTTGTCAATGAACCTACAGCTGCTTCTCTTGCATACGGGATAGATAAGGGAGCCAAAGAGGCGAAGATACTGGTATACGACTTTGGAGGAGGAACGCTTGACGTAACCATAATGGAATTTGGCGGCGGTGTTTTTGAGGTAAAGGCTACAAGCGGAGACACCCATCTTGGAGGAACAGATATGGATAATGCAATAGTTGAATTCCTCCTTGCCGAGATAAAGAAGAGCACAGGAGCAGATGTTTCGAAGGACAAGCAGGCAGTGCAGAGAGTCAGAGAGGCTGGAGAGCGTGCAAAGATAGAACTCTCTACCACAGTTTCGACAGACATAAACCTTCCCTTCCTTGCGATGGGTGCTAACAACACTCCTGTTAACTTCTCGTACCAGATGAGCAGGGCGAAGCTCGAAGAGATAGTCATACAGATAGTAGAGAGGACGACGAAGCCGGTAATGCAGGCCATGAAGGATGCGAAGCTTGAGCCAAAGGACATAGACAAGGTAATACTTGTCGGCGGCCCAACAAGGATGCCCATAGTGCAGAGATATATAGAACAGCTGCTTGGGAAGAAGATAGAGCGCGGCGTTGATCCTATGGAAGCGGTAGCTTTCGGCGCGGCCATACAGGCAGGAGTGCTTACAGGTGAGGTAAAGGATGTCGTTCTTCTCGACGTTACTCCGCTATCCCTTGGGCTTGAGACCATGGGAGGGGTGATGACCAAGATCATAGACAGGAATACGACAATACCTGTCAAGAGATCCCAGATATTCACAACTGCAGAGGATAACCAGCCTACGGTAGACATACACATACTGCAGGGAGAAAGGAGCATTGCAAAAGACAATATAGAGCTTGGCAGATTCGAGCTCACAGGTCTTCCTCCAGCAAGAAGAGGAACGCCGCAGATAGAGGTTACCTTCGACATAGATGCAAACGGGATACTCCACGTCCATGCAAAGGATAAGGCAACAGGAAAAGAGCAATCCATGCAGGTAATGGCACCTAACAAGATGAACAGGGATGATATTGAGACGAAGATAAAGGAGGCTGAGCAGAACGCAGAGCAGGATAAGGAGCTGCTTGAAAAGATACAGCTCAAGAATGACGCCGAGTCCATCATATACACTACTGACAGAGCGCTGAAGGATTACAAGGATAAGATACCTGCTGACGTATCTGACAGCATAAGCAACTTGAAGAATGAGCTTGAGGATGCGGTAAAGAAAGAGGATTATCAGGGAATAAAGGACGGGCTTGACAAGCTCAGGGAGGAGCTCCAGAAGATAGGCGGAAGCATGTATGGGCAGGGAGCTGGAGGAGAACCTGGACCAGAAGCTGCGCCTGGCCCTGGTCCCGGTCCTGATGCAGGAGAGGGAGGAGATGGAAGCGTAGATGCGGATTTCAAAGTGCAGAAATAGGGTTGAACGATGGCAAAGGATTACTATAGCATTCTCGGAGTTCCAAAGAACGCTAGCCAAGCCCAGATAAAGGAGGCTTACAGGAAGCTTGTGCTGAAGAACCACCCTGACATAAACAAGAACGATGAAGCCAAGACCAAGATGCAGGAGATAAACGAGGCTTATGCGGTCCTTGGAAACGAGGAGAAGCGCAAGCAGTATGATACATATGGTCCGGAGATGTTCAACAGGCAGTTCTCCCAAGAGGACATATTCAGGGGCATGAACTTTGAAGATATTATAAGGGATATGGGCCTCAACATAAACTTCGGCGGCTTCGGATCTGAAGACCTTTTCGGCAGCTTCTTTGGAGGACCTAGGCAGAACAGGGATGTTGGACAGAGCATATTATACAGGATGGACCTTACGCTGGAAGAGATAGCAAGAGGTACAAAGAAGAAGATAACAATAAAGCATCTAAAGAGGTGCTCCCGCTGCTCCGGAGCAGGAGGAGAGCCAGGTTCAAAGCCCGTAAAGTGCCCAAGGTGTAAGGGCACAGGGTACATAAGCAGGCAGCAGCGCTCGATGTTTGGCAGCATAAACACCGTTACCCCTTGTGAAGATTGCGGGGGAGCTGGAAAATACTATGACAAGGTATGCAAAGTATGCTCAGGAAAAGGAGGGGTCCTTGCATCTGAGAATGTCGAGGTTTCCATTCCTTCCGGAGTTACCCATGGGATGAGGCTGCGCCTTGAAGGCATGGGAGATTTTGGAAAGGATGGAAATGGAGACCTTTACATAGAGATAAGAGAGCTTGGTCATCGCATTTTCAAGAGGAGCGGGGATACGGTCATGGTTGATGTAAAGGTACCGTTTTACATAGCGGCACTTGGAGGAGGCGTATCCGTTCCGACGCTCTTGCATGGAAATAAGGAGATTGAGATAGAAAAAGGTACGCAGCAGGGAAAGAAGATATTCCTCAAGGACGAGGGGATTAAGAGATTCAATGGAAGTGCGATAGGAGAGGAGATAGCAGTAGTGAATATAGAGATACCTAAAGAGCTGACAAAGGAGGAAAGGGAGCTTATGGAAAAGCTCAAGGAGCTTGGGGAGCAGCATAAAGATGGCTCTAAGAAAAGGTTCGGCTTGTTCTGAGTAGTGCGATACCTATTTAAAATTGGGATTTCAGATATATTCGATATTATGCGCTTCTCGATGTACCATGCGATTCTTCTAGTGTGCATATTTACAGCCACAGGATATGGTGCAAGCGTTAATTCCACTAATCAGACAACAGGCTACTCGACCATACTTGTAAATACCTCTTTTGTTATGCCAAATTATCAAACCAAGTACGTTAACTTCATTGTTTATCCTCTTTCAAACGTAAGCAGCTACACTACTCTAGAGTTGCTGAATCAGAGCTCATTCACAAAATATAACATGAGCGTAAAGCTTCTGAACAATAGCGGGTATCCGCCATTCGTGGGTCAGATTGTGATTGCGCCGACAAATCATACGCCTAGTAATTTTTATCTGATCCGGTTGCAGGCTGTTGGTGGAAATCCTTCGAACTTTACCGAGGTTGTTAACGTAACCATACTTAACAGCACGCTGTATGAAGAGTATATAGGCCTGCAGAATTCCGTAAACAGCATAATAAATGGAAATACGACTTCCGTAAGCACGGTTAGCACCGTACCTGTAACACAGCAGACTACAGCCATTTACAATACTGCCAGTTCTGTGCAGACAACAGCTTACGTCAATACAACTATAGCCACTACTGTTGCAACTGCTGCGCCACAGAATGGTAACTTGCTTTTGTATGCGGTTATCGTAATAGTGGTTGTGGTAGCGATTGGCACATACCTGTTTTTGATGAATAAGAAGAGGCGATGATTCATGAAAGGAAATAAGGTACAGGCAGAGGTAGCCGAATTTCGTATAAAAAGGCTCTTCTCGCTTGCAAAAGAATCGATGGATCCAGATTCGCCAATGCATGGGCTAGGAAAGAGATACGTACATATAGCAGAGGAGATAAGCTCGCATTACAGGATAAGGATACCTGATAAGATAAGGGTACAGATATGCCGGTCTTGCCATAATCTTCTTGTCCCTGGAATAAACGCAAAGGTAAGAGTAGTCTCTGACAAGGATTATGTTGCTTATTTATGCGAGTGTGGAGCGGAGCGCCACATTTTTTACAGATAGTATCTTATTTTACGCCAAGCTTTTTTAGCATCAGTTCGGACAATACGTCTACTCTCTCCGGATCGCTTAGCGTTATTATGTTTTTCTGGTCTTCCAGATAGTTTTCAGAAGCCTTGCCATGGTACAGCCTGATTACATCTCTTATTGAAGGGTCTTTTGGGGCTGCCACTTTTATCTCTGATATTATATTTGATCTTGCGATTATCTTTATTGCATTGTTTATCCCCACTATTATCTTGCCCCTGTTTGCGAATGAGGATATAACTTCAAGGAGAGGCCTGAAATCGTATAGTCTGTAAGACTCCACCCCAGGACCATCTGCCAGTATTATGGCATCGAAATCGTTGCCTTTTATGCGGCCTGCGTTAGTGAATCTGCTGTATACTGCACCATGAGAGCCAACGCACTCTTTTGTAGAGTAGCTTGCAAGCACGACTTCCACTCCCCATTTTTCAAGCGTATTTTTTATGCTTGATATAGATTCATCCCTGAAGTCCTTTGGAGGTATAAGCATTACTACGCGCATTTTATCACAAATTGTTGGACTATAAAGATTATAACCTTTTACATGCCCCTATGCAGCCTTGACCTGGATATGAAATATACTATGAATGCTATTGCAACTATTCCTATTAAAATCTCAATGTCATATACAGATACAAATATCTGTCTTATCTGGGTGCCGCCAGATGCAGAAGCATACTCGGTTATTCCACCATAGGTCGCACTCAGGTTTACCATGCCGTATGGAAGATCCCTGAATGATATCCTTCCGTCAGTAGCTTGTAAATTTTCTGAACTTCCGTTGGCAAAAACCGCATGGATAGTTGCGTTTATAGGATTGTCAAAAATATCGGTGAATGTTGCGTTTATATTATACAGGGGCAGATTTACGAATACCGTACTGTTGCGCGTTATGCTTATCGGTTGGTTTAGTGCCATCTTCATGTTGTCGTAGTAGACTCCGGTTATGTTATATGTCTGATCAGGGAATAGGAAGGCTGAATTATTGTATGCCTTGCCGTTTAGGTATATCTTTGAAGGGAAGACCCTGTTTCCATATTCGTCTGTGGTCTCGAGAGAGGCAAGGTACTGCTTCTTGAATATTGCAGCCACAGTTACCGGCCGAGTCACGATGAAATTCATGTATGTGTCAGAAGAGCCGTTGCTCCATGCGTAGAATGATGTTTGTGAAAAGTTCGATCTTTTTACTGTGTAGTTGCTAATTGATACTGTGGCGTTGGTGCCATAGGCATACCATCCACTTCCGCTTATGCTGCCGTACTTTGAGCTTGCGTTTACGTAGTATTCCTTGATGAAAGTTGCGCTGATGTTGAATGGAGAATTGGCATATGCGCTTCCGGAAGGTTTATTGTTCCCGTTTGACCAGTTTTGGAAGACGTACCTTGTTGTTTGGTTGTAATAATAAGTGGAATTGTCTACGGCATAGTTCACCATGCTTCCTGCATTATACCAGCCAGCGCCTTTTGCTGCACCATAAGAAGAATTTACATTTATCAGGTATTGAAGCTGCCAGTTTGCGTTCTCAGTTATATTGCTCGATATTGAGATAGTAGTGGAGTTATCCGGTCCTGTATAGCTGCCTGCTCCTGTGCCTGACCAGCCTTCGAACACTGCCCTTGTACCGTTTCCCATGTACACATACTTTGGCTCTGATATCTGCTGGCTTGAGTAAGCCTGGAATTGTGCTGTTGAATTCTTGGCACCGTATGCAGAGATGATCTTGAGGTAATAGCCGAAGTCCCATAGTTGGTATCCGTTGTTTGGCTGCGCAAGTCCTGAACCTGCCTCAAAATAGTTTATTCTTGACCCTATCTCTGAGACACCGTAAGGGTTTTGCAATGCCTTGTCGCTTCCTACACCATATCCTATGTAAGAATAGCCGTGCGGCACAGGATAGACTTCTCCTGCAGAATTGTAGAAAGAGAAATTTGAGAATATAACTGGCAGTATACGGGTGTTTGCGCCTGTAGAATTTGCCATCTCACCGAAGGCAACAGGTGCATTGCTCCCTGAAGATCCTGTCCCAAGATCGACTGTGCCTATCTGATTTCCGTTTAATAGAAAATGCCATACTCCGTTTGAATAATAAAACGAATACCTGTTGAATTTGCCATCAGGTCCAGCTGAACCGTCTGGCCCTATTGCACCCATAAAGGTGCTTGAATTAGAATTAGGAAGGAAGTATTCGTAGAACCATTCTGCGTCGCCTTTGTTTATGTACGCTGTGCTTGTGCAGTTGTATTGATTGCAGTATGAAGGATAGTTGCCGGACTGGTTTTCTATAACGTAGCCCACCTGTATGAATGCACCGTTTGCCAGGTTTTCGCCTGTCCAGAAGCCTATGGAGCCATTTTCCAGATAAGGCTGTGCTACTGTCTGTATTGTCACGGCTGCGCCTGTGTTATGGTAGGTTATCTGGTCCCCTGTCGCACCGAACTGGAACCAGTACTGGGCGTTGGCACTGTAAATAAGTACAGAGGCAAGTATGAAAATAGCAAATGCATCACGCCCTCTCATAGTCAATCCCAAGCTCTTCAAGTTTATTTATAATCGCAGACCTAGGCTCCGATCCCAAGCTCTTCCAGTCTATGACTGCAAGTTCGGTTTCCTGGTCGCTCCTTTTTATCGCAGCCTCGATCATATCAGTATTCCATGTGCTGCCATCTTTTATAAAAGAGTGGCTGGGCATTATGTGCCCGAATGCATAGCCCTTTTCCAGCGCCAGCCTTGTGAATTTTGATGGATAATGGTTTCCGCCTATGCCTATAACAGCATGTGAATAATCCTGGGAGTTATCTGCCATGGACTGTGCGGCGCTTATCGAAGCCTGTCCGAGAATTTCTGCCGATTCATGATTGCTAACCATGGCTTCGCTTCCTCCGAACTCTATGAATGTACAGGGAGTATCGAGCAGAGGGCCGTGATGTGTGGCTTCGTATACCTTGTTTGTCCCTTCTGGTGCTCTTTCCGATAGATTCCTCATGCATGCAAGCATGAGTACAGGAGAAGAGGTTGAGAGTTTCTTCGGCATGCCCCCTAGCGATGCCTCTTTTGTCCAATTCCCTAAGGAGTGGGATGTGAAAGAGGTTATGCCTGCAGAGCTGTGATGCCTGCTCATGAATAGCACTGTGCTGAAACCCATCTTGTCCACATAGTCTGCGGTAATGAGAGATCCTTCGATCCTGAGCAGCTCTACCTTGTCCTGAATGACCCTTCCATCCCTGTCCTCGAAATCATACCCCTTTTTTATGAACTCGGCGGCATTCTTTGATACAGGATCGCTATCTGAATAGGCTATGCATATCATGCTAACGCATCGGATAAGGGTTTTCAAGATATAAAGCTTGAGGTTAGTTGTCTTCAGAGAACTTCAAATTAAGATAAGCTATATATTATTATCGTGGTTAGTAGTTGTATAGCTTTTTGCTGATGCTCTGGCATAGGTGATATGTTGGAATTAAAGATAGATAATGCGAAGTATTGGAAGGAGTGCATAGATACGATAGTTAACCTTGTTGATGAAGGTGTCTTCAATGTTACGAAGGAGGGAGTCACCCTTAAGGCCATGGATCCTTCAAGCATAAGCATGATCTCTTTCTTCATGCCTACAAAGGCTTTCTCAAAATATGATGTTGACAAGAATGTCTCTCTCGGCCTCAATATAGACAATTTGAGCAAGATAATGTCAAGGGCAAGGGATGGAGAGTCACTTATAATGAAGGAACATGATAATAAGCTCACGCTTGAGTTCTCAGGCCAGTCCAAAAGGAGGTTCAAGACCCAACTGATAGACGTAAGGAAGAGCGTTGACAAGGAACCAAGCGTGCAGTTTGACGCAGATATTGAGATAAACGGAGAGACGCTTAAGGAATTAGTAAAGGATGCCACGATAGTCTCTGAGTATATATCTCTCAAGGCAACCAAGGATCAGTTCAACATAGATTGCAGAGGAGATTCAGGAGAGCTGAACGAGGAGCACCTCAGCGATGGCAATTCTATAAAGAAGATAAAGGCAGAGAAGAATGCCGAGGCAACTTTCAACCTGCAGTTCCTTGAGAATATGGTTAAATCGTGTCCTGCCGGGAACTACATAAGCATAGGCTTGAAATCCAACGAGCCGCTTAAGCTCACCTACAAGGTAGGAGAGGCCCAGATAACATATTATCTTGCGCCTTACATGGAGAGCTGAATGGTAATTTGTTGGAAGTGGAAGCCCGCATAAGGAAGGATATACTGCTTTTTTCCGAGAGTATGAAGAAGGTCAGCAATGCCAGCCTGAACGATGAGGAGAGAAAGGTTGTTGAGCTTGCAGAGATGTATGCAAAGGACTCTGAGTCATGGCTCAAGAAGAATGACGTTTACACTGCTTTCGCAAGCATAGCATATGCGCATGGATTGCTTGATGCGATTCTCAAGATAAAGGGAATTTATGATGAAGGTAAATGAGCTCTCAGCTGAGATAAGTGTCAATAAAGGAGTATTCTACAATCCAAAGATGCAGTCTCTGCGTTCCGTCTCGGTGGCTTTCGTAAAAGCAAATGCCAGGAAGGGCGCAAGGCTTCTGGATGCGACTTCTGCAACAGGGATACGCGACATAAGATATGCGCTTGAAGCTGGAATAAAGGAGCCTGTGCTGATAGACATGAACAAAGATGCTTATGCCAATTCCTTGGATAATGTGAAAGCCAATGGGATTGAAGCAGACGTGAGGGAGAAGAGCTTCCAGGAGTTTGCAAATACCGATAGTGAGAGATTTGACATAATAGACATAGACCCGTTCGGAAGCCCGGCTCCTTTGATATACGATGCTTTCAAGATCTCGAAAGACGGGACGCTGCTGATGATTACTGCTACGGATACAGCAGTGCTGCACGGAGCGCATGCAAACGCATGCATAAAGACATACGGATCATTTCCTATGCACACTGAACTGTGCAAGGAAGCAGGAGCAAGGATCCTGTTGGGATTTGTTGCAAGAAATGCAGCACAGTTCAACTTCGGCATAGAACCTCTCATGTGCGTATCGGATATGCACTACCTGAGAGTGTTCATGCGCGTATCTCACGGAGCATCAGGGGCCCTCGCTTCTGTAAAGGATCTTGGGATTTTGAAGCAATGCAGCTCATGCAGATATTTCGAGTATAACGATGGAATATGCACATCTGATATCAGATGCACAAAGTGCGGTTCGAAGATGCTTGTTGCAGGGCAGATGTGGCTTAAAGGGCTTTCAGATAGGAAGCATGTAGATAATACATTAAAGGCAATAAAGAAGATGAACGATCCTGCTGCTGAAAAGCAAATGTCCATGATAGCCGATGAACTTGATGTCCCTTTTTTCTACTCTGTCCCTAAGATGACAAAGGCATTCTCAATTGGCTCGGTTTCGCATAGGAAGGTTATGGATAGGCTGCAGAGTAAAGGATATAGGGTCTCAGAGACGCAGTTCTGGAAGGATTCTGTAAAGACAGATGCAGATTATGATGCTGTTGTCAATTCTGTTAAAACCTAGTAGTTATCTTCTCCTTTCTACTGAAAAGGCCAGTTTGAATGCGTCCCCTTTCTTATGATTCAATGAAAGATAATGCTCGTTTAGATTTTGATCTGGACATTTTGGCACATCTGGAGTAAGCATTCTTGGCAGTGTGCGCCTTTTCAGCTCCCTTGTTAATGAGTAGGAAGAGATACTTCCTTGATCGATAAAATAATTAATCGCTCTGAGCAATCCCCTCTCCACATTTGGATTCTGTGTAGTTACAGTAAAGACGCTGAATCCTTCCCCCAGTCCATCCGATATGCGCAGTTTATTTAGCATGTAGTATATCCCGTTGCCACGATCTGGTTTTGCGACAAAGGCAGTAACAAAATGGCACTCGTCCGTTTGATATTCTGATGCTGCAAAGCCTACTGCAGTCTTTGTGTCTTTCCTGCATGCCGAGAGCAGCAGGTTGTTTGTGGCGAGAAGGCGGGCTATCCACCTATCTGAAGTGTTATTGGTGAATGCATTCTTGGCTACCCTGATAGCATCTTTCAGTTCGGATTTGTCTATGTCAATGCTCTTTCCCCATGCGGATTTCTGTTTGATTATCTCGTATTTCCCATTGCATTCTATTGATGGCATGGTTTTCACTCCCAGAAAAATTTCCTTGTTCTACTGGCTACGAATGATATCTGGAATGCATCCCCTCTCGTGTAGTCAAGCATAGAGAATAGCCTATTTATTCTCTCTTTGGATGATCTGGGAATATAGCCAGTTATCAGCCTGCCGTAACAGCCACGTATTACCTCCCTTTGCATGGAGTATCCCGATATTCTGCCCTCCATTAATAAAGCATCGAAAGTGCAGGATATGCCATTTTCCACTCTTGGGTTTTGCGTAGTAACCGTAAAGGTGTCAAATCCCTTGCTGAGACCATCGCTTATTCGCAATCTGTTGAACATTTGATACAGGCCTTTCCCCTGCTCTGATTTGATTATTGCTGCTGAAGAGAGATAACAGAAATCGTCCGTATAATGAGAGGATGCAAACCCTACCGGCTGCATTTTGTCTTTATCATATGCCACGATAAGAAGAGCACTATCCTTTATAAGATTTGTTACCTCTTCTTTTGATATTACCGGGGTGAAAGAGGCTCTTGATATTCTGAATATCTCCTCGAATAACTCCTTGTTTATATTAGGATCTCCGGAATTTGCCTTATGTTTGGCTATCCTGTAGGTCTTTTCTGTTTCTGTTGAATAGTCTGCCCTTAGAGCCATTTTATCGCCTATTTCCTGTTGTGTTTTGCATACTTAGAAGCGAAGGTCTTGTGTTCTTTTGTCTTGAGGTAGCAGCGAGACATTTAATCTCGGAATTTGATTAAAAATTGATGTAATACTTTCGATTAATCTGATATTTAAATCAGCATGTTTCGCTTCCACTATTTCGTAATGTTTAAATATGACCAAAAGGAGAGATGTCTTGTGGGGATAAATTGGATGGGATAGCTCTAGAAAGACAAGTGAGAGGGGAAGACTCGCTGGTCCAGTTCCTGAATAACAGCTGTATGAGCTGCAGGAAGGAATTCGGGAGGGACGAGATAAGGGTTCTGCCGTCTTCGTATATACAGGAGAGGGACTTCTACGTCAGGAGCGGAATAGTAAGAAAGAGGCTGCTCTGCGTAGACTGCTACAACGGCACAAGAATGGCTACGAAGACAAGGAGCAACAGGTACAGGAATACTCGCAGGACAGGACTGCGCAGGCTCTTCTCTTCGAGAGGCTTCCTTTCGGAGACCTTGGTCTGAGGATTACTTCCTCTTTCTCAGGTCTGCCGTTATTATATGGAAGTTTTTCTCTGCGTTGTCATAACCTAGCGCAGACTTGAAGACCTCTGCATCAAGAGTCATGGTGCTGTCAGAATAAGGATCGTTTATGTAGAATGCGTCCTTATCATAGCCTGTTACGACCACCCAGTGTGGTGATGACTCCATGTACGGATTTATCACATTTGCATCTATCAGCACTATGGGCAGCTGATTTGAAGAAAGTGCCTTCTTTATAGAATTTATCGTGATGTTGTTTGAGTGCTCCTCTGCAACCTTCATAGAGAGAGCTTTTTCCTTTATCTCGTTGAATGAAGCTGTGAGAGTATCAAGATTGACATTTTCATATACTGCGAGCTTCCTGTCGTACCCTTCATCCTTAGTATTGCTTATTATTTTTACCCTTGCGCCCCTCTTTGCAAGTGCGTATGCTATTCCGTACTTTGAACCGTGCCAGACGCTCCCGTTTACAGCTTCCTGCCATATGCCATACTCCTGATCCTTAGATAGCTTGAAGTTCTTGTTGATATATTTAAGTACCATCATGGTGCATGCTGCGGAGCTTGTGAATTCCTCTGTCTGCGGATAGTGAGGCACTTCAAGGGCGACCTGGGGCCTGAGCTTTGCCCTCTTAGCGTGATGCTGAGCTTTCGGAGTTTTCTTAACTGGTTTCGCCTTTTTCGCAGATTTCTTCTTGGTTATCGCCATTGAATCACATTTTTTGGTGCAGGGAGAGAGATTTGTTCAGTGTTATTGAACTCTCGTAGGCCTAAGCCAACAGATCTTGAGTCTGTCGCGTTTGACCAGGCTCCGCCATCCCTGCACGGCTATTTAATTATATGTTTCATTATATAATATTATCTAGTATTTATACGTTTGCATTGCAAAAAAACGCGTGATTTCCTCAGTTTTACTGATATTTAAAGGTTAGGTTATGAGAGTGAAGAAGATTGATGAGTATAGGTTCAGGATAGAGAAAGACGCCTCTAGCGGCATGAATACAGGCGTGGTAATGTACTCCTCTGAAAAGCTTATGGCCAATCTTAAGAATGATAGGACGATGCAGCAGGCCGCAAATGCGGCAACGCTCCCTGGAATACGGGGTAATGTGATGGTTATGCCTGACGGGCATGAGGGGTATGGTTTTCCCGTAGGAGGCGTAGCTGGTTTCGACGCTGATGAAGGGATAATCTCTCCTGGGGCGATAGGATTTGACATAAACTGCGGGATACGTGTCATAAGAACCAATCTTGAAGAATCAGATATAAGGAAGAATATGAAAAAACTCTCTGATGAGATATTCCTGAATGTGCCTAGCGGGCTTGACAGCAGGCTCAAAATAGGTTTTGAGCCTTCGGATTTAGAAAGAGTGGCTCAGGAAGGTGCAGCATATCTTGTAAGCAAGGGCTTTGGAGTCAGTGAGGATATAGAGCATATGGAGGAGAAGGGCTGCATGGAAGGGGCGGATTTCTCAAAGGTCAGCCAGCGTGCAAAATCAAGAGGAAAGAATCAGCTTGGCACTCTCGGAGCCGGCAATCACTTCCTTGAGATACAGAAAATTGATAAGATCTTCGACAAGAAACTTGCAAAGGCTTATGGAGTCTATGAAGGACAGATAGTGATCATGGTGCATACAGGCTCACGGGGTTTCGGCCACCAGATATGCAGCGATTATCTTCGCACACTTGCGGAATATCAGGCAAGAAAGGGCATACAGATAGTTGATCCGGAGCTGAGCTACGCGCATGTTAAGAGCAAAGAGGCAGAGGACTACCTTAAGGCTATGAAGTGCGGGGTGAACTTCGCATTTGCAAACAGGGAGATGATAACGCACATAATAAGAGAGAGCTTTGAGAAGGTTATGGGAAGGAGTGCTGAGGAACTGGGAATGAGCTTGCTGTACGATCTTTCCCATAATATAGCAAAGCTTGAGGAGCACAAGGTTGAGGGTAAAAAGGAGAGAGTATATGTGCATAGGAAGGGAGCTACAAGGGCTTTTGCAAAAGGAAGGAAGGAGATACCTGAAGCTTATAGGGATTACGGGCAGCCTGTGCTCATACCCGGAAGCATGGGAACAGCCAGCTACATACTTGCAGGGGGAGAAGGAGCGATGGAGGAGACTTTCGGTTCTGCGTGCCATGGTGCAGGAAGGGTGATGTCAAGACACCAGGCACTGCGCGAGATAGGAGCGGAGAAGACAATGGCCTCTATGAAGAGCAAGGATATAGAGCTCAGGGTGCATGACAGGAGGCTGGTAAGCGAGGAATCGGAGTGGGTATACAAGGACATAGATGAGGTAATAAGAGTGGTGGAAGGGGCTGGGCTTGCACTGCCGGTATCAAGGAATGTGCCCATAGCTGTGATAAAAGGCTGATACGCCACTCTTGAACGAAAAATTATGAATCTGAGAAGAGCTTTTTGAGTAAAAAAGTGCCAGGACATTGTTAAATGATAGTAAATGCTGTACTATGAATGAGATAAAGGTCTCATTTAGATAATTTATACCTCTTAATTGTTTTAAAACGTCCTGTTTGCCTCTCTTCAACAATGTAGATATAATTGATTTTATGTATTCTTTTTATTTTCTTTGAATTCACTTCGTTAAATGCGTTTTTGAACTTGTTCTTTTGTATCTTATCTCCGACTGCGATATGTGGAATCCATAATTTTGTGGTATAATCAGTTGAAAATTTCTTACTATATAATTTAAAAAGATGATTTATTGCTTTATTCAACCTAATTAAGTCGCTTGTTCTTTTTATCTTATAGTATATCCTTCTTTTTGACCAATTAGTTAAACCGACAATCTCTATTTTGATGGGTTTAGTTTCAGAACTTATTTTCTTTAGTTCTTTTTTTATTTCGTTTAGATTTTTTATTTTTCCGATCTGGAAAGTTATGTGCGGATAATTATCTGAAGCTCCAGTTATTCCATTATATTTTCTTTCAAAGTCCTTGAAAAGTTTCATAAGTTTTTTATCGTCGTTTACAATTGATAAGATGTAGATTTTTGACATTTTATTCCCTCTTTGGTCCACCTATAAGATTACTTTTGCCTTCTGTCTCTACTTATATCCCTGCAGCACCGGCCACGTTTTTGATACGTTTCTTGTATACATTGTATTTCGGAAGGTCTATGAATGAAGAGATCATATCGAGAAGTTTTTCTGCGCTGTCGAACTCTTTCTTCATTGCAAGATGCCTTGCAGCATAGAATACCGCATTCAGCTCCCTTTCACGAAGCAATTCGTTTATCTTCTTCTCTGCATCCTTTTCGTTGGTCTCTGTTGCGAGTGCCATCTTCGCATATTTGAATGCAAGAGTGGTGTTCATCTGCTGGTCCAGTATTATCGATGCGTGCGCATACCTCTTCAACTTTATCTCAGCCATCGCCTTTATGAAGAGTGAATTCTCGTCAGAGGCTTTTGAAAGTTCGAGGATTTCTATGCTTTTGTGAAGGCACTCCCTGTTTCTGGATTCGAGATGCATGGCATTATACTTGTTCCTTTTAGGCTCGTCATTCCTGTTGTCTGCATTTCTCTCCATGAATGCCTTCATGTTATAGTCCACATCCAGATAGGTTATATCTGAAAGTGATCTGTAGAGAGAGGCAAGAGCGTATAGCACTTTTGGATCTGCATTTGTGCAGAGCTGTTCTGCATTCTCAATGGCTTCAAGATACGCCCCTTTAGCTATGGATTGGCTTATGCCACCGAGCTTGGATGCGACTACAGGATCAAGGATGTTCTTCTCTCCAGGCACCACTATTGATTCGCATAGCGGGCATATGGAATAAGGACCTTCTGCGCACATGTATTCTGTTGAACAGTAGGCGCACTTTGCCTTTGATTCTGGAAGCTTGAATGCCTTTGCATTATGATACAGGCCCATGATTAACTTGTATCATAAAACATTTTATATATGTCAGCGTTTTTTGAGTACAGCGAATAGGTGCATCCTGTCGAAAGGCATAAGGTCCATTGACTCCACAACCTCGAATGTTCCGGATACCGCCTTTAGGAATTCCTTGTACACCACTTTCGGATTCTTTGATACGCTGATGCTCTGTGACTTTATTGCAACATATGCATAGCTTCCTTTTCCTAGGAACCTGCTGTTCTCGATAAGCATCTGCGCCTGATCCCTTGCGGCTATATCCTGATACAGCACGTCTGCAAGGCCCACTTCTTCAGCATACCTCTCAACGTTCCTTGCATTTTCCAGTATAGGCAGCATATTCTCCCGCTTTTCGCAGACCTTTATCAGATCTCGTACGCTTCTCTCAGATACCTCTACGCAGTAGAGCTCTCCTTCCATTGATATTATGTCGCTTATATGGCTGCATGTTGTGCCTGTCGCTGCTCCCAGGTAAAGAACCTTGCTCCCCTTCTTTATCTGCATGTGCCTCATTCCTTTCAGAATGGCAGCGGCAAGCTTTGATCTGTAGGGATTCCATAGCCTGTACTCTTTGCCATCCGCTTTAACAAGCTCTTCTCCGTATACCTTCTCTCCCTGTACAAGATTGACAGTTGCAAGCTTTCCATTCACCCTGAACACCCCGTCGAATACTTCCTTTGCAGTCATTAGAACACTGACATGATTTGGCGATGCATATTTATAATCCTTTTAATGGACAATACGTTCATGGACGGCGACCGGTATGACAATCTGCTCTCCGTAGTGACAGGACTTTATAAGGAAGCAGGTACTCCTGCGGAGCTTATGAAGAGGTTTTCAACGAAGATGCAGAGCGTCAGCGGTGTCGACAGCGCCATAGTAAAGGAATCGAGTGCAGACAGTAAGAGAGGCAATTTTGAGGAGTTCATATTCAACACGAGAAAGCCGTATGTTGACAACAGCCTTAGCGACTATTCGGCTTTTCCTGAGCTGATAGAGTATTACAACAAGGGATACAAGAGCTGCATGGTGCTTCCGATAAGCGCTTACGATAGGAAGTTCGGGCTGCTAATACTCCTGTCAAAGCAGGAGGAAGCCTTTGGGGGCAATGCCATCTCTGATGCAGTGGTAATGGCCGAAGCCGTAGGTAATGCAGCGCTCTTCTTATCTGAGAAGGAGAAGAGCGTAAATCTTGCAAAGTATTTTGACGCAGCGTTTAATGCGGCTGTGCCGCAGGTGCTTATAGACAAGAATGGAAATGTTGTAAAAGCCAACAAAGGCTATGCCAATCTTTTTGATTATTCTGTTAGGGAGGCGATCGGCAAGAGTTTCGCCAATAACTTCAAGCTTGGAGAACAGGAGATGAAAGAGCTATTTGCAGGAGTGCCTCTTAATACTAGGACAGTCGATGGCAGACTTTTTGCAATAAGAGGAAGCACTGTAAACGAGAGGCTGACTCATCTCCTGATACGGGATATTACTGAGCATGAGAATCTGGAGAGGAGATTAGATACTGCGCAGAAAAGCAGGAATGATGTATTTATCGCAATGGATCGCAGCTTTAAGATAACGTGGATAAGCAGCAATGCGGCAGGAGTTCTCGGAATCATTCCTGAAGAAGTAATAGGAGTAAATTTCACTGATATGGTGAAGGACGGCTCAGGCATATTGGCTGCGCTTGCGGGAGCTGCCGACAAGGAGTATTCTGCAAACATAAGGTTAAGCATAGGCAACGGCATGAATGCGGATATGAAAGCTTATCTGTATAGAAAGGATAATTCCATATATGGTGTGCTTTCAAAAGAACATGAGAGGTACTTCAAAGAGCTTAGCTCAACTTTTGACCAGGTAATAGGCATATCCAACGATTCAATCATAAGGATAGATGAGAATGGGATGATAACCGGGGTGAATAAAAGCTTTGAGAAGATTCTCAAATACACTCAGGAAGAGGTTTATGGGAAGCCGGTTACAAACATGTATGGCACGGCAGATGGACAGAAGCTGAGTTCGTATATATCTATGGCAAAGAAGAACGGAATCGTAACGGACATGTTCGGAAACATGCATGCAAAAAACAGCGATGAGCTTGTGCCTTTCAAGTTTAGCATAAAGAGGATAAATGAGGGTTATAGCAGCAATATGAGCTTCCTGATAATAGGTACTGAGCTTGCCACAAAGACGCGTATGGAGGACTTGGAAAATGAGATTGAGAGAAGAGACAGGGAGGCACAGAAGTATAAGGCTGAGAGCGATCTGAAGACGCAATTTATAAATAATATATCCCATGACCTGAAGACCCCTATAACAAATATAAAGGGCTTCTCCAAGCTGCTCTATAAAGGAGAGTTCGGCGAACTTAATGAGGATCAGAAAGGGTACCTTAAGATAATAATGGATGAGCTTGACAGACTGATGAATCTGATAGGGCAGATGCTTGACGTTGCAAAACTCTCTTCTGGTAAGGTAGTGCTTGACCTGCAGCAGGTAAATTTCAATGAGCTCCTGAATAATCCGAGCATAAAGGCCTTTGAGGAAGTGTGCAAGGCAAAAGGGCTGTACTTCAGGTCACATGTCGATTATGATGTGCCTACGATAATAGCAGACCCAAACAGGCTGATACAGGTTTTGGTCAATCTTATAGGCAATTCAGTAAAGTTTACTGAAAGTGGAGGGATAGAGATTATTGTAAAACGAGTGTCCAAGAACAGCAGGTATGTGAGAGTGACTGTGAAGGATACAGGCATAGGAATTCCAAGGGAAGAGAAGAAGAAGGTCTTTGGCAAATTCTTCCAGGTGCCGCATAGGGATAATCTGAAGATGCAAGAGGGAGCTGGCACGGGACTTGGTTTGTCGATAACAAAGGAGATAGTGCATCTTCATGGGGGGAAAGTCGGCGTTGAGTCCGAACCTGGAAAAGGCAGTGAGTTCTGGTTCAGGATGCCGTTCAGCGCTAAGGTCAAGAAGGAATCAAAGAAGCAGGCGCCTAAAGACAAGGTCAAGGAATGAGTGCGGCGCATGCATTCCCTATTGACTTTTGGGAGTTATAGTTCGATTCTACCTGCGAGTAGGTAAGCCCGCTGAATAATCCAGTGAATGTAGTTGTTACAGTGACATTGGAAGGGTAGGTAAACTGGGCATTAAGGGCAGCTTTTGAACCAAGAGTCTTTGATACAGTAGTGTATGTTATGTTGTAAGTTCCAGGAGAGACCTCTACTGCTGATGAGGTGATTTCGTACGGAGTTACCTTGCTTGTATTGTAATATGTATTCTGTCCTGAAGGTGCAGAGTGCTGCGTTGAGATGAAGGTTGAATTGTATAATGAAGGAGTGCATGATTGCGTTGCCTGATAAAGTGCTGCGTAGTTGCCCATCAGCGTGCCTACAGATGTTTTATTGAATGAAGATATTGCAAGGGCGCCAGTATTGACTGTCGTTGTTGGCTGTATCGTTGATATTGTGGTGCTGCCTGAGGTGGTAGTTGCAGTTGTAGTGGCAGTGGTCGGATTTCCTGAGACGCCTGTGGAAATCTTTATGTCTGCAGGTATCTGCACCACAGAGAGAACAGCGCCTGTGTTGTTTGATGAAATAAGCTTGAGTTCCATGTCTGCGTATTGTGACCCGCTAAGGCTGATGTTTGCCGTCTGGCCTTTGCTTATCCTCAGAGCTATCGTCTGACCCTGGAAGATAGGTATACTGCTGAGATACAGATTAACTAATGATGGAGTAGAATAGTTAAGGTATACTGAGAATTGATTGCCATTGTTTAACATAAGATTCTGTGCAGACCCTTTCTGCAGAACGAATGTGTAGTTCTGGCTTATCTGCCTTGTCCCGTTTCCGGAAGAGAGGACAGCGTATGCTGCTATTATCACTAGAATAACAATAACTGCTGCTATTACTACCTTGCCGTTGCCTTTTCTAGCAACTTGGTTATGTACGCGGTGATGTTTGCCAAATCTCATGTTTTAGATTTATACGCATGCATTTTAATAGTTTACTTGCAGCGAGGTGCAGGGAAATGATAAGAAATATTATATACTTTATACGAATCCTATTATAGGCGATCAGAATGGACAACGTTGAATCTGTAAAATCCGACATCATATCTATAATAAACGACAGGCAGCAGGTAACCTATAATGAGTTACAGGGGCTTACCTCTTCTCTTAAGATAAGTGAGAGCACGCTCAAAAAGGGACTTGAGGAGCTTGAAGAAGCAAATGCAATAGCTTCGAGGAGCAGCGGAGGAATACTCACCTATTATATGCTCCAGGACGAGCAGGTCCTGAACAGGGTCATGATAGTTGAGGATGATAAGAACATAAACAAACTGATGGCTCTCTCTGTAGGCAAGGGCTTCAACATAACCCAGATATACGATGGAAAGGAGGCCATGGAGAGAATAAAAAGGGAGAAGCCTGATCTTGTCATACTGGACCTTATGCTTCCTGGAGCTGACGGCCTTGAGATATGCCAATCGGTAAAGACAAACCCTGCTCTTACAGACACCACAGTAATAATAGTAAGCGCAATGGATGCTACATCTAACAGATTTAAGGGAATAAAGTACGGAGCTGATTATTACGTAAAAAAACCGTTCGATCCTACAGAACTGAGGAATCTTGTCACCATATTCCTGAAGAAGAAGGGTAAGAGATTCGATCCCCTTATAGATCTGCCAAACGAGGAGAAGATATCTGCTGCTGTAGAGAAGAGCGTAAAGGCAACAAGCGACTACGGAATAGGAAGGCTTAAGGTAGAGGGGCTTGCGGATTTCGCAGATAGATTCGGATCAGATTCAGGAATAACAATACTCAGGCTTGTTTCACAGCTGATACAGGACAATGTAAAGGAATCAGGAGGGTCTGTCTTCGTCGGATTTCTTGATGCAGATGATTTTGTAATAGCAGGTGACAGGGCGAAGGTCTCCAAGATAGCTGCGAACATGGCTTCGGAGTTCAACTCAGTACTGCCTTTCATATATCAGAATGAGGGTTACAAACCGATAGAGCTCGGGATAGAAGACACGTATGGCACGGAGATGCCGAAGCTTCAGCTAATGTACTCGCCAATAGAAAAGAGTGACCTTAAGGAGAGAAGATCCGAGATACTTAAGAGCAAGAAGGATGAAAATACGATAGGGTCATATACCTACGAAGAGCTGAGGCGCATGCTTGGAAGCAACGACCTTGACGTTATAATAACCAGGGATCAGAACGGAGTAAGGCTATCCATAGGAAAGGGCAAGAGGGATAAAGACACTGAGTGACTATCTTCTCTTTGCTTTTTTCTGCGGGCTTTTAGGCTTTTGGGCTTTTGCTTTCTTCTGAGTCTTGGGCCTCGCATTCTTCCTTTTGACTGAAATCGACCTGGCAACTGCAGAAGGTCTTGACCCTGCTTCAGGAGAGCCAAGAAGCTTGGCTATGTGATCTTCCTGCTCTGGCCTGTCAGTTGCACTGTTGCTCAGTGCTTCGCTCTCGATAATTCCCTTCTCCAAAAGCTTATATATTTGCTGAGACCTATTAAAAGTCTCAAAGCCTGTTGCCCTTTTGCTTTTATTCTTCTTAGCTACCATTTTAACTCCCAATAACCAACCTTTTACAATAGGCGTACATCACACTTATAAATTTATTCTATAGCGCAGTGCATTTCATGATACGAGTATTGGATAGGCAGTTTAGTGTAGAGGAGAGCCTCGATAGCCTAAATCTGTTCATAAGGAAGTGGTTCGTTTCCAGATACAAGGAGCCTAGCCCCCCACAGAGGTACTCCTTCAAGCTCATAAAGGAGAAGAAGAATATACTTGTAACGGCACCGACAGGGAGCGGCAAGACCTTCTCTGCCTTCATGGCGGTTCTCAGCGACCTTATGAATATGTCGCTTGCAAACCAGCTTGAGGAGAAGGTATACTGCATATACGTCTCTCCCTTGAGGGCTCTGAACAATGATATATACAGGAACCTTAACGAGCCACTTTCCGAGATATACTCTGATCTGAGCATAGACGTGAAGAAGATAACTGTTGGGATAAGGACAGGAGATACTCCTACTTCTGAGAGGCAGAAGCACATTGCCCACCCTCCAAACATACTCGTTACCACTCCGGAGAGCCTTGCCATACTCCTTAATTCGCCCAGATTCATGGAGAACCTAAAGGACCTGAAGTACTTCATAATAGACGAACTGCATGAGCTTGCCAACAACAAGCGCGGAGTGCATCTCTCATTGTCCATAGAGAGGCTTGCAGAGGCAGTCGGCCATGATTTCATCAGGATAGGGATGGGAGCGACTTTGCACCCCATAGAGGATGCTGCACGCTTCCTTGTGGGATATGATAGGAAGGGCAAGGAGAGGGATTGCGATGTTGTAGACGCGACATGGAACAAGAAGCTGCAATTCGTTGCGATGTCTCCTGTAAAGGACATAATGAATGCAAAGGATGAGGAGATAGAGAACTCCCTTTACTCGACAATGAATTCCATAATAAAGAAGAACAGCACCACTCTGATATTTACCAATACAAGAAGCGGCACTGAAAGAGTAGTCTATAACCTTGCCAAGAGGTACAAATACGGCAATGAGCATATAGCGGCCCATCATGGCTCGCTATCAAGGGATACCAGACTTGGAGTTGAGGAGATGCTCAAGAAAGGCAAGCTGAAGTGCGTAGTCTCTTCCACAAGCCTTGAGCTCGGCATAGATATAGGGTCTATAGACAACGTAATACAGCTAGGGTCGCCTAAGAGCGTAGCACGGGTAGTGCAGAGGATAGGAAGGAGCGGGCACGGGTTCGGGAATCCTGCCATAGGTGAGGTCATAGTCACAAATAGGGACGACCTTGTTGAGTGCTCTGTGATGCTAGATTCTGCAGTAAAGAGACACCTTGACTCGTTCAATACTCCGAAGAACGCTCTGGATGTACTCTGCCAGCACATTGTCGGTATGGCCCTTAACAGGAAGTGGGACGTGGAAGAAGCTTATGAGACCATAAGATGCTCCTATCCTTACCACACTCTTGACAAGCAGGATTACTTTGCAGTACTCAGGTACCTTTCAGGAATGTATGTTGGTCTAGAGAGCAGGCGCGTATATGCAAAGATATGGTATGATGAGAAGGAAAAGGTCTTCGGGAGAAGGGGGAAACTCACCAAGCTGATATACTACCTTAATCTGGGCACAATACCTGATGAGGTATCCGTAGACGTAGTGACAAAGGAGAACAAGCATATAGGAAATATAGAGGAGGAGTTTCTTGCTCGGCTGAAACCAGGCGACATATTTGTACTGGGCGGAAGAGTGTACAGGTTTGAATACTCGAGAGTGATGAAGGCTTACGTGAGCGATGCTTCTGGAATGGCGCCCACGATACCTCCGTGGTATTCAGAACAGCTTCCTCTTACATACGAGCTTGCAATAAACATAGGCAGGTTCAGGGCCGAGTTCACGGAAGCGGTATCGAAATCTGCAAAGAAGGAGAAGAAGCTCATAAGCAAGCTCTCAAGAAACACCCTGGAGGCCAACAAGGACGCTAAGAAGATACTCGACAGCATGCCAATGGATGATAATGCAAAGAACTCGATGTTCAACTACTTCATGGAGCAGCTGCTCTTTGCAGGATATGTGCCTAATGACAGGTTTATGCTGATAGAGCAGAGTGTTGATGAGGAGAGCGAGAGGAACCTGATAATATTCCACTCTTTGTATGGAAGAAGGATAAACGATGCGATGTCAAGGCTCTTCGGCATAAAGATAGCAGATATGCACGACACCGAAGTTGGAGTCAATATAACCGATAACGGCTTTGTAATAATGACACCTGAAGATGTAAGGATCACTGGCAAGGAGATACATGCCATAATACAGGAGCTTGGGAGATCAGACCTTTACAAGATGCTTCGTGAGAATATAAGGAGAACGGAGATGATGAAGAGAAGGTTCAGGCACTGCGCGGCAAGGAGCTTCATGATTCTTAGGAATTACCGCGGCATAAAGATAGGCGTAAGGAGGCAGCATGTGAACTCTCAGGCGATACTCAAAGCGGTAGAGGAGATGGATCCCAACTTTCCGATATTGAAGGAGACTTACAGGGAGATATTCGACGATCTCATGGACCTTCCTAGGACTACTGGAATAATAAAAGGACTTGTGGAAGGGAGCATAGACTACAAGGTCATAACAAGCGATATACCTTCACCTTTTTCACATATGATGCTGACTTTCGGAGAAGCAGATGTTATAATGATGAGCGACAGGAGAAGGCACCTCAAGGAACTTAGGAAGCAGGTTCTTGCAAAACTGAAGGAGATGTCGAAGTGATAGAGCTATACAAAGGAGTATACGTAGTAGAAGGTATGCCGGTATTATTCATAAAGAAGCTGAATGCGCTTGTATGTTCAGACCTTCACCTCGGATATGAGGGAGTGATGGCGGATAGAGGCATCTTCCTTCCCAAGACAAATCTTGCTAAGATAAAGGAGACATTGAAGAAGAGCACGGAGATAACAGGAGCAAAGAAGCTGATAATAGACGGCGATATAAAGAACGAATTTTCCAAAGTACATATGGAGGAGTTCAATGAATTCAGGGAGCTTGTGTCTTTCCTTAAAGAGCTCGATATCGAAGAGCTGCACCTTGTAAAAGGCAACCATGATAACTTCATAGACAGGTTCGAAAGACCTTTCGGGATAAAGATATATAGGCAGGAATTTCTTCTTAAAGACGTTTTGTTCTTCCACGGCGAGGAACTACCTGCTTCAGATGAAGGCAAGCTGCTTGTGATGGGACATCTGCATCCTGCTGTCGGCATATTCAACAAATTAGGGGTTAAGGAGAAGGTGAAGTGCTTCCTTTATGGCAAAATGGCAGATAAGAGAGATATAATCATACTGCCTGCCATGAACTACTTCTCAGAAGGAATAGAGGTCAACATAAGCAATATTGACGATACGCCGGTATTCAGGCGTATGCTGAACCTCATGGACATGAATGTTGTAGGCATAGATTACACTGAAGCTGTGAAATTCGGCAGTGTAAGGGAACTTGCAGATATTTTATAATTTAAACAGGGATATTGTTACGCAGTCCCGTCATCTAGTGGCCAAGGATAGCGGGCTTTGGACCCGCTTACGCCAGTTCGAATCTGGCCGGGACTATCAAGTGATGAGACGAGGTATTTCTGAATGGTGATGAAAGAGAGTCTCTGACCAACATGACTTTGCATGCGCGTATGTAGATAGTATTTAAGGTATTTTGCATCAATACTGAGTATTGTTTAAGTGAATCCATGGTTGAAAAGCCGAAGAACCTTGAGGGCATAAATGTTCGTAAGGACGAGAATTTCTCTGAGTGGTATACTCAGGTAGTGCTAAAGGCAGGATTGGCAGATTATGGGCCTGTACAGGGTACGATGGCAATACGTCCTACAGCATATGAGATATGGGAGATGATACAGGAGGCTTTTAACAGAATGATAAAGAGTACGGGCCATAAGAATGCGTATTTCCCGATGCTCATACCAGAGTCATTCCTTACAAAAGAGGCAGAGCACTTCGAGGGCTTCACTCCTGAGGTGTTCTGGGTTACTCATGGCGGCAATAACAAGCTTGGAGAACAGCTTGCAGTAAGGCCTACTTCCGAGACGATAATATACTCCTTTTATTCAAAGTGGATAAGGAGCTGGAGAGACCTTCCTCTGCTGCTGAACCAGTGGTGCAATGTCCTTAGGGCTGAGATAAAGGCAACAAAACCTTTCCTGAGAACTAGCGAATTCCTTTGGCAGGAAGGACACACTGCACATGCCACTAAAGAGGAGGCAGATAAGGAAGTTAGGATGATACTTGACTTCTATAAGGAGATTGCAGAACAGTACCTTGCTATACCTGTCCTTCAGGGAATGAAATCGGAGAGGGAGAAATTTGCAGGAGCTCTTTACACTACAACCATAGAGGCGCTGATGCCTGATGGCAAAGCAGTACAGTCAGGAACATCGCATAATCTGGGACAGCACTTCGCCAAGGCGTTTGGCATAGAGTTCCTTGATGAGCAGGGGCAGAAGCAGTTCGTCTGGCAGACCTCATGGGGGATATCAACAAGGCTTCTTGGAGCTTTGATAATGCTGCATGGAGATGATAAAGGACTGGTCATACCTCCGAAGGTTGCACCTGTGCAGCTGATGATAGTGCCGATATACAAGGACATTGAGAAGGCAGAAGTTCTGAAAGCTTCCAGGAGCATAATGGAGAGTCTCAGAAGCGCAGGCTTCAGGGTCGATATAGATGAGAGGGAGAATAGGACTCCTGGATGGAAGTTCAACGAGCATGAGACAAAAGGGGTGCCGATGAGGATAGAGATAGGACCAAAGGACATTGCATCTGGATCTGTAGTATTGGTAAGGAGGAACACTTCGGAAAAGAGATCAGTAAAAATATCCGAACTGAACAACTTAGTAAAGGAAGAGATAGTTAAGATGCAGAATGAGATGTTTGAAAAGGCAAAGAAGTTTCTTGACCAGAATATAAGAGTTGCAGAAAATTATGATGAATTCAAGGAGATACTCAATTCAAAGAAGGGTTTCATAAAAGCAGGATGGTGCGGCAAGGACTCCTGCGAAGATAAGATCAAGGAGGAAACTGGAGCTACAAGCAGACTGATACCTTTTGATCATGAGAATACAAAGAGCTGTGTTTATTGCGGAGAGAAGGCTAAGAGCTACGCTTACTTTGCACTCTCTTATTGATTATGCTTCTATGCCGTATTTTTTAAGATCTTTCATTAACCCGTTAATGCCTTTGAAGCGTATGGCATTTATTCCTGCCTTTCTTGCCCCTTTTACGTTAACTTCCATGTCGTCTATGAATACGGCTTCACTTGGCTTGACATTCAGCCTTCTCAGTGCTTCCAGATATATGCGCTTGTCTGGCTTTGACACCCCAAAGTAGCAGGACGCGAGGACAAACCTGAATATGCCGTAGTCTATAAGGGATTTTGCGTAGTAATATCTTGACTTGTCAACATTTGTTATGCATGCAATTTTGTATCTCTTGCTAAGCTTTTTGGCGAGCGAAACCATGTCCTTCTTTACCTTCCCGTTGTCATAAAGGAAGATCGGCCATTTTACCTCTGACTCCTTTATGCCGAATCTCTTTGCTATCCTACTTTCGAATTCATGCTTTGTCATATTTCCCGACTCGTAATCCACAAGAAGCGATACGATGAAGTTGCGTATTGTCTTTTCATCAGTATTGGTGAGCCCTTCCATCTTCCTGAAGTACTTGTAATTAACCGCGTCTAGAAGTACCCCTCCCATATCGAATATTACAGCTTTTATTGCCATGCATTCAGCCCTGTATTATGGATCTTATTATTATCTTTGTATGCTCCCATTCTGACAGCCTGCGCATCGAGTATTTTATCCACTCTTCCCCGTATGGCAGATAGATATTCATGTCCTCTGATTCTGCAATCTTTGCAGCAAGAGACGATCTTACTCCTTTCAGCATCCCGAATGAGATCCTTTTATGATACTTTTTCTCGCTGTTTATTGCAATCTTTATTATCTTATCATCATGCGATGCTATCATGAATTTGTCCGCATGGGAAAAAAGATACGCCATGCACCTTAGATAATTATTGTACACATCGCGCTTGTCCTGGAACGCTATTGTTGAGGGGTATTTGTATGCTCCCTTCACAAGCCTTACCATACCATTATGCTTTGCTATCCGTTCTACATCCTTAAGGCTTCTTTTGAGCTTAGCCTGTATGCATACTCCCGTATTCTTGTATCGCTTATGGAATTTTAGATAGGTGTTTATAGTACTTGGAACGAATCTGTACTGTTCCATATCAAGCCATACTGTAATATCGTATCTTGATGCCTTTGCAAGTATCATTGAATAATTCTTCTCGAAATAGCTTGTGCTTACTATCAAACCAGTCTGTGTCGGCTTAACAGCTATGCTTCCTTTTATTTTCTTGGAATGCATCTGGTCCAGAAGCTGCATTATCTGATCCATGTTCTGTTCCACAAGCTTTTTGCTCTTAAGATCCTCTCCCAGATAATTCATTATTACGCTCTCTTTATGGGAGTTTATCCTTTTTGCCTCCTGAATTGCGTGTTGCAGATCCTCTCCTGCAATCCACTTCCTTGCAACAAGCATTCCTAGCGAGTCTATGACAGACATATAAACATTAGTATCTCTTGCAACAAATTTATATAATACCCCTTGCGAATATTATCTGTTTATTCAGGGGTTGTTGCGTAACTTGGCAGCGCGGCAGGCTCCAGATGTTTATAATCCAATGAGCCTTTCGGCGATGATGAGGATCTGGAAGTACCGAATAAATATGAAGTAACCTGCAAGTCGGGGTTCAAATCCCCGCAACCCCAAGCCCTATCCCATAGCAACAGGATGCATAGATTATTTATAGATAAGTGAGATATATATCCAGCAGATTTCGCCTGTTGGGCCTAAAATAAATAGAAACATGTTGGGTTTTTATGAACGTACGCATGCATGAATTCTTTATCGCTTTCATTGCTATATTCAGTGCCACGCTTATCCTCAGCTTCTGGCTTGGCGGATGGCCATTCATACCTGCCGGAGCGCTGTTTGTTTACATAATTGCAAGACTTGACAAATAGCATTCTTTCTGTTTACTCCCTGCTTAACGTTATCATCCCGTATCGTTTCATGAATATGTAACTGCTTGCCAGCCTGCTCAGTCTTTTCGCGTCCAGTTCTTTAATCATCTGCGGTATTTTTGCATACATTCTTCCATCGCCGTACATCAGCTCCATCTCAGTTATCTTAGTTGCAGTTTCCATCGTATCGTCAGTATCCATTGCGTATTTTATCTCAAGTCCGCGCTTGACATTTTCCAGCTCCTCGCTTTTAATCTTTCCGCTCTTGAGCTTCTGAAATTCCTGGAGCATTATCTGCCTTATTTTATTGAGCTTTGATGGAGAACCTCCCGCAGATGCTGAGATATAGCCGAATGTGCCGTATGCGTTGTATTCGACACTTGGGTCGTATGAAAGCCCGTGGATCTCTCGTACCTGATCGTAGAGCCTGTTGTTCAGTATGCTCGCTATCGCACGCATTGATACATACTCTTGGAGCTTGGACGCGTCTATCCCGTGGCATCCGAAGCCTATGGCAACCTCCCCTCTTTCAGTATCCTTCCGCTTCATTTTTATGCGCCTGGTGTTATTGTTCGGAAATAATCGGTCACGCTTTGGACTGGAGAGTTTCCGCTCAAAATCGCCCATGTATTTCTTGGCAAGTTCAACTCCGTATTCTGCGCTTATGCCTCCGCTTATTACCATGACGGAATTGCCCGGATTATAATAGGTCTCGTAAGCATCTATTATGTTCTGAAGGCTTACATTGTGCTCCAGGGAGCTTATGCTTTCAGGCATTATTCCCTTGCTTTTCTTGAACAGCGCCCTTGGCATGTTGTCATACACTATCGAATTCGGATCCTCCTTCCTCATCGCTATCTCATGCGTGATGGGACCGAGCTCATGTTTGAATTCCTTTCTTGAGAACTTCGGGTGCCTGAACATATCTGATATCAGCTCCATTGCGTTCTCCGTATAACGCCTGTACACCTGCGCTTCGTACATCGTGGTCTCGTAATCCGTCTCGGCGTTGTAGAAGATGTTGTACTTCCTCGTTATCTCGTTTATCTGCGACCAGCTCCTCTTCTTTGTGCCTTTGAAGAGCATGTGCTCAAGATAATGTGCAAGGCCTTCATGGTTCCTTCCAACATCTACCGAGCCGAAATTAACCCCTATCACTATGCTTACTGATTCCAGGCTCTCCTTTTGGGCTATGAGCACCCTTAAGCCATTATCTAAAGTTCGCTTGTGGATCTTCATCGTATTAGATGTAGCGAAGCAACTTTCTTTAACCTTTTAGAGCATTTTGGTATGTAGCGATGCTTTCTAAGGACTTGTCTATAAAGAAGATGCTTATTTGGCAGGATAAATGATAAAATAAATGCAGTAGATGGCATAAAAGACAAAATGGATACAAGACAGGACAGCATGGTGCACTTTCTTTGACATCAGGGCATACGCTCATACATAAAAATCTTGCTTTGCATAGATATTATCATATAATGGTGATTTTGTGGCTAGAAGAAGAAGCGTTAGAAAGAGCGAATCTGGAGAATATTCCAGAGGTGCCAATAGAAAGATGCACGGACCTGTAGGCTGGTTATATCTGGTTGCAGGAATAGTGCTGGTATTCGTAGCGTACTTTGTAAACCCTGCGCTTATAGCAGCACTGATATTCTTTGTGATAGGACTGGGCTTGCTTGCCGCAGGATTCGGCATGATGGGAATAAGGTGTGGCTTCCTGTGCAATTGGTTCTGCGATGACAGCTGCGGTACCAAACACTGACTGGTGTTAAGCATTTGATGCGTGGTCTTTTTCCATGCATCTTTACTATATGTGCGGAGAGAGAATACTCTCTCCGTTATTCTTTTTCCTTTGTAATTATCGCACTTGCCTGCCTTTAGACGTTCCTGTGTACAAGGAAGTCAACCAGCTGCTTCATCCTCTCCTTTGCTGCTGAATCAGGAAGTGTCTTGTCTACTGCATCCCATGCTTCTTTTATCATGCGCTCTGCTATTTTGGTTGAGTATTCCTTCGAATTGTACTTGTCGATTATACCTATTGCTTCTTTTATCAGGACTTTGTCCTTTGTGTGCATCCTTAGTATCTCGGAAAGCCTGTTCTTGTCAGCTTCACTGCCTTCCTTCATCACATGCAGTACCATCAAGGTTATCTTGCCTTCCGAAATGTCGTCTCCAACTCCTCCCTTGCCTTCTGAGAGCTTGCTTTCCGTCAGGTTGAGTATATCATCCTGTATTTGGAATGCTATGCCTATAGTTGCACCGAACCTTCCCATTATCTCTACGGTTTTGTCATCAGCGCCTGCAAGTGCAGAACCGAGTTCGCATGCAAATCTTGATAGTACGCCTGTTTTGTCGTGAGCCATCTGCAGATACTTCTCCTCTGTTATGGTCTTGGGATCCACAAGGCCACCGTGCCACGCTATATCTATAGCCTGGCCTAGAGATACCCTTGTCATATTTTTTATGTATATTGAGGCTGCCCTGTTCTTTTGGTCTTGTGTAAGCTTTGGGCTGTCAATTAATGCAAGCATTGGGAAAAAGTACATGAAGTCGCCAAGGTTTGTCGCTACATCTATCCCGAATTTTACATGTATAGAATCGGCATTTCTCCTTTTTGGGGAATTATCCTCTATATCATCATGAATCAGAGTGGCGTTGTGTATCACTTCTGGTATTATTGAGAACTCTATATATTCATCAGGGTTCTTGCCAAGAGCTTCAAGTGTGATCATGGTCAGTGCAGGGCGCCACCTCTTGCCTCCAAGATCAAGGAGATACCAAGCAGGCTCCAGGATGCTCTTTGTCATGGCTTCAGGGTCATACTCGTAGTTGCTCCTTCCAAGCAGGCTTTCTATATACCTGTTTGAAGACTTTTTCTTGAGGTAAGTCTCAAGTTCCTGATTGACCTTTTGTGAATTTTCCTTTAGATACTCTTCAAAATTATCCATATACACACAGCGCACGTTTAGGTGCTATTATAGATTGACTTAGGGTATTAAGAATTTAGCTGCTTATTCGTCAAAAGAGGTAAGGTAGATTTAAATCTTGAACGTTTCAAATCTAGAATAGGTATTAACATGGTAAAGATAGATGTTAAGGCAGAGGCAGCAAATCTTCACAAGGCCACGCGAACGCAGATAACTACATTGATAATAACTGCATTCGGGCTTGTAGCAGCGCTTGCATGGAATACTGCAATACAGGGGATTTTTGTGTTGGTATTCGGCCCAGCCAGTTCGATAGGGGCCATGCTGAGTTATGCAATTCTGGTTACTGTGATAGCGGTCATAGTTACTGTTTATCTCTCAAGGCTAAATTCCAAGTAAGTAATTACTTCCTTGTCTTCTTAACAGCTATCCTGTATATTATGTATAGGATGAGTGCGAGGAATGCCACTGCGGACATTGCAATATAAAGGTTATTTGAAGACAGCAGATAGTATCCAAAAAGCATTAGCAATATGTCCCATATCGCACTTCCTACCAAAGAGTATAAGAAGAACTTTTTGAAAGGCATCCTTGCAAAACCTGCAGGGAAGCTGATAAGCCCTCTTAGAACTGGTATCATCCTTGATACAAATACTGCAAATCCTCCATTCCTGTTGAACCAGCTGTCAAAAGCATCTATTTTCTCCTTGTTTATGTGGAAAAGGTGAAGATGTTTGTATACTACATCCTTGCCTATGAAATATCCTATTACATAGTCTATGACTACGCCAACCATATTTCCTGCAAGTATTGCAAGTGCAGCTATGTAAAAATTAAAGACGCCTTTTGCAGCAAGATATCCTGCTATCGGAACTATTACCTCACTAGGTATAGGCAGGGATGCGCCTTCTAGGGCCATCATCCCGAACAATCCCAGATACCCGTAAGTAGAGAGCAGACTGTTGATGTACGCAGTACTGAATATCGTTTGGAGCAGCAGTAGTATTTGAAGCATATTTTTCACATAAGATAAATATTTGGTAACAGTAGATCAACTGTTACTTTTTACGGATCGTGAGTATGTACAGAATAACAATTCCTATTGCGAGTATTGCTCCGACAATTATAATAAGGCTTGGAGCCTGGCCTTGGCTTGTCGCTATTGTTGTAGAATTCTGTGTGTTATTCTGGCCAGGTATGGTATAGAGCAATGAGGTCGTGTTGGCAATAGTAGTGGTGTTTACAGTCTCGACCGTAGTCTGAACTGTTGTAGTTGTAAGGTTTGCAGGTAACTGTGTTGCTGAAGTTACAGTTCCAGCATCTGAATTGGTGCCAAACCATTCTGCAAGTATCAACCATGAGCCATTAGAGTATACATATGTGGCAGAATAAGGTATGAATAATGCGGTGGTCTGGTTGCTTGACACAAACCATATATCCCTGTTTACGCTGTATGCTGTAGCATTTATGTCTACCACACTTGAATTCCTTATGTAAAAGGTGTAGGGAGTGCCGTATGAAGTTATGTTTTCCAACGCAGGCAGTATCTCAGAATTACCATAATAGGTATTGCTGAAGTTAGTGTAATTCATATTTATGAATATGAATGGATATGTAACATAGCTTCCCATAGTAGCACTTATGTTTCCTGCAGCTATTTCGCTTATATGCACAGTGGATATGTTTGCAAGCGTTTGGGTGACGTTCGACTGGGCAAGCACTAGAGATGAGATGAAAATTAACGCAAGTAAAGGTATAGATGCCTTCATCCTATCATATTGGTTATTAAAGCGTGCAACTTATATAAATGCGTTAAATCGATTGGTGTTTTTAATTGCCAATAGAATGTGTAAAACTTACAAAAAAATACCACGGAGCTACTTCAAAATCACTGGATAATGTAAATGTCAGCATACCTACCAAGGGGATATTCAGCCTCATAGGAAGGAATGGGGCAGGAAAGACTACACTTACAAGAATACTTGGAACTCAGCTCATGCCGAGCTCGGGACACGCGAGCATTAATGGGCTTGATGTTGTGGATGATGCTAAGGAGCTCAGGGAGATCATCGCGGTGATACCGCAGGATGGGAAACCTGTTCCGTGGGTAACTCCTGCACAGATGATAATGACATATTTGATGTGGAGAGGATATGGGATTAGGGATGCAAGGTCAAGAGCCTTAAGCGTGATAAAGGATGTCGGTATTTACAAGGAGAAGGATAAGCATATTGAAAATCTTTCAGGCGGCACAAGGAGAAAGGTGCTTGTAGGATGCGTCCTTGCCTCTGAAGCAGAGATAGTCTTCATGGACGAGCCGACTACCGGCCTGGATCTTATATCAAGGACTTCTTTTTGGGAGACTCTTGGAAGGCTGAAAAAGGACCGTTTCTTCCTTCTTACCACGCATTACCTTGAAGAGGCAGAGTCACTTGCTGATGGAATAGGCATACTTGACAACGGAAAGCTGCTGGTATCAGGGAGCATGGACCAGATAAGGAGGAGGATACGCTATAAGTACATGGTTACTCTTGGAAAAGATGCAAAGGTCCCTGATGTTAAGGGAAAGACGGTGCGCACTTCTAACAGCACAAAAATAATGACATCTGAGAAGGAGGCAAAGAAGATAGCTTCTGAGATGATAAGGAGGCATGCAGAATTTTCAATGAGTCCCATATCACTGAATGAGATATTTTACTCTTTTGTAAAGGAGGATATAGATTTAGAAAACGGTGAGAGTCATGAGGAGAAATAAGCTTAGTCAGATCTGGGCATCCGTCCTTCTTACAGCAATATACTGGATGAGAAATTACCCTATATCGATAGTTGCGTCCTTCCTCTCTCCGCTTGCGATAGTGTTGATAATATCATTTGTAAGCAAAGGTGCACTTGTAGGAGTAGCTGTTGAAGGTGCGTTGATAACGACTTTTGTGCTTAATGGAATAATGGAGATGACAGACATATCTCATTTGAAGAACGATTTTAAGATACAGGATATGGTAGTGGCTTCTCCCACTTCTGCCTTCTCGTATATATTTGGCATGTCGCTTTCAAGCCTGGCTACTTCTATCCCATCAATAATATTCATACTCATATTGTGGAGCGTTTTTGTACATACTACGATAGTATCTGCTCTGACGGTTTTTGCCGTGGTGGCTCTCCTCATGGTCCTTTCCATATCAATAGGTTTCTTCCTGGCTACCAGAACATCAGATATATCTCAGAGTTATCAGTTTACAAGCATACTTGGCTTGCTTTTTACAACAATTTCCCCTATATACTATCCTATATCTCTGATACCGATGCCATATAGGTATCTTGCATATCTCTCTCCGATAACCTATGGAGCAGAGATAATACAGAGCGCAACTGGTTACCTTAGCATAAGTTCCATGAATCTTGCAGTTGACTGGCTGGTCCTCATCGTTCTTACAGCAATTACACTGTTCTTCGCGATAAAGGATTTGAGATGGCGCGAGGCATGAGTTTTGCTTGGGAGATTTCGGGTTTAGGATAGATGTAATTCGCATATTGTTATCTGCCATAACGCCGCCTAACGGCCAGGTAGGATACGATAACTTTTTCAGTTTATTATTAAACAGGTTAAGCGTATTAAACAAGTGAAACGATGGGAAATAAGGATTGGTATACTGAAAGGTGGAAAAATAAGCAAGCGCTTAAGAAAAAGACACGACGCCTTGAAAAACTGAAAAGAAATGTAAAAAAAGATAATTCTGATGAAGACTCTCTAGAACTGACTATTTATGATTCTGACGATCCGGTTTTAGGTGAATTAAATCAGGGCATCCTAGCTGGTCTGAGTTATCCCACTTATACAATCCTGTCTAAAGGGAAATTTATTCAAGGAATGACCGAATCAAAAGAACAGGGAGGTATACTTAGCAAGCTTTCGATAGGAGATAACATAGTATTTGACATGTATGATGAAAAACCTGTGATAATGGGGATAACCCAAAGGCGCTCGAAGCTTGTCAGGTTACGTGCAGACGCTTCTAGGCGCTCTCAAGCTGGAGCAGAAGAGCAAGTGATTGCAGTTAATATGGACTTGGCAATAATTGTTGCTTCTGTAGCCCAGCCCACTTTCCACCCAAGGTTAGTAGATAGATACCTGATAGTGTGCCAGTACGGCAACATACGTCCTTTGCTATGTCTGACTAAGATAGACTTAGCGCCAATACCAGATGTGTCAATGTACCGTGGGATAGATCTGCCGGTTGTAAGCATATCAAACAAAACTAATGAAGGCATAGACCAGCTACTGCCTTATCTTAATGGAAAGTGTTGTGTCCTAGTTGGTAACAGCGGCGTAGGAAAATCCTCCCTAGTCAACACTCTGCTTAAGAGAGAGGAAGCATTAACAGGAGAGGTAAGCAAAAAATCTGGAAAAGGAAGACACACTACTTCAGCTTACATGCTGCACGTCTTAGATAAATCTACTTATCTTATCGATACACCTGGAATACGTTCGCTTGGTTTATTGGACATAGACAAGAGATCATTGCGCTTATATTTTCCTGAGTTTCATGAGTTCGCAACTAATTGCAAATTCAATGATTGTACACATTATCATGAACCAGACTGTGCAGTCAAAAAGGCAGTAGAAGAAGGGTTTATCTCACAGGAGAGGTACGATAGTTATATCCGTATCCTATCAAAGAGTTGAGATAATACAGAGCGCAACTGGTTGCCTCGTTCTTACAGCAATTACACTGTTCTTCGCGATAAAGGATTTGAGATGGCGCGAGGCATGAGTTTGGCGGGGGGGAGATTTGAACACCCGATCTCTAGATTTCTAAGATCATAGCCGAAAGGCTCATTACTCATCATGCTATGCATATGAGTCTAGCGCTCTAACCAGGCTGAGCTACCCCGCCTTCG
>JAJYED010000017.1 GCA_021790305.1 Microcaldota archaeon
AGCCAGATTACCTCTTTTCAAGCACAACTGACATGCTAAATGCCCTGCGCAGGAAAAGGGCAAAAAGGCCTTCTCGACGAAGATAACGATACGTTTATAAATCATAACATGACTAAATGTAGTGAAGTAGTAAAGCGAAGTTAAAAGCGCTGATCCTACAGAGGAAATAAAATGCCAAGAGATTTCGGAAGAGGAGATGACAGAAGAGGAGACAGAGGAGACAGAGGAGACAGGCACGGAGGTTCAGGAAGAGGAATAAACCCTAATTACTTCCTACCAAAGCCTGTAAAGGTCGGAGACGAAGTAGACGTCAAGATAGAGGCTATGGCTTCGAAAGGAGACGGAATAGCAAAGAAGGACGGATTCGTAATCTTCGTAAAGGATGCAAAGGAGGGCCAGACTCTGAGAGTAAAGATAACAGAGGTAAGGACCAGATTTGCAATGGGCGAAGTGCTAGGAGAGGCGGAAGCTGCTCCAGAAGCAAGCGCAGAATCAGCTCCAGAATCAGACGAGTCAGAAGAAGCGTAAGCAGAAAAAACCCAAAAGAAGGTTAGTTATTTTATTTTTTATTCTTTATCTTTTCCTATTTTCTTACATATAAGGAAGTGTATTAAGAAAGTGTGTCATCAAAGCGGTTTAACATGAACTACCTAGAAAAAAACAAGCACGTACTGGTATCTGACATTGCCGAATTAATGAGAAAAGACAAAGCTGTTATGTACGATGTTGCTGAACTGTATAAAAAAGTCTTCTCCGGCCACCCGTGGGAAGCGCAATTCATATGCTCAAATATGCTCGTTAAAGGATCTGACAGCAAGCAAAAATGCAAAGCAATTTACAGATCAGAGGCATGCGATAAATTCGATATCATAGAAAAAAATAATGTTGTCATAAATGATTGCAGGGGAAATTACACGCTCAGAGACAACATCTATCTGCTCTCTGATGCAATAGAAAACGGGAACAAATGCATAGGATGCGGCGAACCCTTAATAATAAAAGAATTCTTTCCAGAATATATCAATCACGTAAACTTATTCGATGAAGCAATCCACAAGGAAGGATTTATAGGAAAACTTGCTCTGGCAGATCAGAAAATAGTTGGTTTTTCGTGGGGATATTCACTGCCTGATGCAGCAACTACTACAGTAAGGTTTGACCTGTTGCGCGAAAAGTTCTCAGAGAAAGGTCTGCACCCGGAGAATACATTTTATGCTGCAGAGACAGGTGTTGCTGAAGAATACAGGGGCATCGGCATAAGTACATTGTTATCAGCAGCAAGATTGACAGAAGCAAGGCAGAAAGATTACAAATATCTGCTAACCAGAACGATCAATCCATATGTTCTTAGGTATATGAATAAGAATGTGGCTAAAAGAGGAATTGAATTATTTAAAGATCCGGAGCATTCTAGCAAATGGTATCTGTGGGACTTTAAAAAATCTGCTTAGATAGCTATCAATAAAATCTTGTAAAATACATGACAATTCAGAAAACAATCCTAATAAGAAATACTAAGAAGTTTTATATTAATTCCATCGTTAATTTGTAGTATGGTTGGGAATGACGATGAAGTAGTAAACCTTACCAAAAAACTTGTAAATACAAGATCAGAGATACCGAAGCAAGGAGAAGGAACAAAAGATATTGAAAAAGCAATGGCAGAGATTGTCACTAATTATTTAAACGATTCAGGTATAAGGGCAGAAATGCTAAAGGTTGAAGAAGGCAGATTCAATGTTATTGCAGAAATTGGCCACGGAGATAAACTTATGATGAATGGCCACATGGACACGGTTCCAATGACTGATATCTCACAATGGAAATACGGATACGAATGCCGTGAGGCAAATGGCAAACTTTATGGTCTAGGTACATCTGATATGAAAGGAGGAATAGCAGCTATGCTTGCTGCTGCATCCAGTATAAATCTTAAAAATGCTAAGCGTGGTCTGTTACTTGCATTTGTTGCAGATGAAGAGGGAGACTTTAAAGGATCAAACTGGTTATTTGCAAACAAGCCAGACCTCTTTAAAGATGTGCGATATGGGATAATCGGCGAAGCAACTGACATGCGTATTCAAACAGGGCAAAAAGGGCTTGTGGATATCACTCTAACTTTCAACGGAACTAGTGCTCACGCTTCAACTCCTGAAGCAGGAGACAATGCAATATCAAAAGCAGCCAGATTCATATCTTACGTAGAAAACATTAACAAAAACACAAAAGGCAGTTCTTTCCTGCCTAGTGGCACTACTATCAATGTAGGTACAATACTTGGAGGAAGGTCACACAATACTGTGCCTGATAAATGCACGCTTGGCATAGACATGCGGACAGTACATGGATTTAACACGAACATGGCAATAATGTCAATTAAACGCTTGCTAAGAGAAGCGCAATTTAGAAAATCAGATACTGATTTAACTATAAATCATTCAAAAAATCCATTTAAACTAGATGAAAATGCAGAGGTCGTAAAATTACTTAAAAAAGCTACAGGTAATCAGAAGAGCATATATGGATCTGGATATACTGAAGCAGAGCTATATTATTCTAAATCTGGTATTAAATGCGCAGTATTTGGGCCAGGGTCAAAAAAAGCAATACATCGTCCTAACGAGTATGTAAATATCAGTAATCTAAAAAAAGCCGAGAATATATACAAAAAAGTAATGTTAGATTGGTGTTTTAATATAAAATAGTATTAAAAACATCATATAAAAATTATAGTAATCTGCATTTGCCAAATGGATTTTATGTCTTGTTGACTTACTGCAAAACAATTAAGGTAAAAACATATCGGGATAAACCTTTTAAATTGAAAAAGCCGATATGTGAGCATGGAAGAGGATACGAGAGAGCTGAGCAGAAAGCTTCAATCATCGTTCAGGATGTCGGACGGTTCTGAAATATTCTATTACTCACTGCCTGCTATGAAAGAGGTAGGCATCGGCGACACATCAGTGCTACCATATTCAATAAGGGTAGTACTGGAATCATTGGCAAGGAATTGCGACGGAAATGGGATCAAGCTTGAAGACGTAAAGGAGCTTGCAAACTGGAATCCAAAAAACCCTTCCGAGCATGACATACCTTTCAAAGTCTCAAGAGTGCTGATGCAGGACTTTACCGGAGTTCCTGCCGTAGTGGACCTTGCAGCTATGCGCAAATACGTGTCAGACATAAACCTATCTCCTGAATTGATACAGCCATTGATGCCTGTAGATCTTATAATAGACCACTCGGTGCAGGTTGATGTCTTCAATTCCAATGATGCTCTTGTAAAGAACCAGGAGATGGAGATGAAGAGAAACATTGAAAGGTACAAGCTGCTGAAGTGGGCTAACAATTCTATGGACAACTTCAGGGTCTTTCCGCCTTCATCAGGTATCTGCCACCAGGTCAATCTTGAGTATATTGCAACATGCGTGAGCGTCAAGAATGTAGAAAAGAGCAAGTGGGCTTTTCCAGACACGCTTGTAGGCACTGATTCGCACACCACAATGATAAACGGGTTAGGAGTAGTCGGCTTTGGAGTAGGAGGGATAGAAGCAGAAGCTGCAGTCCTAGGCCAACCTGTATCTTTCATGACCCCGAAGGTCCTCGGAGTAAAGCTTGAAGGAAAGCTTGGAAGCGGAGTCACAGCGACAGATTTTGCCCTGACGCTTACAAAGATACTCAGGGAGCATGGAGTAGTCAACATGTTTGTAGAGTTCTATGGTTCTGGATTAAGTTCATTATCACTGCCTGATCGTGCCACTCTCTCCAACATGTGCCCTGAATACGGTGCTACAATAGCGATATTCCCCCCTGACAATGAGACCCTAAGGTACATGAAGAGCACAGGGAGAAGCGATTATCAGGTAGAGATGGTAGAGAAATATATGAAAGCGCAGGGCATGTTCGATATCGATTATTCAAAGGTAAGATACAGCGATGTAATAAACGTAGACCTTGGCAGCATAAAACCGAGCGTCTCAGGGCCATCACAGCCTAAGCAGGAGATGCCTCTTAGCGGCATAGCATCAAACTTCAATGACATATTCCTCTCAGATAATGAAAAGAAGGCAAATGGCCTTAGCACAAAGGATTATACGAGATGGTCTGGAGAGAGCGAGACTCCTGACAATGGGCCTATAAAGAACGCGCCAAAACATGAAAATCCAAAGAGCGTACAGATAAAGTATGAAGACTACAGCGTCAATCTCTCAGATGGAGATGTGGTAATAGCCTCAATAACAAGCTGTACAAACACAAGCAACCCTTCAGTTATGGTAGGGGCAGGCCTTCTAGCTAAAAAAGCTCTTGAAAAAGGGCTCAGTGTAGACACAAGGAAGGTGAAGACAAGCTTTGGCCCAGGTTCAAGAGTTGTAATAGACTACCTGAAGGCTCTTGGGCTAACAGAGCCTCTTGAGAAACTGGGCTTCGGGCTTGTCGGATTCGGCTGCATTACTTGCATAGGCAACTCAGGGCCTCTGATAGAAAAGCAGAGCGAAGCGATAAACAGCAGCAACCTTGCAGTAGCATCGGTACTTTCAGGAAACAGGAACTATGAGGCGAGAATACACAGAGACGTAAGGGCTAATTATCTGATGTCGCCTCCGCTAGTAGTCGCATTTGCGATAGCTGGCACTGTACTCAAGGATCTGGAGAACGAGCCTCTTGCAAAGAATGACAAGGGCGAAGAGGTCTATCTGAAGGACATATGGCCCAGCCAAGAAGAGATAAAACAGTTCATGGGCAAGGCTGTTAGCCCTGAACTCTTCAGGAAAGAGTACGGTGCAGATCTGTTCAAGGTAAACAACTACTGGAATGATATAGAAGGAACAACTGGCATAGTCTATGATATAGCTGAAAACAGCACATACATCAAGCTGCCTCCATTCTTCGATAACTTTAATCCTATGTCAGAGATGAGGATAACTCCTATAGAGAATGCAGCTGTACTTGCAGTCTTTGGCGATTCCCTTTCAACAGACCACATCTCTCCTGCAGGCGCGATAGGCAAGGAGAGCCCGGCAGGTAGATACCTTCAGGAAAAAGGGATAGCGTATTCTGATTTCAATACCTATGGCTCAAGAAGGGGAAACCATGAAGTGATGATGCGCGGCACCTTTGCAAACAACAGGATAAAGAACCTGCTCCTTCCAGGGACAGAGGGCGGGATGACAATGCATTTCCCTGATAAGGAAAGGTTATCAATATACGATGCTGCGATGAAATATGCAAATGAGAAAAGGCCGTTGGTAGTATTTGCAGGCAGCGAATACGGCTCTGGAAGTTCAAGGGACTGGGCCGCAAAAGGGCCAATGCTTCTAGGGGTAAAAGCGGTTGTTGCTAAGAGCTTCGAAAGAATACACAGAAGCAATCTTGTCGGAATGGGAATACTACCTCTGCAATTTAAAGATGGCGCTGATTCAGCTTCATTGCAGATAGATTTCTCAAAACCAATATCCATAAGCACAAGCGATGTAATAAAGCCAAGGGAAGATGTAAGAATGTCTTACACAAGCGTATCTGGGGAAGAACGCGAGGCAACGCTGCTTATAAGGATAGACACTGATATTGAGCTGGAATATTACAAGACAGGCGGGATATTGAATTATGTTCTGAAGGAGATAGCCTCCAAGAACAGAAGCTGATAAGATGCAAGATTCTTACGATGTTATAATAGTCGGAGGCGGCATAACCGGCGCATCCCTTCTATACATGCTCAGCAGATACACTGATGCAAAAAGGATACTGCTGCTTGAGAAGTTCGATTCATTTGCAGCTCTTAATTCCGACTCAATCAATAATGCACAGACTCTGCACTTTGGTGATATAGAGACAAACTACTCATTGGAGAAGTCAAGGGAGACGAAGGAAGAGGCCGAGATAGTACTGAAGTACCTCAGTATGCTCCCAAAAAAAGAGTATGACTCGATAACAAAGAGATGCGGAAAGATGGTCCTAGGTGTGGGAGAGGATGAGATTCAGAAACTAGACAAGATATATGATTCAGGACTTAAGCACATCTTCCCTGGCTTAAAGAAGATAGGACCTAACGAGATAGCCAAGCTCGAACCGAATGTCATGAAGAAAAGGAACATGGAAGAGAAGGTGCAGGCGCTGAAGTCTGACAATGGCCAGATGATGAACTTCAGGAATCTCACTTATTCATTCGTCAAAAGAGCAAAGCTTGCAAGCAAAGGAAGAGTGCCAATCAAACTTAATACCAAGGTAACCTCTATAGAAGGAAGCCAGGGAGACTTCCAGATACTCGCAAACGGAAAGAAATACCATTCAAAATTCGTAGTGTTCTGTTCAGGAAGCTACAGCCTTTACTTTGCAAAGATGATGGGCTATGAAAAGAACCTTTCCATACTCTGCGTAGGAGGCAACTTCTATACTGCACCTAAGGTGCTTAACGGAAAGGTGTACAGAGTGCAGATGGGAGGGATACCTTTTGCTGCAGTTCATGGAGACCCAGATATCACGAACCCACATATAACCAGATTCGGACCGACGGTGACTATCTACCCTGAACTGGAAAAAGGGAATTCATCTACCTTCTCAGACTACATGAAGACCTTCGATTTCGACCTTGCGACTACATCAAGCCTGTTCAATATACTACTTAACAAGGATATCAGAAGGATATTATGGAACAATATGTTTTATGATATGCCGGGGATAGGTACGGGCATCTTCCTCAAGAATGAGGTTTCGAAGATAGTTCCTTCATTGACTGTGAAAGACGTAAAGCTTGCACCTCAGATGGGGGGCATAAGGCCTCAGATAATAGATGAAAACAAGAAAGCTCTTGTTCTAGGAGAATCAAAGATAAAGGAGCAGGGCATAATATTCAACATAACTCCATCTCCAGGAGCAACCTCCTGTCTTGCAAGTGCGATAGAAGACACATCCTATATATGTGATCAGATAGGACTAAACCTTGACATAAAAGCAATAGAGCGTAATCTTGTGAACAAAGATTCTATGCCGATAACGATGAGAAAGCTCAAAAACTGGTGATTCAGTAAGATACCATCTTCAATGCATGAAGTGCAGGGAAAGATACAAGAGCAGCTTCACATCTCAGATATGCGGGAAATGCGATTCTCTCCTTAATGTAGTATATGACGAAAAGAAAAAGTTCAGCTATTCTACTGATAATTCATTCTGGTCCTATGGAGAATTCATGCCAGACTGCAGTTACAAGCGCCTTGAAGCCGGAAGCACAAATGTGGTGATAGCCGATGAGTATGGGCTATACTTCAAAGTAGAGAGTACAAATCCAACAAAATCTTTCAAGGACAGGGGCTCTGTTATAGAGCTGAACAAAGCTATAGAATATGGATACAAGGAAGTCGCATGTGCTTCAACAGGCAATATGGCATACTCTATAGCCTATTACTCTAAGATGCTGGGAATAAGGGCAAAGGTATTCATAAGCAAGCATGCTAACAAGGACAAGATCAAGCTGATAAAAGGAACGCACGATGCGGACATATCTGAGATAGATGGGGATTTTACAGACGCGCAGAATGAAGCCATAAAATACTCCAAGAAAAACAACGCATTTCTTACTGGAGACTACTGCTACAGGAAGGAGGGGCAGAAGACTGCTATATTCGAGGCGATGCACGACCTGAAATCTGTAGACACAGTCATACTACCTGTCGGAAATGCGACCCTGCTTGCAGGCACACTGGAAGCTGTAAAGTACATGAAGCAGTCCAATGCAATAAAGCAAATCCCCAAGGTCATAGGGGTGGAGGCGGAAGGTGCAAAGCCGTTATACACTGCATTCAAATCAGGCACGCAGATAATACGAGAGAGGCCAGATACTGCTGCAGACGCGATAGCAGTTGGTTTCCCTACATTCGGAGAAGAGAGCATAAAGCTGCTCAAGGAGCTTGGCGGAGACATGGTTACAGTAAGCGACAAGGAGATGCTGGAAGAAGCCGTCAAACTGAAGGAGATGTATAATATAGAAGCTGAATTGGGAGGAGCAGCAAGCGTTGCAGCCTATAGGAAGCTGAGCCCTGAAGGCAAGACAATTGCATTGGTAAGCGGAGGAAATATCTGATTATCTTCCTTCTATCGGAACGTACTTCCTGTCGATCTCTCCGTTGTAGTACTCAAGAGGTCTAACAAGCCTGTTGCTCTTCCAGTACTGCATTATGTGTGCACACCAACCAGGAACCCTACTAACTGCAAACATCGGAGTAAACAGATAGTCCGGTATGCCAAGATCCGTGTATACGGGCCCTGAGAAGAAGTCAACATTTGGCCATATCCCATGGCTTGCGCCTAATTTATCTATCATGAGCTTCTCAGCAGCAAGCGCTATATTCGTTAGGTTCTTTACCTCTTCATCTGCGCTTCCCCTAAGTTCCTCGAGCCTTCTCTTTATTATTCTGGCCCTAGGATCATATGTCTTGTAGACACGATGCCCGAATCCCATTATCTTCTTCTTTCCTGCAAGTGCATCGTTTATGTAAGCCTCTGTATTCTCGGGACTTCCTATCGCATGCATCATATGCAGGGCAGCCTCGTCAGCTCCTCCATGCAGCGGACCCTTCAGTGTGCCTATGGCTGAGGTGATGGAAGAATGAAGGTCAGAGAGGGTAGACGCTGTGACTATTCCGGAGAAGGTCGATGCGTTTGAGCTGTGTTCGGCATGCAGCAGGAACATCAGATCAAGAATCTTAACCTCTTCGGCCATGGGCTTCTTTCCATTAAGCATGTACAGGAAGTTCTCAACATGGCCCATTGAGCTGTCAGGTTTCACATACTCCCTTCCTTGCCTGAAGCTACCTATTGCAGCGGTTATAGAAGCTATCTTTGACATGAAGCGTATGCTCTTCCTCATGTTTGCCTCTTCAGAATTATCATTTGCATCTTTGTCATATAACGAGAGCATAGAGAAAGTACTTCTGAGCAGGTCCATAGCATTAGCCGTCCTGGCAGAAGCCCTTATCACAGAGACTATCTCTGCAGGAAGCTCCCTCTCAGAGGCAAGAGTCTTCCTAAAAGCTGACAGTTCTGATTCATCAGGCAGCCTTCCATTCAGAAGCAGGAAGCATGTCTCTTCAAAGTTTGAATTTTCAGCAAGCGTCTCTATGGAATAACCGTAATAATACAGCTTTCCGTTTATCCCATCTACTTTGCATATTTCAGATTCTGTAAAGTAGACTCCCTCCAGTCCGAGTTTTATCTCAGGTTTGCTCTCCATTCCAATCCAAAAAATCTATTCCTGCCAATGAATATAAGGCTTGTCAGGGAAAGCGCAAAAGCAGGTAAAAGCTACCCTTCCTTTATCTTGGCTATGATACTGTCTGAGAACTCCTTTGTTCCTACAGCTTCTGTACCGAGGAATCTTGCAATATCCTTTGTAGCTATCTTCTCTTCAAGAACTGCAGACACAGCCTTCTTTATCGATGTCGCTGCAACATCCATCCCTATGTGCTCAAGCATGAGCGTGCATGCACTAAGCATTCCCATCGGATTCGCAACATCCATGCCTGCATACTTTGGAACGGTTCCATGTACTGCTTCGAACATGGCATAATTATCCCCTATGTTTGCGCCTCCCAGAACCCCTATATTTCCTATAAGCGCTCCTGCAGCATCAGAGACATAATCTCCATTCAGATTAGGAGCCAGTATTATGTCATATTCGTCAGGCCTTGTTATTATCTGCTGGAACATATTGTCGGCTATCCTGTCATTCAGCAGTATCTTTCCATCTCTCGAGGCTCCGTTTGCAACCTCCTGTTCAGTTACAATCCTATCCCTGAATTCTTTCTCAGCAGTCTCATAGGCCCACTCCCTGAAAGCCCCTTCAGTATACTTCATTATGTTGCCCTTGTGCATAATGGTTATGCTCTTTCTCCTATGATTTATTGCATAATTGAGTGCAATCCTTGTAACTCTCTGTGTCTTCGCCTTCCCAATAACCTTTATCCCTATCCCTGCATCACTCTCTATATCTGTGCCAAGCTCTGAATTCAGGAAGTCTCTCACCTTTCCTGCTTCAGCAGAGTCATACTTCCACTCTATTCCGCGGTAAAGGTCATCCGTATTCTCCCTGAATATTACCATATCTATCCCTTCCGGTTTCTTGAGCGGACTGACTATTCCCGGGAAGTATTTTACAGGGCGTATATTTGCATAAAGGTCAAAGGCAAGCCTAAGCCTTACATTTATTGATGTGAAGCCCTTGCCGACAGGGGTCTCTATAGGTCCCTTTATCGCAACCTTGCATCTCTTTATTATCTCAAGGGTCTGGTCAGGAAGCCTGTTGCCAAATTTCTCCTCTGCAGCAGATCCAGCGTATGCTTCTACCCACCTTATGCTTCCTGCGCCCGACTTGCCAACAGCAGCATCAACTATCCTCTTTGAATTATCAACTATCTCTGGGCCTATCCCGTCTCCCCTAATGAACGCAACCTCCTTTTCAGTTCCTGCCACTATAAAACCAAAGAACTCTCAAAGAGAAAATACTTATTATTATGCGGATTTAACTGGCAGTCAAAAACAACTGTAAGTATAAAGAATCAGTGCTCAAACAGGCTCTCAAACTCTTCAAGCTTCTCCTTCGCATTCCTGAAGTAGATCTCAAACTTGATATCCTTGCTCTTCCAGCACTCCTCAGCAAGGCGTATATTCTCGTTTATCTCCTCAAACATCTTTTCAGCTATAACATTTGACGCATCAGACATACACTCTACCTCCACAGATACCTCAGTAACAAACGTATTTATCCAAATAAACATTTAAAGTTTATCAGAAGCTTTCAATTTGAATAGCAGCTTTAAAAAGCATTGACCACTCCCAGTTTTACTGGAATAGTAATGCATAATCCATAAATGTTGGCAAATATCTACGGTATCTTATCTCAAAGATGAAAAATATCTCAATGCAGCAGCAACATCCGAATCTCTTATAATCCTAAATCCGTTATCTTTTGCAATCCTGTCAAGCTCTTTAATATAAGCCAATTGCCTAACGCCTGCATACGCATTTCCATCTCTTTTTCTCAGCCTCTTATCTAAGATACTCTTGTTTACCTTGAGGTAATAAATCTCATCGAACATGCCTATTATGTCCTCTAAGTTATGCGCTAACGCAAAAACCACTACAGGACGTTTTTTTATCAAAGCCTTCAGTCTATTCTTGTATATGCAGAACTTATGCCCATTAAACCAATATGGATCGGGTTTTTCCGGGAATCTGACCTTTCTTCCATGCATATCAGTCCATCTTACCAGTTTATCTACCGAATCGGTATCAATTACATTTAATCCTTTGGACCTTAGCATATTAGATAAGAATGTCTTTCCAGAACCTTCCGGACCAACTACCAATATGGCCTTTCCGCCTGTCATAGCATTCACCATCTTTTTATGTTGTTACATGTGTTATATGTGTTATATGTGTTATATGCCTTCATGATCAATATATTCTTTAAATGCAGCTTTATCTACCTCTTCATCCAGTTTTTCTATCTCATTGTAAGCCAACCAGATAAGTCTTTCTGCCTCCTTTGCAATCATTTTTCCTTCCCATTTAGTACAAACATAATAATCAATTAAGTATTCTTCCCCGTCTTTGTTCCAAGGTTTCTGGCATAACCAGTAATAATCGACAGGTTTCACGCCAAATTCCTCATCTATCTCTCTAAGTAATGCTACCTTAGAAGTTTCTCCTTCATCCACATGTCCTCCCGGAAGCCAAGTGGCTCCGGCACCAAAGTCATTATCTTTTGTTCTTACTTCTGCCAATATTTTTTTGTCCGAAACGAACAACACTGCCACCAACAAATCTGCCTGCGCCATATTATCCCCTAATGAGGCTTCTTAAACTTGCCTCAGGTTTATCATAAGCAGCTTTTATGCCAGAGCTATTTACTAACGATGCATCTGCATTTTTAATAAGTTCGGCTTACCCATTAATGTACTTCGCATACCTTGATTTTGAACGTGCCAGCATTATAGAGACATATCCCTGTCTTACGATTTTAGCTTTGTTCAGGTTCATTTCTTTTACTATCCGAGTCAATTCCTTATGCTTTTGGCTATCAGATATTATCTCTATTTCTATGAAATTTCCAAGACCCTTAACCGTATCAAGGTTTATCTTACAGTTACCTAACTTGTATGTGGTTCGGGACTTTGTAACATTTATTATGTTGTTAAACTTCGACTTCAGCAGAATTGTTTCGATTGTTTTCGGATCTTCTATGTTAGTCTCATATTCTTCATACCTGCCCATTCTGCCTGTAGATGCCTTGTAAGTCAAGAAGTGCACATCTTTTTCAGATCTTATACGTATAAGAAAACTTTTCTTCTTTGTATACAAATCAGCATTGCCATAATACCTATCTATCTGTTTAGTTGCATTTATGTACTTGGCTTTGCTTCTGATCAAGAATTTTTTTGCAGCTTTGAAGTCTTCGACCTTCAATCTTATCTCATGTTCCATATTAACACCTCACATCCCTAGATAGGCTAATGCAATTATCTCTCTTCCCATCCTTGTTGACAACAGTCCCAGCACACAATTTATTTTCTATTATGTCTTTTATGTTTTTTATCTCTTTTGGAGAGATAATATATAATTCAATATTATTGTTCTTTATATACTTTGCACATAACTGGTCAATTATACTGCTGGATCTCGCTCTCTTAGTATCACTTGATACAGTTTCAATTAGTTAGTCTGGCTTAATCCCTCTGCCACTCATGCCTCCAAACACTGACTTAAGGAAAGGCCTGCGTGTTTTTATGTCTATCCAAGACCTGGACCTATTGAGTTGGATAGTATATACCTGTCAACTATCCTGCTAATTAATCAAGCATAAATGCCGGGAATTCTCCCGGCACATAGTGCAGGTGCATATATCTAAAGATAGTGATACGTCCAAAAGCCACTTTGGGGTTGGTAGGAAGGAAACTTCCACTTAGGATGCAGCTTTCAGAAATTCTATCCATGACCGACACACCTGTAACATATATGGATGACCTATTATTTATATCTAAGTTGAGAAAAGTAAAATTATTCTAATCTATTAATGCATAAATATCAAATTAATTTAATTTAGTCAATAGTTATAAATAATTTAATAGGTCTATACGGCTCTATTGTGTATCAATAAAGGTGTTTGTGATATCAATATTTATAAGTTATTAATAAAATATTAATATGATTTCATGGAACTTCCTCAGAAAGTAAAGGATAGGTTAATAGAACTTAATAAAAAGAGCAGGCACTCTGTCCAGATACGCTTGGTAAAAGGCAGATATTATGTATACGAATGCTCAAATATGTATGATAAAGGAAGATCCAAATGGAAGTCTGTAGCGCTTTATCTTGGCAAGATGGATGCTGACGGAAAGTTTACTAAGGCAAGATACA
>JAJYED010000018.1 GCA_021790305.1 Microcaldota archaeon
CGCGTTTGCGTAATTCTTCTCGCGGCAGAGTGCGCTTATTACGGTGCGCTCCGTCTTCAGATATCTTGGGAAGTACTCCATCGCCTGCTTGAAGTCCTGCTCCTCCCTTAGCCGCTTCCTTGCTTCTATCGCATCTGCGCTTGTCTCGTTTTCATATCCTGTAAGGAACTCCATAACAGCGTCATCGAATCTCCCCTCCATTATGCAGAGCCCCACTGCAGCATTATTTAACCTTGAACCGAACCTCTGTGCATCAAAATAATTTGGTGCAAATCCAGATAGCTCCTCGATAATGGCATCGATCTCTCCGCCCCTAGCATCTCTTACCCTTATTGAGAAGGCGTTGCCCAGATTGCTTCCCATCTCCACCCCGTCGCTCTTCCATGCGCCGTTTATCGATATGTCCTTTATCCTTGTGCGCATTACAGCTTCAGGATCAGCGCCGAAGATGCTTGCCATCTGCACAGTCATTGCATTCCTGTCCTTTATACCGGAATAGCCGATGGACTTCCTGCCGTGTCCAAGGCGTTTTGCAACTGCGAGAAGCGCATTTATCGTATTCCAGTTCCTCTTCTCCATCACAAAGGTGCAGAATCTTCCTTCCTTTGGATCATCTTCCTTAAGGTCCTTTGCAGAGTACACCTTCTGAAGCTCGAGCGTTACCCCTTTGTTGGTTATCTCACGGACTACGAAGTCCTCAGGCTGGGCCTTCATGCTTCCTCCCGTGCCTCTTGATTTTGATAGACAGAGCATATGATTTACCTTATTGAAGCTTCTTAGAAACTAATATATAGCTGTGATTCAAGATAAAATCCTATATGCTATTATACATTCTGCATGCTCTGATGCACATAGGTACTTGTTAGATGATATTTTTGGTTGATTCTGAGATAAAGAATAAGGAACCCATAATGGAGAAGGTGCTTCACAGGCTTGTCTCCAAGCACATTGCAGGAACTACCATGAGCTCTGCTCTTGATGCTGCCAAGGGCATAAGCGACAAGGGGATAAGCACCTCTATAATGTTCCTCAGCGGAGCTGCTATGGACAAGCCAAAGGCTGCATACGTTACAACCACATACCTGGAACTGATAAGAAGAATAGCGAGACTGGGGATAGGGGCAAGCGTGCATGTAAGGCTGGAGCAGATAGGCCTTGATATGGGAGAGGGCATAGCTATTGCCAACATGAAGAAGATAGAGGAATTATCAAGCAGGAGCAAGGTCTTCGTATGGGCCGAGGCAGACTCGATGAGTAAGCCTTTGATCAAGGAGCTCTCAGGCATGAAGGTAGGGATTGCATGTGGTTTGGATGATGCTGAGCGCTATGTAAATGGAGGAAAGAGCGCCAAGTATGTGAAGGTGCTGCTTGGCGAGGAGAACAGGAAGGACAAGGAGATAGCGAAGCGCATAGGTGCAATAGCAAAAAAGGTGGATGTGCCAGTCTTATCATCAGCTTCTGATGAGCTTCTCTCAAAACTGTCAAAGGCTGGCAGAAACGAAAGGAATTTAATCTTTGAATTCAGATTAGGATACAGCAAGAGGCACCTGAAGAAGGCTCAGAAGAGGAAGGCCAAGGTGAGCGTCCTGGTGCCGTTCGGAAAGGATTGGGTAAACTATGCGATGGGAAACGCACCAGAAGGGTATATGAAATTCTTTGCAAAGAGGCTGTTTCACGACGAATAAAAAGACGCAAAAAGCTGTTAGAAAAGAAACAGGGAGCAGCAGGGTTTCAGGAAAGACCGTGCTCGTTACAGGCAGTACGGGCAGGCTTGGAAGGGCTCTGATAAAGGAATTGCTCGCCCAGGGTTATCATGTAAGGGCTTATGCCGAAAAGATGGAGCAGCTGCAGGCTCTTGAATCAGGAGTCGTTCCTTATGTAGGCGATATAAATGACAAGGAGAAGCTCGGGAAGGCGATGCAGGGAGTGTCCTACGTCTTCCATCTGGCAGCGATCGTGAGCGAGTACAAAGCATATACTGATGAGCTTGTCCGCGTCAATGTAGAGGGCACAGCGAATGTAGTGGATTTATGCATACGCAATAGCGTTAAGAAGCTGATATACACGAGCACGGTAGATGTCTATGGCAAGAAGAGAGAGGGCATACTTACAGAGGAGTCGGAGCCTAGGCCTTCAGACAGGTACGGACATACAAAGATGCTGGCTGAGAAGGAGATAATGGCGAATGGCAGCCTTCTCGATTATACGATATTCAGGATGGGCACGGTATACGGAAGGGGATTTGAGCACTCATTCTTCAAGGTCTTCAGGGCCATAAAGGAGGGGAAGGCATACATCATAGGGAATGGGAGCAATTACTTTGCGCTCATACATATAGATGATGTGGTAAGGGGGCTGATGCTTGGCATGGACGCGCCGAAAGGCATATACAACCTCACGGACGGCGTTGAATATACACAGCTGTACCTCTTCAATTTCGTATCGAAGGAGCTCGGCCTTGATAAGATAGAGAAGCACATAAGCCCCGTCATAGTCTCCATAGTCGCTAAGAGGAGAGGGCTGGACAGCGATGAGCTGCGCTTCGTGACAAGCGACAGGCGCGTCTCCATAGAGAAGGCTATGAAGGTGCTTGGCTTCAAGCCGAAGGCGAGCATTGAAAAGGAAGGGAGGGAGATGATAAAGGACTTTCAAGAGAAGTACAAGAGAGCTTAATTATAAAGAGCTTGCTTATAATATCAATTTCTGAGATGATCAAGTGAATTATATGAATAAAAGCCTTGGAAAGGTGGAGCGTTACATTTACGAGAGGCTCGATGAGAAGGGAGCGCTGATGTTCATGGTAGTGGACCCTGTTGATTATGAGAGTCCGGACCAGGCAGTAAAGACCGCAAAGGCTGCAGCTGACGGTGGAGCTGACGTTATACTTATGGGAGGGAGCATAGGCGCGCAGGGCGAGCTTCTTGACGGAGTGACGAAGCGCGTCAAGGAACAGGTTGACGTTCCTGTAGTCCTCTTCCCGGGAAACATAGCGACGCTTACAAGGCATGCCGATGCGGTTTACTTCATGTCACTGCTCAATGCAAGGAATACGTATTGGATAACGCATGCACAGATGCTCTCTGCACCATTGGTAAGGCAGCTTGGAATAGAGCCTCTGTCTATAGGATATATAGTCATAGCTCCTGGAGGGACCGTAGGATGGGTGGGAGATGCAAATATGGTTCCCAGGGAGAAGGAGAAGGTAGCTGCTGCACTTGCGCTTGCAGGCCAGTATCTGGGAAACAAGTTCATACTTACAGACGTCGGTTCGAATCCGCAGATGATGGGATCAGGACCTGTGCCACCTAAGATGATACGCACGGTGAAGAGCACCATAGATGTCCCGTACATAGTTGCCGGGGGAATAATGAATGAGGAGAATCTCAGGGAGACGATAAAGGCTGGTGCGGATATCGTGCAGATAGGCACGGCGATAGAGCAGTCGGACAAGGCAAAGAAAGCCGCAGAGCACTTTGCAAAGATAGTAAAAGAAGAGGGTAAGAAGAAACTTTAGCTGATACTTATGCGAGAGATAGCCTCGCTTGAACTGCATCTTGCGATTAAGGAATTGAAGAGCGGCATAGAGGGAGCCTTCCTCAAGAAGTTCTATGAGGATGGAAAGGACTCTTTCAGGTTCGTCTTCCACAACTCAGAAGGCAACATCACGGTGCACTGCATGCTCCTCAAGACCTTCAACTCCACAAAATACTCTCCTGAGCCGAGAGCGGCTACCTCCTTTGCAATGGCGGTAAGAAAGAGGATAGAGAACTGCAAGGTCAAGCGCATATACCAGTATGGAACTGACAGAGTGATTGTGATTGAGTTCTCATCGAAAGATGGCGACTACAGCTTTGTCATCGAGATGTTCGGAAGGGGCAATGTCATGCTTGTCAGGAATGGGGCCATAGACCTCTGCTACAAGCGCATAATATACAAGGATAGGGAGGTGAGGTCGAAGATGCCTTATGAGATAATAGAGGGCAAGATGAGCATGGAAGAGACGGAGAACAATCTTGTGGAGCTTGTAGAGCATGCGTGCTCCGAAGACGACATTCTGATAAGGGCAGTTTCAAAATATATCGGTGTTGGTCCGGCATACCTTGATGATGCGCTAAGGATGCACAAGATAGACCCTAAGGCAAAGGCAGATTCCGTGGACAGGGACCAGGTAGCGCTTGCCATAGGTTATATCTTCACGAGGATGGCTTCCCCAGATCCTGTCGCATATTCGGAGAATGGCGCATACGTTGACTACTCAGCATATCCTCTGGATAAATACAATAGCTTGCAGAAGGAGAGGTTTGCAGGCATGAATGAACTGCTTGACGAATACAACAAGAATGAGAGGGTTGAGGAGGACACGGAGAGCAACAGGAAGGTTGCAGAGATGGATGCAAGCGTAAGCAAGCAGAGGCAGCTTGCACAGAGGTTTGCAGAAGAGGAGAAGGAGTATGCGGAGATTGGAAGGAATGTTCTTGAGAACATGAATGCGATAAATGCACTTATAGATGAGATAAAGAGGAAAAAGAAGCCGACTGTGGAGGAGCTGAATGCCTCGTCTGTGGTAAAGGTAACCGGAATAGACCTTAAGAAGAAGACAGTGACAATAGAACTGTAGGAATGGGATTTGAATGCAGATTAAGATAATTGCACTTGGGACTGCAGGCTCTGCGCCTTCGAAGAGCAGGAACCTTCCCAGCTACGCCCTCGTATACAACGGCGAGGTCTTCCTATTCGACTGTGGAGAGGGCACGCAGCTTCAGATGCTCAAATACGGAATAAACACGTACAAGACAAAAGCCGTCTTCATAACGCATGTCCATGGCGACCATGTCATAGGGATAGCTGGCTTGCTCAGGACCCTTGCGATAAACAACAGGCAGAGTCCGATAGAGATCTTTGTGCCTAAAGGCTATGAGGATGTTATAGAAAAGCTGAAGACCTTCGACAACGCAAAGATAGAGTACAAGGTAAATGTCCATGGGATAGGGAATGGAGTTATATACAAGGGCAGGGGCTTCTCCGTAAAGTCCTTCCCTCTAAGCCATTCTATAGGGACAAAGGGTTATGTATTCGAAGAGAATCCATCCCTGAAGTTTGACAAGGAGCTCTGCAGGAAGCTAGGCATAAAGGGTGCGATGTTCAAGGAGCTTAATGAAAACGGGAGCGTAGTTGCAAACGGCAAAAAGATACTCATATCTAAGGTTTCTAAGAAGGTTCAGGGGAAAAAGATTGTCTATGCCTCTGATACAAGGCCGGTAGAGTCGACAGTGAAGGCAGCGGATGGCGCAGATCTGCTCATACATGAATCATCGTTTGCTGATTCTGAGAAGAAGCTTGCGGTTGAGAGGAAGCATTCCACTGCCTCGGAAGCCGCAGCTGTTGCGAAGAAGGCGAAGGCAAAGCGCCTGCTCCTTACCCACATAAGCGCAAGGTATAAAGATGTTAAACAGCTTCAAACAGATGCAAAGAAGGTCTTCAAGAATACAGAGATAGCAAACGACGGCATGATAATATTAATCTGAGCTTCTAATCAGATTTCTTGTAACGGAGGCATCGTCTAGTGGTAGGACGGCAGATTGACATTCTGCAAGCAGGAGTCCGATTCTCCTTGCCTCCATACATTATCATCATGTGTTATCGTTGCGTGCTTTTTAATGTTTTTAACATCATTTCCTGCAGGTCAGCATGTAAGAGATACCAAGAAGGTACTCTCTAACCTTCACCTCCCTGAATCCCTCATCTCTTACTCTCTTTATGAATTCCTTCCTGCTGAATTCAGCCGTGCTCTTTGGCAGCCATTTGTAGAGCTCCTTTCCTGTTGCAATGCCGAATAACTCCATGTACTTCATGTAGAACCAGAATCCAATCCTTCCTAGCGCACTTTCAGGTCTTGATATGTCTATTAGGACAAAGGTGCCATTGCTTTTCAGGACACGCCTTACCTCTCCGAGGAATCTCTCCTGCGAATCGAAGTTCTTCAGGGCAAAGGAGCATACGACAGCATCGAAAGTTCCTGTCCTGTACTTTAATCCAAGAGCATTGCCACTCTCGAATATTACATTTCTTGCTGCATCCCTTGATGCCTTCTCCCTTGCAACGGAGAGCATGCCGGCATTCACATCTATCCCCGTCACCTTCGTCTTCAGCCCTTTCTCCTTTGCATATTTTGCAATCAGCATAGCAAGGTCTCCTGTGCCAGTGGCTATGTCAAGGACATTTGAAGGGTTTGATGAAAGAATGGCATTGGCTGCCCTCTTCCTTATTATGTTGTCGGTGTTGAAGCTGAGAAGCCTGTTCGTAGAGTCGTAAGATTTATGCGCTTCCGAATACATGGCTGAATTCTTGCTCTCCAGTGAAGCACCTACCTGTGCCCTGTCACCATGAACGCAGCTCCTGATACAAGGTTCTTCTTCTTTACATTCTTGAAGCCGTTCTTCTTGACTATCTTTACAAAATTCTCCTTGTCGAACCTGTCTACGCTCACCATCAGCCATTCGAACGCTTCCTTGTACTCTGCAAATCCTATTATCCCTGATACGCCCCAGAAGAATTTGAGGAATGCCCTCTGCCATGCCTTGTCAGGCTTTGCCATATCCATGAATACGAATCTGCCCCCTGGCTTGAGGACGCGTTTTGCTTCTGAACAGAACTTGTTAAGGTCATCGACATTCCTGAGTGCGAATGAGGAAGTTACTACGTCAAAGGATTTGTCTGGATACCTTAGGTGCAGGGCATCCCCATGCTCGAATTTTATGTCAAGGTTCCTCTCCTTTGCCTTGCGCTTTGCAACGCTGAGCATATTCTCAGAGAAATCAACTCCAGTTATCTCAACCTTCTTGCCCTGCTTCTTTGCCTCGCTGTCCAGAGTGATTGCGAATTCCCCTGTTCCTGTAGCTATGTCAAGGAGCTTGTAGCTCTCCTTGTTTATAGTTGCTTCCTTTGCCCCTACCTTCCTCCATTTTACTATGGTGCCTAAACTGCATATTGTATTGACAGCGTCATAGTGGCTGTGCACTTCCGAGAATATCTTGTATACTCTTTGGCTCATAATATCACTAATATCACAAAACTGGGATCAGGAATGCTGCAGATAGCAGCAGCGCAAATGCAAAAGATGCGATTGTATGAAGACCCAGGTATTTGGCATATTTATCTGAATAAGCATTGTATATCCCATTAAATATATAAGGGGTTATGGGGAGCACTACGAGTGCAGATATTGAGAATATAGATACTTCGCCAAGCAAAAGACCGATGATAAGTATAAGGTATGCAGCTGCCTGGAAGAGCAGGTAGTATGAGGCTATCTTCCTGCTTGTGCCGAGCATTACTGCGCTGTGCCTGACTCCGTACTTCTTGTCCGTCTTCCTGTCAGGTATCTCGTTTACAAAGAGGGCATTGCCGCCAAGCATTATCCCTGCAGGTATGAATGCGAATGCTATCTGGTAGTTTACAGCAGAGATGCCTGCCATCGCTATGAAGCTGCCGTATGCGATCAGCGTATAGTTAATGGTGCATAATGGCTCTGATAGGTATGGTATTCTCTTCACAACCCTTGCATACAGCAGTATTGAGATCCCTGCAAGCAGGATTATAGGAAGAAGAGCTGGATGTATTGTAAGGAAGTATACTCCTATAATAGCAGCAAGTATCAGCGTTATGATCCCTGAAAGGAGGGTCTTTAGAGGTTTTATCTTGCCTTCTGCTATGAGAGAGCTTCCTCCCGCAAGGTTGCCAGACTTGTTCCTTGCAAGCTCCTTGTCAAGCCCGCTAATATAGTCAAAATAGTCGCTTATTACATTGACCGACATCTGTGCGAGCACACTGCCTGTTATCAGAAGGAGGGCGTTTGTTGCCGAGAAATAGCCATAATGATAAGCGGCAGCTATGCCAAGGACTGCAAGAGCCAGGCTGTAAAGAAGCGTAGGCTCGAACAACTCAGCTAAGTAGTACTTAAGCATGAATACCTTGTTCAGCCTATGTTTAAAACCCTTTTTGAAAAGAGTTTATGCACTCTGTATCTTCACTACCTTTATCTCGAATACCAGAACCTTGCCTGCAAGAGGGGGATTGAGGTTTACTGTTACATTTGTAGCATTTATAGCTTCTATAACCCCTGTTGAACCTGTGCTGGAACTCACAAGTCCGCCAACCTTCAAGGAGTTGGACTGGTTGCCGAATATGGATCTTGGTACGCTCACTATTGCTGCAGGATTGACAGGACCGTAAGCCTCGTTTACAGGAAGCGTTACGGTCTTTGTCTGGTTCAGCTTCATCCCTATTACTGCATTTGAAAATCCAGGGATCAGGGCGTTTGAACCTGCAATGAATGTGAGTGGTTGTGAGGTATTGAAGTTATTGTTGAATACTGTGCCGTTCGTGAAACTGCCTTTGTAGTACACGCTGACATTGTCTCCTGCTACTACAGTAGGTGACGATTGGGTTAGCGCATATGCCGCCCCTATAATTATAACCACTGCAATTATACCTGCGATTATGTATACAGGCTTTATCGAAGTGCTTTTCTTGGTCTCCTTATGAGTATTTTCATCTGCCATTTTCAACACGCTTGTGCTTTCTTATCATTAAATAATATTAATAAGCGTTTGCTAGTAATAGGAATATCACCTTGGCATGAGAGGCTGTTTGTGCGAGTGTAGTCTAGTCTGGTAGGACATAGCCTTGCCAAGGCTAAAACCCGGGTCCGAATCCCGGCGCTCGCATATCTTACTTATTGACAGTGTCTTGTCTATCAGATGTATCTGGAGCATGTTCTGCTGGATTATTCCCATTATTCTGATTGTTGTTTTCCAATCTTACATCGTTATCATGAGAAACTGCATGCGCATCATGCACATTGTCTCCATGTTTTTTCTCTTTCTTCCCTCCTCTGTTTATCAGATATAATAGGATTATTATTACGACTATTGCCATTACCCCTATTATAGTATATTCTTCCTTGTTGCTGCCTGAAGAACTTTGTTGGGTTATTGTGGTCGTCGGAACAGTTGATGTTGTAGTAGTTGTGCTGTTAGATGTATGGGTTGTGCTTGTAATCGCCTGAAGCTCAAACAGTCCGACTATCGGATCAGCAGGTATTGATATGTTTGCCGTGCATGCCTTTGCGTTTATTGAGAAATGAGCGATTACTTCCCAGGTATTGTTTTGGTAAATGAACGGCTGTATACTCCCAGAGGGTATACTGCAGTTGTAGTCTATCGATGCGTTTATATCAGAGTCGAGTATTGTCTTGCTTGTAGAGTTCAGAGTTATATTAAGTATTCTTATCTTGGTGTAGTGTGGAGGTGTAGGAATGGCAGGGTTTGATACGTTCTTTATAGATAATTGAATCTTTGGCTTGGAAAGATTCTGTTTAGGTGTGGAATTTGATAGCACATTAGTTATCCCTGAACTTATGCCTATTACAGCATCATAGTGTGTAAAGTTAATCTCCAGAGGACTTGAAATGCTGATGTTAAGCTGTGTAGTCTCATTCTGAGTTTTTATTATAATTGGCTTTGCAGTTGTCGTTATGTTTTGCACAGGTGCAGCGCAGATGTCCAGAACAACAGTCTGTATTATTGGAAGGTAGGATATTCTTTCCAGTGATATGGTATAATTATATCTTGAGTTCTTGCTTATAGAATAGTTTGAATTAAGGGATAGCGTATAATGAGTCTGGTTGTCTATCGTTATCCCAGTATCTGTAGGAGATACGAAATTGTCTCTCACATAGAATGAAGAACCGTTTATGTTAACTATTACATAATCAGGAGAGGTCATGTTAGTTACCTGATAACAGCCGTTTCCTAACTCTATTACTGATGGTTTTTGTGAACCTCCTCCGGCTGGAGCACCGCCTCCTCCACCTCCTGATGAGCTGCTTCCGGTTGTTGGAGAAGTAGTTATTGTTGTGGTAGATGCAGTGGTTGATGAAGTACTGGAGCTTGTAGATGATGTGCTGGAAGTAGTAGTGACTGTTGAGGTAGTAGAAGTAGTGTTGTTTACCGTCGCATTCTGAAGGCAGCTTACAAAAACATTAAAGTAATTTGAGTCCTGGATTGTTGATTGGCCGTTCCTCACAGTACATACATGTCCTGTAGGTGGAGTTAGTACAGATACTGTAAATTGTGCGCCGTTTGCAATTTCGTTTGGGAATTCAAACTGCCCGTCTCCTGAAACGTTCAGGGTATTTCCGCCATTGACCTGAAGCTGTAATGGACCTGTAGCCTCCCCTACAATACCTCCCAGATAATATGCTGGTGCCGCAGTTGCACTCATATTTATTTGATAAACTTTTATTAGAGGGTTTGAGTCATACGCCTGTTCAGAATCTCCGCCTTCTATTGATATGTAAATTGAGTTTGTGGCATTGTCGAACGTAGCTGAAAATGTATCAGTGGTAGCAGTAGTAGCGTTTTGGAGGTCCCATACTGCATAAGGAACAGGCTGCCATGGTTCTAATGTGCCGTTTGCGACTTGTGCAAGTTCGCTTACGTTATATGCAAGAACCTGATATACATACGGATATGCATGAGTGCCTTTTGAAGATTGTACAGGATCATAGCAGTAATTATCGCCGTTTGATGGATCTATTCCTTCATGAAGCAAGGTCATATTTGTAGTTCCTATCCCATAACATGTTGGACCGACGCCGTTCCTCTGCAAAAATAATAAAGTCTGCGTGCCTGGAACCAGCACCATTCCCCCTGCTGCAGTTGCCTGATCGAACAGTGAAAGATTGTCGTATCCGCCTCCGCTGCCCCATGTACCGAGCGTGGGATGAGCCGAATTATAGTATAGGAGAGCAGTTGCCTGTACAGAGTTGAATGGAGAGGTGAAATTTGCAGGATTGAACGCAAATGCAGCCGGTCCCCAGGAGGTTCTGCTTGTTATTGCAAGTCCGTACTGACCGGTAAGCACATTTCCCCTGAGCATAGAAGCATACTGTGAGGGAACATCTGTCATTGGACCTGCAACATAACCAGGGTTTACCTGTGGAGCTACATTGTATATTGCTGAGAAGTTAGTCCCTAGATTAAGACCTGAAGTGAAATGCGAATATGCTACGGTGTAAGCCGCATCGTAATAACCATATATATCTCCTATTAACTCATGTTTGTAAACGATTAAGCCGCCGAGGTCATCTCCGGAAGGATTGTCATATAAATCGATACCATGCCAGTTCCCACCACTGCTGCCTGCAGTACCTGCACTGGTATTCAATACTGCAGAGTTTCCCCTTAGGCCAGTTATCTTGTATATGCCTGGAGTAAATCCTGTTCCGTTATATATTTGGATATACTCTCCTACATCTGCTGAAACAAAGGGGTATACATAACTAGAGGAACCGCAAGAGGTCTGTATGGTTACCAGGTCACTGTATGATGAATTTATACATAAGTCAGCTTGCGATGATTGGTACCCTGTATTGAATCTGTGTCCATCCGTTATGTCTGAAAAGTTCTGTATGAATGATGCAACATTAAGCTTGCTTAAGTTATTCCCTTTAACTAGTTGTGGAATAGTTACCTCAGCAACCCATTGAGAATATATATGGCCTGACAGGAATATGCCATTGTTGTAAGGATCGTACGCTATCACCTCGCCACCGTATGAGAAGGTGCAGTTATAGTCGTATTCCGGGCATCCTGGGGCCGTTATCGGAACCGCGAATGCACCCAGGTACTTTATATTATAAGGTTCTACAAATGGCAATGAGCTTATAGGAGTATACACATTTACTGGACCGTTATGAATAACTGAGTTCGTGCTGTTATATGTATGCAGTGCAGAATTTGAGGTCTGTTTTAAAGAAGGATTTGTTTGCATTAATACAATGAATACCAATAGTACTGTTATGCCTGAAAGTATGTATATTGTATTTCTTAGATAAGTACTCTGATTTTTTTTATCGTGTGTTGTTTTTTTCATTCGATCATATTAAAC